>NZ_CP152413.1:8730000-9030000 GCF_038967635.1 Bradyrhizobium sp. B124 | reverse complement strand
CGGTGCAGCAGCGCAAAGCCTATGGCCATCGCTGCGGCAACGCCGGTCGAGGCGTCCCCGATCGCCACCGGCACTTGCGCCGGCTTCCCATTGGGATCGCCGATCACGCCGGTGATGCCAGCGAAGGCCTGGGCGATATAGTCGAAGCCGGGCTTATCGCTCAGCGGTCCGGTCTGCCCCGCGAAAGAGATCGAGCACATGATCAGCCGCGGATTGATTTTCCTGAGCGTCTCATAACCAAGTCCGGCGCGCTCCATCACGCCGGGCGTAAAATTCTCCACCAGAACGTCGGCCTTGGCGGCGAGCCGGGTCAGGATCTGGCGGCTCTTCTCATGCTTGAAATCGAGCGCGAGGCTGCGCTTCGAATGGTTCTGCTGGAAGAAATACGTGCTCTGCGAGGTGTTCTTGTACGCGGGATCCCGCGGCTTCAGGCCCTGGAAGCGCGACCGGTCGCCGAACGGCGCGAGCTCGATCTTGATCACGTCGGCGCCGGCTTCGGCCAGCAGACGCGTGCAGGTCGGGCCTGCGACGAACTGGGTGATATCGAGCACGCGATAACCGGTCAGCATTTTCGGAGGCAGGGTCATCTCAATTGTCCAGTTGTTGTGACTGAAGAGTTTCGGCGGGCGCGTTTCCGCCCGCCGGCCTCGTTCCAAACAGGTTGCTGCGGGCCTGCGCGTCGAGCGTCTTGCGCACCGCGCGCCGCCCGACCGCCAGCCCCTTCTGGAGCAGCGGCCGTCCACGAAGCTCGGCGAACCAGCGCCTGACGTGCGGGACATCGTCGAGCGTGAAGCCCTGTGCCTTGTGAGTCATCACCCATGGAAAGCAGCCGATGTCGGCGATCGAATAGTCGTCGCCCGCCACGTGGCTGCTCTTGCCCAGCCGATCGTTGAGCACGCCGTAGAGACGGCGCGCCTCGTTGCCATAGCGCTCGACCGCATAGGGAATCCTGCTCGGCGCATAGAGCGAGAAGTGCCCGTTCTGACCCAGCATCGGCCCGAGCGCGCTCATCTGCCACATCAGCCATTGCTGCACGCGGGTGCGGCCATGCAGATCACGCGGAGCGAACCTGCCGGTCTTCTCCGCGAGGTAAAGCAAGATCGCTCCCGACTCGAAGATCGTCAGCGGCTCGCCTCCGCCGGGCGGGTCCCTGTCGACGATGACAGGGATCCGCCCATTGGGATTGAGCTTGCGGAATTCGGGCTTGAACTGGTCGCCGCGCGTGATGTTGACCGGCACGACGGTGTACGGCAGCTCGCATTCCTCGAGCATGATCGAGACCTTCCAGCCATTCGGCGTCGGCGCGAAATGAAGATCGATCATCGGAGCCTCCGGCACAGCTCAGGCCAGCTGCTTTTCGCGCGACAGCGACAGTCCGGCCTCCTGCAGCCGCCGCTCGAGCATCGGCACACGGTCGTTGCCCCAGAACTGCTCGCCGCGAAAGACGCAGATCGGCACGCCGAAGATATGATCGCCCTGGCTCTCCTGCTGCGCCTCCTCATATTCGCGCCGGCCGTCACCTTCGAAATAGCTGCGGAATTCAGCGCCGGACATCCCGAGCGACTCGATGAAGCGCTCCACCGCATCGACCTCGTCGACCGCGAGCTCGCGGCGGAAGAACAGCTCGTAGACCAGGCGGCTGTATTCGATCAGCCGCCCCTGCTTCTCCGCGAACAGCCCGCCGATCAGCGCCGGGGCGGTGTCGAATATCTTCAGCGGGCCGCGGATGATCTTCTTGTCGCCGCGCTCGTTCGCGGACCGCCGGGCATCCATGTAGGAATACTTGACCTTGTATTCCGAATAGACGCTGCGCTGGCCGGAGCCCTTGATCCGGAGCTGGAACGGCCGCCACTGCACCTTGATGTCGAACTTCTTTTCCAGCTCGAACACCGGATCGAATGCCAGCCAGGCATAGGGGCTCTTGTAGTCCGAATACATCTTGAGAACTTCGCGGGACATTGTCTCTCCTTTGCCGATGTCATTGCGATTGAGCGACGAGCGGGCATTGGCTCTCCGACAACGGCTGCGCCGCCTCGGATGCCGGAATGACCTTCTCGATGGTGTAGTAGTCCCAGGGCTTCTTGACCTCGCCGGGGGCCTTGATGCTCGCCATGTAGAACGGATGCATCAGCCAGCCGTCGGCGCGCACAAAACCGTTCTCGACATACATGTCGTTGACCGGCAGCTTCCGGATCTCGTCGGCGACCTTCAGGCCGTCCAGGGTCCTGGCGGCAGCGACGGCCTGCAGATAGTGCAGCGTTCCCGAATAGACCGCGGCCTGGTCCATGGTCGGCATTGCGTGGTGCTGCCTGAAGAAGCGCTCCGACCACGCGCGCGTCTTGTCGGTGCGGTCCCAGTAGAACGGGGTCGCAAAGGTGAGGCCCTGCACATTGGCAATGCCGAGCGCGTGCACATTGGTGATGTAGGTCAGGGGCACCACGATGTGCTGCCCGCCCTCGGCGAGGCCGAACTCCTTGGCCTGCTTCAGGGCGTTGGTGGTGTCCTCCGCCGCCGAGATCAGCCAGATCACCTTGGCCTTTGACGCCACCGCCTGCAGCAGGAACGAGCTGAAGTCGGGATTGTTCTGCGGGAAGCGCACCGAGCCCAGCACCTTGCCTCCGGCCGCCTTGATCGCACCCGCCGCAGCGTCCTCCATCGCCTTGCCGAAGGAATAGTCCGCCGAGAGAAAGAAGAACGTATCGAGCCCGCGCTCGATCAGCGGCTTCGGCAGCGGCGCCGAAATCGCGTAGGCGTTGAGCGACCACGAGAATGCGGTCACCGCGCAGGCCTGCTGGGTGATTGCGGGACTGCCGGTCACGCCGTGGATGACGATCTTGTTGCGCGTCCGCGCCAGCTCCTGAACGGCGAGCGCCACGGCGGATTGCGCGACGTCGACGACAACGTCGGCACCGCCATTGTCGAACCAGTTGCGGGCGATCGCCGCCCCGACATCGGCTTTCGCCTGGTGATCGCCGGAGATCACCTCGATCGGACGATCCAGCACCTTGCCGCCGAAATCCTCGACCGCCATCCTGGCAGCGAGCACCGAGCCCGGCCCCATGATGTCGCGGTACATCCCCGACATATCGGTAAGCACGCCGATCCTGACCGGCTGCACATCCGCCGCCCGAACCGGCGTCAGCATCGCGCCGCCGACCAGCAACGCGATCGCTGCAGCTGTGGGTGTTCGTTTCTTCGCCATGACTATCTCGACGCTCCCGCTTGGGCCGGCATGCATGTGCCGGCCTTCTTGCTCTCAGATGATCCGCCTGGACGTCAGATCGTCGATCCGCTGCCCGGAGAGGCCGAGCAGCCCGCCATAGATATCCTGATTGTTCTGCCCGGGCTTCGGCGCCGGCGCGGTGTATCCCTTGTGCGTCCGTCCCATCTTGATCGGAAACCCGGCGCCAATGACGCGCTGCTCCAGCGGCTCGGTCGGATGCACGACCGGCTGCAGCATGTCGCGCGCGCCGAGATGCTCCCAGGCGAGGATGTCGTCGATGTCGCGGATCTGGCTCGCGGCGACATCGCCGCGATTGAGCGCCTCGATCGCCTCGAGCGTGGTGCGGCCCAGCGTCCATTCGCTGACGATCGCATCGACGATCGTGTTGTTGGCGACGCGCCAGCCGGTGTTCATGAACTTCGCGTCCGCGGCGAGGTCGAGCCGGTCCATCACACCGAGCAGCGCCAGCCAGTCCTCATTCGTGGCGGCGCCGAGCGCGATCGCACCGTCGCGCGTGGCATAGGTGTTGAACGGCGAGAACCGCATGATGCGATTGCCCTGCCGTGGCGCCATCCCCATCTGCGGGTAGCAATCCAAGGGCTCGTCGAGCACCAGCGACAACAGGCAGTCAGCCATCGCGACATCGACGAACTGGCCTCGTCCCGACACGCGCTGCTCGGTCAGCGCGGCGAGGATGCCGGAGACGGCAAAGGCGCCCGTGATGCCATCCGCGAGCGCGGTGCCGGCCTTGCTGGGGCTGCCATCCGGCGCACCGGTGATCGACATCAGGCCGGATGCTGCCTGGATCATCAAATCGTACGCCTTGAGTCGCCGGTCCGCGCCGGTCGAGCCGTAGCCGGTCAGCGCGCAATGCACGATCGCGGGGTTGACCTGGCGGTTTGCCTCGTAGTCGATCCCGAGCCGCTCGGCCGCACCGGGACGCAGATTCTCGACCAGGATGTCCGACTTGCGCAGCAGCGCATGGAACAGCTCCATGCCCTCCGCCGTGCGCATGTTCAGCGTGATCGACTTCTTGTCGCGGCAGCGCTTCAGATAGGCGAGACCGAGATCGCTGTCATGCTTGCGGTCGAGCGAGACGCCGTCCTTGCCGAGGAACGGCGGCCCGGTCATGGTGGGATCGCCCTGCTCCGGGGTGTCGATGCGAATGACCTCTGCGCCGAAGCCCGCCAGCATCAAGGTCGCAAACGGACCTGAATAGAACCGTGTCAGATCGAGAACGCGGACCCCGTGCAGCGCGCCTTGCCTCGTCATCGTCGGGCTCGCCGTCATCCGCAATTTCCCTTCCCGCTTGCTGCTCTGTGGCTGTCTTCATCGTTGACGCGGCGGGCATATAGGTCAAATATTTTCCGATCCGGATTATTGATGCGAAAATGGAATGAATGATGCGCGAGCGACGCCCACGCCGGTTCGAGGTCAGCCTCAAACATCTTCGCGCCGCCAACTCGGTCGCGGTGTATGGCAGCTTCACCGCGGCCGCCGCCGACCTCGGCATGACGCAGTCGGCGGTGAGCCGTCTGGTGCTGCAGCTCGAACGGCAGCTCGGCGTTTCGCTGTTCCTCAGATCGACGCGCAACGTCATCCTGACCGCGCCGGGCCGCGAATTCACGGCATCGACGCAGCGCCTGCTCGCCGATCTCGGCGCCCAGGTCGACAACGCCCGCGCACTCGGCGAGCAGATCAAGGGACGCCTGATCATCTCCTGCCTGTTGTCACTCACGCACCACGTGGTGCCGGAGGCCGTGCTGAAATACAGGAAGGCGCATCCCGGCGTCGAAATCCACCTGCGCGAGGGCCTCGGCAGCGAGGTCTATGAAGATGTGCGCAGCGGCCTCGCCGACTTCGGCGTCGGCAACGTCACCGCACTCGGCCAGGAGGTGGTCAGCGACGACGCGGTGCAGGAGTCCTGCTTCGCGATCCTGCCCTCGCGCCATCCGCTGCGAAACAACAGCACGCTGAGCCTCCGCGAACTGCGCAACGAAACCTTCGTCTCGCTTCCGACCGGCTCGGGCCTGCGCAAGCAGATCGACAGCGCCGCGACCGCAAGCGGCATCGTGCTCAATCACAGCACCATCGTCGAGCAGTTCGGCACGCTCTACGATTTCGTCGCAGCCAATGTCGGCATCTCGATCGTTCCGGCCTCGGCGGTGCCGCCGCGGGCGCCGCGCGGCGTGATCGTCAAGCGGCTGGTGTCGCCGCCGCTGGTTCGCAAGATCGGGATCCTGCGGCTGAAGAACCGCCCACTGACGCCGGCCGCGACCGGATTTCTGGATATCTTCCGGCCGCTGTTCCTGAGCGCATCACGGCGATAACCCAAGACTCACAAGAATCATTTGAGATTCGCGGCGGAGCCTGATTAGGTTCGGCGATGCCGTCTGCTGCACGCCGCACCCTGCGCGCCTGACGGCGGCAATGCCGAACCGACAGGGCCCGATCACCGATGACCAGGACGCGACGGACACGACCGACGATTCGTGACGTCGCGGCCGAGGCCGGCGTCTCCGTCTCAAGCGTCAGCCGCACCCTCAATGGCGGCATCTACACCAGCGCCGAGCTGCATGCCCGCATCATGCGCGCGGTGAAGCGCCTCGGGTTCGAGCCCGACCAGGCCGCGCAGGCGCTGCGTTCGCGGGCCTCCAACACGATCGGCTGCATGGTCGCCGATTTCTCCAATCCGCACTACACCGGCATGGTGAGCGCGGCGGAGGAGGAATTCCAGCGCGCCGGCTTCCTCTTGATGCTGGCGGCGACCAAGCATGAGGAGGCGCGCGAGGCGGCGTTCCTGTCGGCGGTGCGGCGGCGCCAGATGGATGGGTTGCTGCTGTTCGCCGGCGACAATTCCCACAAGGATTTCATGAAGGGGCTGGCGACGCTCGACCTGCCCTGCGTCACCGTCGACCGCGAGGTACCTGATAGTGTGATGGTTCGCGTCGATCACCGCGGCGGCGCGCTGGAGGCAACGCGCTATCTGATCGGCCTCGGCCATCGCCGGATCGCGTTGCTGACCGGAAGCGCTGCGGTGCTGCCGAGTTCGGAGCGGCTTGCGGGCTACCGGCAGGCGCATCAGGAGGCCAAGATCGAGGTCGACCCGACCCTGATCCGCCCGCACATGCAGGGCGCCAACACCGCCTTCAGCTCGGTGTGCCAGCTGCTGCAAATGACAAAGCCGCCGACCGCGATCATCTCGCTCGGCACCAGCATGCTTGCCGAAGTGCTGGAGGCGATCACCAGCAACGGCCTGCGCTATCCGCAGGACGTATCGATCGTGTGCAGCGGCGACACCGACCTCGCCCGCCATGCGACGCCCGCGATCTCGGCCCTGAGCTGGGACATGAACGAGGTCGGCCGCACCGCCGCGCGGCTGTTGCTGGAACGAATCCGCGACAGCGACAAGGCCGGCAGCAGCGCCCCGGTGTTCCTGCCGACGCGCCTCATCCTGCGCCATTCCTGCGCCGCACCGGCAGCGCCCGCGCGGGGGCGGAAGTAGCGCCGCGCCATCAATCGGCCAGCGGCGCCGCTGCGTATTGCGCGTCGGAGACGTGCTCCATCCAGGTCGCGTAGTCGCCGTCGAGCGCTTCGTGGATCGCGATATGGCTCATGCCCGTGGTTGGCGCCGCGCCGTGCCAATGCTTCTCGCCCGGCGGAATCCATACCACGTCACCCGGCCGGATCACGCGGATCGGGCCGTCCCAGCTCTGCACATATCCGGCGCCGGCCGTGACGTAGAGCGTCTGGCCGAGCGGATGGGTGTGCCACGCCGTACGCGCACCCGGCTCGAAGGTGACGCGCGCGGCCTGCACACGCGCGGGTGCGGGTGCATTGACGATCGCATCAGCCCATACGGTGCCGCTGAACCAATCGGCGTTGCCGCGCCGGCTTGCGATCGATCCTGCACGCTTGATGTCCATCTGTGATCCTCTCATCTTTCCAATCTGGAAACGATTCCATAACTTCGTCATTGCGAAGAGCGATAGCGACGAAGCAATCCATCGTCCAGCATATGCCGCGCGATGGATTGCTTCGCTGCGTTCGCAATGACGGAGATAGACGGCGCTCATAGCGCCGCTCTCAGCGGAGCACAAACCCTTCATAACCGCGCTGCGCGATCTGCGCGATGCGGTGGCGGTAGCCCTGGCCGACATAGGGCATGAACACGCGCGGCTTGCCCGCGATGTTGGCGCCCTGGTACCAGGAATTCGCCTTCGGATAGAGCGTGCGACTGGCGGCGTCGGCGACATGCGCCATCCAGGCCCGCTCGGCGTCGCGCTCCGGCTCGATCCGCGTCAATCCCTTGGCGCGCATGTTGCCGAGACAGGCCGTGATCCACTCGACATGGTTCTCGCAGGCGTGGATCACGTTGCCGATGACGGAGGGGCTGCCCGGCCCGGTCACGACAAACAGGTTCGGAAAGCCCGACACCATCAGGCCGAGATAGGCGCTGGGCCCGTCGGCCCAGGCTTCCTTCAGGGTCGCGCCGTCCCGCCCGCGGATCTGCATCGCGGCGAGCGCCCCGGTCATCGCGTCATAGCCCGTCGCCAGCACCAGCGCATCGAGCGTAAAGGACCGCGTCGCGGTCTCGACGCCGGTCTCGGTGACTGTCGTCAGCGGCTCCGCGCGCAAATCGACCAGCTCGACATGCGGCAGATTGTAGGTCGCGAAATAGCCGGTATCGATGCAGATACGCTTGACGCCGAGCGGATAATCCTTCGGTGACAGCGCCTCCGCCGTCGCCCCGTCGTGCACGATGCCGCGGATCTTGGCGCGCACGAAATCGCAGGCGACGTCGTTGACGGCCGCATCGGTCAGGATGTTCGGGAATGCGGTCAGGATGCCGCCGCCGCCTTGCTCCCAAAGCTGTTCATAGCGCGCCCATTGCACGTCCCGCTCGGGCACCGGCGCGTCGAAGGCATTCGCAGGAACCCGCCCGAACTCCGGCGTCTCGAGGCTCTCGCGATATTTCGCGATCACGGGCTCGGCGGCAGCGATGTCGGCTTCGGACAGCGGCGCATTGCGTGCAGGCACCGAGTAGTTCGGCGTGCGCTGGAATACGGTCAGGCGGCTCGCCGCCTTTGCGACCATCGGGATCGTCTGCACACCCGACGAGCCGGTGCCGATCACGGCAACGCGCAAGCCGGAAAAGTCGATCTCCTGATGCGGCCACTGCCCGGTGTGATAGACCGGCCCACGAAAACGCGCGAGGCCCGCGAGCTTCGGCTTGTTGGGTACCGAGAGATTGCCGGTCGCCATCACACAAGTCGATGCGACGATGCAATCGCCGCGATCGGTGCGCAACGTCCAGCTCTCGCCTTCTTCGTCCCAGTCGGCGCTCGTCACGCGAGTGTCGAAGCGGATCAGGGAGCGCAGACCGAACCGGTCGGCGACATGCTGCGCGTAGCGCAGGATCTCCGGCTGGGCGGCGTATTTCTCGCTCCAGCGCCATTCCTGCCGCAGCTCCTCCGACCAGCTGTAGGAATAGAACAGGCTCGGAATGTCGCAGCGCGCGCCGGGATAGCGATTCCAGTACCAGGTGCCGCCGACGTCGGACGCCGCCTCGATGCCGATCACCTTCAGCCCGAGCTCGCGCAACCGATAGATCGCATAGAGCCCGCCGAAGCCGGCACCGACCACCACCGCATCGCATTCGGCGACCAGCGGCGGCCTCGCGCCATGGTCCGGGCTCGTCTGCTCCAGTCTGCTCATTTGTCACATCTCTCCGGCCGCAGGAATATTGCCATCGGTAGGAACGCGCGCTAGTCTGGAAACGTTTCCAGACTGGAAGCGCATACGATAATTGTCGCCTGGCGTCAACGCACCGGCCGTCGACCGGGGGAACCGCGCGCGCGCCACAGGGCGATCAGCGGACAATCAGGGAGTGACTGAGGGATGTTGGACGGATTCTGTCTTCGTGCGTGCCTGGCGGCCGCGGTAACGATCGGCGCGCTGTCGCCCGCGCTCGCACAGAAGAACTACGGCCCAGGGGTCTCGGATACCGAGATCAAGATCGGCAACATCATGCCCTATAGCGGTCCCGCTTCGGCCTACGGCGCGATCGGCCGGACCGAGGCAGCCTATTTCAAGATGATCAACGACCAGGGCGGCATCAACGGACGCAAGATCAACTTCATCAGCTACGACGACGGCTTCTCGCCGCCGAAATCGGTCGAGCAGGCGCGCAAGCTGGTTGAGGGCGACGAGGTGCTGCTGGTGTTCCAGCCGCTCGGCACCGCGCCCAATGTCGCGATCCAGAAATATCTGAACGCCAAGAAGGTCCCCCACCTCTTCATCGCATCGGGCGCGACGCGCTTCGGCGATCCCCAGGGCTTTCCCTGGACGATGGGTTGGCAGCCGAACTACCAGAGCGAAGGGCGGATCTACGCCAGATACATCCTCGACAAATTCCCGAACGGCAAGATCGCGGTGCTCTGGCAGAATGACGATGCCGGCAAGGATGCGCTCAAGGGGCTGCGCGACGGCCTCGGCGACAAGGCGAGCAGCATGATCGTCGCCGACAAATCCTACGAGCTGACCGATCCGACGCTGGATTCGCAGATCGTCGCGCTGCGCGCCTCCGGCGCCGACATCCTGTTCACCTGGGCGGCGCCGAAGGGCGCGGCGCAGACCATCAAGAAGGTTGCCGAGCTCGGCTGGAAGCCGACCTTCTTCCTGACCTCGACCGCGACGTCGGTCGCCTCTGTCATGCGCGCCGCCGGCATCGAGCATTCCCAGGGCATCATCTCGGTCGCCTACCTCAAGGATCCGACCGACACGATCTGGAACGACGATGCCGAAACCAGGGAATGGCGCGCGTTCATGGACAAGTATATGCCCGACGGCGACAAGACCAACGGCAATCACGTCTATGGCTACGCCGCCGCGCAAACGCTCGCGCAGGTGCTCAAGCAGTGCGGCGACGATCTCACACGCGAGAATGTGATGAAGCAGGCCGCCGGCCTGAAGGACTTTGCGCCGAAGATGATCCTGCCCGGGATCAGAATCAACACCAGCGCGACGGACTTCCGCCCGATCGAGCAGTCGCAGCTGATGCGGTTCGAAGGCGAGAGCTGGAAGCTGTTCGGCAACATCATCACCGGCGAGGTCGGCAGCGAATAGTGCCGCCGTGCCCTCTGTTCAATGAGAGGGTGGGACGAGACGCAAAGTTGAGGCAACTCGTATCGCGAGAGCGCGCAAGTATGACTCACATACCGTACAACACATTCGGTGTCGTCCCTGCGAAAGCAGGGACGACACCGAACTAGCTGTTTGACAGTTGAATCCTATCCGACCCGTCATCCTGAGGTCCGAGCCTCTTCGGCGAGCCTCGAAGGATGAATCGGCCACAGTGGGGCCGTGCATCCTTCGAGACGCGCTACGCGCTCCTCAGGATGACGGGGCTAGTGGCGACGCATGCGCAGGGACGACACCGAGCGGGTTGCTTGACAGTTGAGCTCGAAACTCTATTCCCAGCGCACATCCGCCCTCTACCCGGCCGGCGTCAGGATCGCTTGTTGCGCCGCATGCCAGCTCGCTTCGTCGGGCGCGCAGAGCAAGCCGCCGGTCAGATTGACCGGCTTGGGCGATCCGTCGAAATGTGCGCTGTAGCCGCCGGCCTCGCGATGCAACAGCCAGCCGGCGGCATGATCCCACGGCATCAGCTTGTTGTAGAATAAGAGATGGCAATGGCCCGACGCCGCCATGCGATACTCATGCGCGGCGCATCGAAGCCACGCGCTGACGCCAAGCCTGGACAGATTGCCGGCGACAGTTGCGCGCAACGGCTCCGGCAGGAAGTTGACACCGACCACCGCGTCCATCTGCTTGACCGGCACCGCCGCGGCCACCTTCAAATCGTGCCGCCTGCCGTCCGGCATTTCGAGCCACGCCCCCTCGCCGCGCAGCGCGAATGCAGTGTCGTTGCTGACCGGGTCATGGATCGCGCCGAACACGATTTCGCCGCGCATCGTGGCCGCCACCATGGAGCCGAACAGCGGCAGACTCGAGGTAAAATTCCTCGTGCCGTCGATCGGATCGATGATGAACGCGAGCTCCGCGGTTCCGACCTGATCGAGCGCGGCCGGATCGCGTGCCGTGCCCTCCTCGCCGATCACGACCGCATTCGGAAACGCCCGGAGCAGCGCCGCCGAGATCGCCTGCTCGGCAATTTCATCGGCCTCGGTGACCACGTCGAATGCCGACGTCTTGGTACGGACCTCGATCTCCCGGACGCGGCGGAACCGCGGCATGATCTCGGTGCGGCCGACCTCGGCGAGAATGTTTCCGATGTTCAGCGCATCGGCATGGGACAGTTTCACGCGGCATTCTCCTGCGTTGCGCCGCCATCCTATCGCAGGATCATGACTGCGCGGCAATCACCGGCGCTGGTTGTAGACATCGATGCAGACGGCGCCCAGCAGGACGAGGCCCTTGATCACTTGCTGATAATCGATGCCGATGCCGAGGATCGACATGCCGTTGTTCATCACACCCATGATCATGGCGCCGACCACCGCGCCGCCGACCCGGCCGACGCCGCCATAGGCCGAGGCGCCACCGATGAAGCAGGCGGCGATCACGTCGAGCTCGAAGCCGAGGCCGGCCTTCGGCGTCGCGGTGTTGAGCCGCGCAGCAAACACCAGCCCGGCGAGCGCCGCCAGCACGCCCATGTTGACGAAGGTGAAGAAGGTTAGCCGCTCGGTCTTGACGCCCGACAGCTTCGCGGCCTTGGCGTTGCCACCAACCGCATAGATCTGCCGGCCGATCACGGTCCGCCGCGTGACGAAGCCGTACAGCGCGATCAGCACAGTCATGATGACGAGCACGTTCGGCAGGCCGCGATGCGAGGCGATCAGATAGGTGAAGTAGAGCACCGCGCCCGCCAGCGCGATGCTCTTGGCGATGAAGAACGCGTAGGGCTCGACCTCGATGCCGTGCGACTGCTCGCGCGCCCGGCTCTTGGCGCTCGCGAGCACCAGCGCGAACGCCAGCACGACGCCGATTAGGAGCGAGGTCGGATAGAGCGTGCCGGCGCTCGGAAACAGCTCGGGGATGAAGCCCGACGACAGCTTCTGGAAGGTCGGCGGAAACGGCCCGACCGACCGGCCCTGCAGCACCGCGAGCGCAAGCCCCTTGAACACCAGCATGCCCGCCAGCGTCACGATGAAGGACGGAATCTTGAAATAGGCGACCCAGTAGCCCTGCGCAGCGCCGATCGCGGCACCGATCAAGAGACAGACGATGAAGGCAGTCGGGTAGTCGACATGGTAGCTCACCATCAGCACCGCCGCGACCGCGCCGACGAATCCCGCAACCGAGCCGACCGAAAGGTCGATATGCCCGGTGACGATCACGAGCAGCATGCCGAGCGCCATGATCACGATGTAGCTGTTCTGCAGCACGAGATTGGTGAGATTGACCGGCTGCAACAGCGTGCCGTCGGTCACGATCTCGAAGAACAGCATGATCGCAAGCAGCGACAGCAGCATGCCGTAGTTGCGCAGATTGTTCTTGATGAAGCCGGAATGCTTGGGGGTCTCGGGAAGTGACACCGTCTTGTCGGTCATTGTGCTCCGTCTCCCGCCCGTTCCCCGCTGTCGTGGGCGCCGTTCCCGGACAGCCTGACATTGCGCATGATGGCGCGCATGATCTTCTCCTGCGTCGCGTCGTCCTTCGCGAACTCGCCGACGAAGGCGCCGTCATTCATCACGCAGATCCGGTCGCAGATGCCGAGCAATTCCGGCATTTCCGACGAGATCACCACGACGCCCTTGCCGGCCTCCGCGAGCTCGTTGATGATACAATAGATCTCGTATTTTGCCCCGACGTCGATGCCGCGGGTCGGCTCGTCCAGCAGCAGCACCTGCGGATCGGTCATCAGCCATTTCGACAGCACCACCTTCTGCTGGTTGCCGCCCGAGAGCTGTCCGGCCTCCTGATAGACGTCGGAACAGCGGATCCGCATCCGGCTGCGGTAGTCGCTCGCGGCCTTCAGCTCGACGACATCGTCGATCACGCCGCGATCCGACACCTGGCGAAGGCTCGCCAGCGTCACGTTCTTGCGGACGTCGTCGGCGAGGATCAACCCGAGCTGCTTGCGGTCCTCGGTGACATAGGCGAGGCCGGCATGGATCGCAGCCGGCACGCTGGCAAGGTTGGCCTCGCGTCCGTCAAGGCTGATCCTGCCGGAGATATTGTAGCCCCAGGCCCTGCCGAACAGGCTCATGGCGAACTCGGTGCGGCCGGCGCCCATCAGGCCGGCGATGCCGACCACCTCGCCGCGGCGCACCCTGAAATCGACGTTCTTGATCACCTGCCGGGCGGTATGCAACGGGTGATACACCGACCAGTTCTCCACCGTCATCACGGGATCACCGATCTCAACGTTTCGCTCCGGGAAGCGATGCGCGAGATCGCGGTTGACCATGCTGCGGATGATGCGGTCCTCGTCGACCTGCTCGGTCCTGCAATCGAGGCTGTCGACGGTGCGGCCGTCGCGCAGCACCGTGATCCGGTCGGCGACCCGTGCGACCTCGTTCAGCTTGTGCGAGATCAGGATCGAGGCGATGCCCTGCTCGCGGAATACCAGCAGCCGGTCCAGCAGCGCGGCGCTGTCGGCCTCGTTGAGGCTCGCGGTCGGCTCGTCCAGGATCAGGAGGCGCACCTGCTTCGACAGCGCCTTGGCGATCTCGACCAGCTGCTGCTTGCCGACGCCGAGATCGGTGACGAGAGTGTCCGGCGATTCGCGCAGGCCGACCTGCGCCAGCAGCTCGGCCGTCCGCCGGTACACCGCATTGCGGTCTACCACTCCGAACCGCGACGGCGCGCGCGACAGAAAGATATTCTCGGCGATCGACATCAGCGGGATCAGCGCCAGCTCCTGGTGGATGATGATGATCCCCAGCGCCTCGGAGTCGTTGATGTCGCCGAACCGGCGCTCCTCGCCATCGAACAGGATCGACCCTTCGTAGCTGCCGGCGGGATAGACCCCGCTCAGCACCTTCATCAGGGTCGACTTGCCCGCACCGTTCTCGCCGACCAGCGCATGGATCTGCCCGGCTTCCACAGTGAAATTGACGTCGCGCAATGCCTGCACGCCGGCAAAGCTCTTGCTGACGTTACGCATCTCAAGCATCGCCGTCATCGGATCACATCCCGCAACGTCACTAGGCCTCGGCGCTATCAGCCCCGCTCGCCCGCCCTAGTCGAATTGCGAACGCTTGTAGTAGCCGCTGTCAATCAGGACTTTCTCCCAATTGGTCTTATCCACCACGACCGGCTTCAGCAGATAGGACGGAACCACCTTGACCCCGTTGTTGTAGGTCTTGGTGTCGTTGACACTGACCTCCTTCTTGCTCAGCACGGCATCGACCATGTCGGCCGTGACCTTGGCGAGATCGCGGGTGTCCTTGAAGATGGTCGAGTATTGCTCGCCGCGCAGCATCGCCTTGATCGAGGGCACCTCGGCATCCTGGCCGCTGACGAACGGCATCGGCTGGTCCTTGCTGCCATAGCCGACGCCCTTCAGGGAGGAGATGATGCCGATCGACAGGCCGTCATAGGGCGACAGCACCGCATCGACGCGCTTCTTGCCGTAGAAGGCGCTGAGCAGATTGTCCATCCGTGCCTGCGCCGTCGCGCCGTCCCAGCGCAAGGTCGCGACCTTACCCATGCCCGTCTGGCCGCTCGCGACCACAAGCTTGCCGCTGTCGATATACGGCTTCAGCACCGACATCGCGCCGTCGTAGAAGAAATAGGCGTTGTTGTCGTCGGGCGAGCCGCCGAACAGCTCGATGTTGAAGGGCCCCTTGCCGTCCTTCAGCCCGAGCGCATTCACGATCGACCCTGCCTGCAGCACGCCGACCTGGAAATTGTCGAAGGTCGCGTAATAGTCGACGTTCGGCGTGTCGCGGATCAGGCGGTCATAGGCGATCACCGTGATGCCCTGGGCCTTGGCCTGCTTCAGCGCATCGGACAGCGTGGTGCCGTCGATCGCCGCGATGACCAGGACCTTGGCGCCCTTGGTCACCATGTTCTCGACCTGGGAGAGCTGGTTCGGGATGTCGTCGTCGGCATATTGCAGATCGGTGCCGTAGCCGCGTTCCTTCAGCACCTTGACCATGTTGTTGCCGTCGTCGATCCAGCGCGCCGAGGATTTGGTCGGCATCGCGATGCCGATGGTCGGCTTGCTCTGGGCGCGTGCGTCCGGTGCGGTCGCAGTAAGACCTGCCAACGCCAGTGCGATCAACGAGACCTTCAGTTTGAACATGCTTCGCTCCCTTGGTTTTTTGAGTTGAGGGTACCGTTGCCGTGGACCGCGTCAATCGACGGCTATCATTCGTAGGCCGGCCGCAGATCCACGGCGATGTCGGATCGGCGCCGGGGCCGTCACGAACCGAAATTGCGGAATGTCGATTAAACCCGTCAACAGCGCCAATGCTCACTCCACACAGTCAGCCATGTCGATCCTGCAATACCAAGCTCACCCGCGAGTCATGTCGTGGGATGAACGAGGTGTCGGAATGACGTGGAGGATCATGAGGCGCCGGTCTCCCGGAACTGTTGGCAAACGCTACCACCCGCCAGACTTTCTGGTGGTACGTCACCGTCTCGAGCAACCTTTGGTAGATACCACCCCTAATATATGAATGAGCGCACCGACTGGCCATTTATTTAGATATCCAAATAAATTGATCGGAGGCACGGAGGGTCACGAGGCGTTATCTCCCGAAATAATTGAGCAAGCCTCGCCATCCGCTAGGTGCGGCGATGCTTCCGACAACCTTTGGTGAGATTGTGCCCCTACAATGCAACGGAGGCAAGCATCATTTATTTAACTTCCAGAATAAATTAATCAGAGCTGACGGCCGGCCGGCGGCAGCAGCCTTCAAGCGTCGATGTCAGACAGATCGTCAACAACAAGCAACGCTCCGGCGAAATCGTCGTCGCTGAAATAGGTGCTGCGGGTGATGACCACGGGGATGCCCGCCCGCGACGCGGCGATGAGGCCGTTGCCGGAATCCTCGACGGCAATGCAATCCGCCGGTCCGAGCCCGAGCCGCGCCAGCACCTCGACATAGACGTCCGGAGCCGGCTTCTTCCGGGGCACGTCGTCGCCGGCGACAACAGCCTCGAACAGATCGGCCCAGTCCAGCCCCAGCGCGACCGACAGCAGCGCATCGATATTGCCATGCGAGGTCGTCGTGGCGAGCGCGAGGCGCTGGCCGCGGCTGCGCGCGCCGGCGAGCCAGGCCCTCACGCCCGGCCGCAACGGGCAGTCACCCGCTGCAATCAGCGCGGCGTAGCGCTTGGTCTTGATTCCATGCAAGTCGGCGATATCAGAGAATGTCAGCGACGGAACCGCGTTGCGCTGGTCGAAGGCACGGATGCGCTCCTTGCCTCCGGCGACCCGAAGCAGCCGCGCGTAGGTGACCTGGTCCCAGAACCAATCGAGGCCGGCCTCGGCGAACGCCTCATTGAAGGCGCGGCGGTGCACTTCCTCGGTTTCGGCGAGCGTGCCGTCGACATCGAAGATCAACGCGCGGGCGCCCGCAATGATGTGGCGCATCCCGGCGTTCCTGATGCCGGCGAGCGCCTGGTTCATCGTGCCTCGCCCACAGCACCGGTCCCTTTCGCGAACACGCGGCTCGCAAGCACGTCGCCGGCCTCGATCGACATCACATCGTCGGCCGTGAGCGTGCGGTCGAGCTTCGCCACGATCCGGTTGGCCTGGCGCAGCCGGATGCGGTCGAGCGCGTTGCGGATCGAGCGCGCATTGGAGAACAGCGGCTGTTCCTTGCGGATGCCGATGTACCGGGTGAAGGCCTCGCGTGCTTCCGGAGAGAAACGATAATTCTGCCGTTGCAACATCAGCTCGGCGATCCAGAGCAGCTCCCCGTCGGAATAGTCCGGGAAGTCGATGTGATGCGCGATGCGGGAGCGGAACCCCGGATTGCTCTGGAAGAACTTCTCCATGCGGTCGCCATAGCCGGCCAGGATCACCACCAGATCCTCGCGCTGCTGTTCCATGATCTGCAGCAGGATCTCGATCGCCTCCTGGCCATAGTCGCGCTCGTTCTCGGGGCGGTACAGGTAATAGGCCTCGTCGATGAACAGCACACCGCCCATCGCCTTCTTCAATATTTCTTTCGTCTTCGGCGCGGTGTGACCGATATATTGCCCGACGAGATCGTCGCGCGTGACGCTGATGACGTGGCCGCGGCGCACGAAGCCGAGCTTGTGCAGGATACCGGCCATCCGCAGCGCGACCGTCGTCTTGCCGGTGCCGGGATTGCCGGTGAACGACATGTGCAGGGTCGGGAACGTCGTCGCCAGCGCCATCTTCTGCCTGATGCGTTCGACCAGCAGCAGCGAGGCGATCTCCCGGATGCGCGTCTTCACGGGCCTCAGGCCGATCAATTCGGAATCGAGCTGGTCGAGCACGTTACCGATGCCGAGGTCGGCAAACTCGTGCCGGAGGTCGATGGTCTCGGGCGGCGTCTCGCGGATTTGTTCTTGCGCTTGGGTCATCATCCTCTCGCTTCGAAAAAGGCTCCGTCGCCGCGGCGGCGACGACGGAGAAGTGCATCCGGACCAGGACGGTCGAGGGAGCAATCCGCCTGGCTTGCAAGCCGGACGCGGTCACTGATCGGCGTAGCGCTCGCCCTCGGGGCGACCAGCCGCATAGGAATGCGTCGCGTAACGCAGGTTGCGTCCGGTGCCTTCCGCACGATCGAGCCGGAAGCCGGGTTCCTCGCGCGGCCGGTTGACGATGAAGGACAGCCGCACCGACTCCCAACCGTGGCCGGAATCGAAGCCGGAGATCCGGATGTATCGGTCGCCATACACCCGCCGGCAATCGACGAGCTCCTTCATGATGCCCGCCGCATCGCGCAGGTCGAACATCGGCAGGCCCCACATGTCCCAATAGGTGTTGCGGGGATGCGGATCGTCGGTGAACTCGATGTTCACCGCCCAGCCCTTGTCGAGGCAGTATTGCACCTGCGCGGCGATCTGCTCATCGGTGAGATCGGGCAGGAAAGAGAAGCAGCCTTGGGTCACGCGCATGAGAAACTCCTGTCAGACCGCCATGCTCGGCGTGGGAACAAAATCGGGGGCGTCAGTCGACTCGTAGTTGAAGGTGACGTCCTTCCAGACGTCGAGCGCCTCGCGCAGCGGCGTGCAGGTCTGCGCCGCCTTGGCCAGGATCTCCGGTCCTTCGTGGACGTAGTCGCGGCCCTCGTTGCGGGCGAGGATCATGGCTTCCAGCGCGACGCGGTTGGCGGTGGCGCCGGCCTGGATGCCGCGGGGGTGGCCGATCGTGCCGCCACCGAACTGCAGCACGACGTCCTCGCCGAGCAGGTCGAGCAGCTGGTGCATCTGGCCGGCATGAATGCCGCCGGAAGCCACCGGCATCAGCTTGTTGAGGCTTGCCCAGTTCTGGTCGAAGAACACGCCGTGCTCGAGCTGCATCGGGTTGAAGTCCTCGCGGCAGATATCGTAGTAGCCGCGCGTGGTGTTGGGATCGCCCTCGAGCTTGCCGACCACCGTGCCGGCATGGATGTGGTCGACACCGGCCAGCCGCATCCATTTCGCGATCACGCGGAACGAGACGCCATGGCTGCGCTGCCGCGTGTAGGTCGAATGGCCTGCGCGATGCAGATGCAGGATCATGTTGTTCCTGCGCGCCCACTTCGCCATCGACTGGATCGCGGTGTAGCCGATCACAAGGTCGATCATGACGATGTTGGAGCCGAGCTCGTGGGCGAACTCGGCGCGCTCGTACATGTCCTCCATGGTCGCCGCGGTGACGTTGAGATAGGTGCCCTTGATCTCGCCGGTCGCGGCTTGCGCGCGGTTGACCGCCTCCATGCAGTACAGGAAGCGCTCGCGCCAGTGCATGAACGGCTGCGAGTTGATGTTCTCGTCGTCCTTGGTGAAGTCGAGCCCGCCCTTCAGCGCCTCATAGACAACGCGGCCGTAGTTGCGACCGGACAGGCCGAGCTTCGGCTTCACGGTGGCGCCGAGCAACGGACGGCCGAACTTGTCGAGCCGCTCGCGCTCCACCACGATGCCGGTTGCCGGGCCCTGGAACGTCTTCACATAGGCGATCGGAAGCCGCATGTCCTCGAGCCGCAACGCCTTCAGCGGCTTGAAGCCGAACACGTTGCCAATGATCGAGGCGGTCAGGTTCGAGATCGAGGCCGGCTCGAACAGGTCGAGGTCGTAGGCGATATAGGCGAAGTAGCTGCCCGGCGAGTTCGGCACCGGATCGACCCGATAGCACTTCGCCCGGTACTTCTCCGCGGCGGTCAGCCGATCGGTCCACACCACGGTCCAGGTCGCGGTCGAGGATTCGCCAGCCACCGCCGCGCAGGCTTCGGTCGGATCGACGCCGTCCTGCGGCGTGACGCGGAACAAGGCGATGACGTCGGTGTCCTTGGGCTCGTAGTTCGGTTCCCAATAGCCCATCCGCTTGTATTCCATCACGCCGGACTTGTAGCGATCCTTGCCACGCACGGTAATCGATGGCTGTATGTTCATCTCAATCTCCTGTCGTCGTTCGTCGCCGTCTGCTCAGGCGGCCTGGGTGATCTTTCCAATCTGCGGATCAAGCGCGCCGGCGCGATAGCGACGGGCCATTTCCGGCAGTGCAACCACCTTGATCCTGGCGGCATTGCCGGCCGTGCCGAACTGCTCGAAGCGGTCACGGCAGAGTTCGCGCAGCGCATCCATCGCCGGCTTCAGGAATTTGCGCGGATCGAACTCGCTCTTCGACTGCACGGCGACCTTGCGGAAGGCGGCGGCCATCGCCAGGCGGCAATCGGTGTCGATGTTGACCTTGCGCACGCCGTGCTTGATGCCGCGGACGATCTCCTCGACCGGCACGCCCCAGGTCTGCGGCATCTCGCCGCCGAACTGGTTGAACATGTCCTGCAGCGCCTGCGGCACCGAGGACGAGCCGTGCATCACCAGATGCGTGTTGGGCAGGCGCGTATGGATCTCCTCGACCACGCGCATCGCCAGGATCTCGCCATCGGGCCGCCGCGTGAACTTGTAGGCGCCGTGCGAGGTGCCCATCGCGATCGCGAGCGCATCGACCTTGGTGGCGCGGACGAAATCGACCGCCTGGTCCGGGTCGGTGAGCAGCTGATCGTGGCTGACCTTGCCTTCGACGCCGTGACCGTCCTCCTGCTCGCCGCCACCGTGTTCGAGCGAACCGAGCACGCCGAGCTCGCCTTCCACCGACGCGCCGACCCAATGCGCCATGTCGACCACCCGGCGGGTGATATCGACATTGTAGTCATAGTCGGCCGCGGTCTTGGCGTCGGCCTTGAGCGAGCCGTCCATCATGACGGAGGTGAAGCCGTAGCGGATCGCGGTCGCGCAGGTCGCCTCCTCGTTGCCGTGATCGAGGTGCAGGCAGAGCGGTATCTGCGGATACATTTCCTCCAGCGCATCGATCATCTTCGCCAGCATGATGTCGTTGGCATAGGACCGCGCGCCGCGCGAGGCCTGGATGATGACAGGCGCATCGCGGGCCGCCGCCGCCTCCATGATGGCGAGGCCCTGCTCCATGTTGTTGATGTTGAAGGCCGGCACGCCGTAGCCGCGTTCGGCGGCGTGATCGAGCAATTGCCTCAGGGTTATCCGCGCCATGGTGCCGTCCTCCTTTCAATTCGTTGGTTGCATGAGCTGTCTTGCCGCCGCGGCGATGGCCGCCGGCGTGATGCCGAATTCGCGGTACAGCACGTCGGCCGGCGCCGAGGCGCCGAAGCCGGTCATGCCGACGAATACGCCGTCGTCGCCGAGCCAGCGGGCCCAGTCGCCCTCGACTGCGGCTTCGACACCGACACGCGGCGCGTTGCCCAGCACCTGGGCGCGATAGTCGCGCGGCTGCTGGCGGAACAGGTCGAAGCACGGGGCCGAGACGACCGCGGCCTTCACCCCTGCTTCCGCCAGCAGCTTTGCGGCTTCGAGCGCGATCGACACCTCCGAACCCGTTGCAATCAGGGTGACGTCACGCCCGAAGGCCGGCTCGACGAGAACGTAGGCGCCGAGCGCGACCTGGTTGTCCTTGCTGCCGTCACGGACCGTCGGCAGCGCCTGCCGCGACAGACAGAGGATCGACGGCGAGGTCTCTGCCTTCAGCGCGCAGTCCCAGGCTTCCGCGGTCTCGACCGCATCGGCCGGACGGAACACCAGCAGGTTCGGGATCGCCCGCAGCGCCGCCAGATGCTCGACCGGCTGATGCGTCGGCCCGTCTTCGCCGAGCCCGATCGAATCGTGGGTCATCACATGAATGACGCGGATGCCCATCAATGCCGCGAGGCGGATCGCCGGCCGGCTGTAGTCGGCGAAGCTGAGGAAGGTGCCGCCATAGGGAATGAACCCGCCGTGCAGCGCGATGCCGTTCATCGCCGCCGCCATGCCGTGCTCGCGGATGCCGTAGTGGATATAGCTGCCGTCGAGCGTTTCCGGCCGCACCGAGACCTGCGACTTGGCCAGCGTGAGATTGGAGTGCGTGAGGTCGGCCGATCCGCCCAGGAGATTTGGCAATGCTTCGGCGATCACGTCGATGACCTGCTGCGAGGCCTGCCGCGTGGCGAGTTTTGGCTGCTCGGTCGCAAACCGCTCAACGAGCTTCGCCATCGCCTCGGCATAGGTGCAGGGCAGTTTCCGGTTCAGCGCGTCGTGGAACGGAGATCGCTCGCCCTTGTTGCCCGTGCAGGCGCTGCGCGAGCGCTCGATCCAGGCCCGCCGTGCGTCGCGGCCGCGGCCACCGAGCTCGCGCCACTCGGCCAGCACGGCGTCGGGGATTTCGAAGGCCGGATACGGCCAGCGCAGCGCGCTGCGGGTCTTCGCCGCCTCATCGCCGCCGAGCGGTGCGCCGTGTACCTTCTCGCTGCCCTGCCGGTTCGGCGCACCGAATCCGATCACCGTGCGGCAGGCGATCAGCGACGGACGATCGCTCGCTCGTGCCTGCCTGATCGCCGCAGAGATTGCCTGCGGATCGTGGCCATCGATGCGGCACACGTTCCAGCCGCTGGCCGCAAATCGCGCCGTCTGGTCGTCCGAGCAGGACAGCGAGGTGGCGCCGTCGATCGAGATCTGGTTGTCGTCGAACAGCACGATCAGCCGGTTCAGCCGCAGATGGCCGGCGAGCGAAATCGCCTCATGGCTGAGGCCTTCCATCAGGCAACCATCGCCAGCGATTACGTAGGTGTAGTGATCGACGAGATCGTCGCCGAAGCGCGCGTTCATCAAGCGCTCCGCGAGCGCCATGCCGACCGCGGTCGCGATCCCCTGCCCGAGCGGCCCGGTCGTGGTCTCGACACCGGGCGTATGACCATACTCAGGATGTCCCGGGGTCTGCGATCCCCATTGCCGGAACGCCTTGAGCTGATCGAGCGTCATGCTCTCGTAGCCGGTCAGATAGAGCAGCGCATAGAGCAGCATCGAGCCGTGGCCGGCCGACAGCACGAAGCGGTCGCGGTCAGGCCAGGCCGGATCGGCCGGATCGAACTTCAGGAAGTCGGTGAACAGGACGGTCGCGACATCGGCCATGCCCATCGGCATGCCGGGATGGCCGGACTTCGCCTGCTCCACCGCGTCGATGGCGAGGAAGCGGATGGCGTTGGCCATCTCGTCGTGGCTGATTTCGGGCCGGCTGGCAACGGACGCAAGTGCGGTCATATCGTTCGCCTCTTTCGTTCGATCAATTGCAGGATCAGCGGGGTGAGGATGAGCTGCATCGCGAGGTCGAGCTTGGCGCCGTGAATCACGATCGAATTGGCGCGCGACATGAAGCTGTTCGGGATCATCGAGAGCAGATAGGGAAAATCGATGCCGCGCGGGTTCTTCAACCGGATCACGACCATCGATTCATCCGGTGTCGGGATCCAGCGCGCGATGAACGGGTTCGACGTATCGACCGTCGGCACGCGCTGGAAGTTGATGTCGGTCTCGCTGAATTGCGGGCAGATGTAATTCACATAGTCCGGCATGCGGCGCAGGATGGTGTCGGTCACCGCCTCGGTGGAGTAGCCGCGATGGCTGCGATCGCGATGCAGCTTCTGGATCCATTCGAGGTTGATGACAGGCACGACGCCGATCTTGAGGTCGGCGTGTTGCGCGACATTCACCTTGTCGGTGACCACAGCGCCGTGCAGGCCCTCGTAGAACAGCAGGTCGGAATTCTCCGGCAGCGCTTCCCACGCGGTGAAGGTGCCGGGCTTGGCGCCGTAGAGCCGCGATTCCTCCTCGTCGTGCACATAGTGCCGCGTCGTTCCGGTGCCGGTCTCGGCATAGTCGCTGAACAGCTTCTCCAGCTCCTCGAACAAATTGGTCTCGGGGCTGAAATGGCTGAAATGCTTGTCGCCGCGCTCGGCCTTCTCCAGCATATGGCTGCGCATCTCGGCGCGGTCGTAGCGGTGGAACGCGTCGCCCTCGATATAGGCCGCAACCACATTCTCGCGGCGGAAGATGTTCTCGAACGTCTTCTTCACCGAGGTGGTGCCGGCACCGGACGAACCGGTGATCGAGATGATGGGATGTCGACGAGACATGCGCTCCCCCTCAGCGGAACAGGCCGCGCCGCGCGAACAGCGGGGCATCGCTGCTCTCGAACAACGGCTCGACGGTCAGGTGGATCGCATCGACGTCGCGCACGGCGCGCGCCGATCCCATGATCAGCGGCACGCGCTGATGCGGCGTGCGTGCCGAGAGTTCGAGAATGCGCGACCGGCCACTGGACGCGGCGCCGCCCGCCCACTCCATGATCAGCGCGATGGGATGCGCCTCGTAGAGCAGGCGCAGCCGGCCTTCGCGGTAGCCCTGGCGCGCATCCGCCGGATACAGGAACACGCCGCCGCGCATCAGGATGCGATAGGCCTCGGCCACCAGCGAGCCGATCCAGCGCATGTTGAAGTCCTGGCCGCGCTCGCCGTTCACGCCGGCAAGGCACTCGTCGATGTAGTTGCGCACCGGGCCGCTCCAGTGCCGCCGGTTCGAGGCGTTGATGGCGAATTCCGTCGCGTTCTGCGGCACCCGGAGGTCGCGCGCCGTCAGGACGAACTCGCCGGCTCGCGGATCCAGCGTGAAGCAGTCGACGCACTGGTCGAGCGCCAGCACCAGCACGGTCTGCGGACCGTAGATGAAGCAGCCCGCAGCACATTGCGCCGTACCGGGCTCGAAGAAGGTAGAGAGAATGTCGTTTCCCTTCGGCCGGATCGAGAAGATCGTGCCGATCGAGATGTTGTTTTCGAGATTGGCGGATCCATCGAGCGGATCGATCGCGACGCAGAGCGGCGCATCGGTATCGAGCGTCTCCGGCAGCTCGACCTCTTCCGACAACACCGCAGCGACGGGCGCCGTACGCAGCGCGTCGCGCATCAGGTTGTCGGCGACGATGTCGATGGTCTTCTGGCGATCGCCGTCGGGATTGATCCCGCCGCTCTCGCCGCCGACGCCGGCGAGCGGGCCCGCGGCGATGATGCGCGAGAGCTCGATCGCGGCGCCGGCAAGGGCTTCGACCACCGCAACGGTCGCGGCGCGCAGCGGGTTGTGCTGCGTCGGCCACTCCAGATGGGCATGCAATGCAGGACGAATTTCCACCGGCCTCTCCCTTTGATCGCGCCCTCTGTCCCGAGGTGTCGAGGGGCGACCGCAGGGGAGTCGCCTTCGGCCTATCAACGCGCGAATTGCCCAATTAGGGAAATTTCATTATCTTGGGTCTGGGCAAAGTATTTCTTATGGAGCTTGTGATGGCCGGCAACTTCTCGCGGGATCTCACCATCCGCCAGCTGCGCGCGCTGTCCGCCGTGCACGCGGCCCGCTCGATCACGTCGGCGGCCAACCAGCTCAACCTGACGCAGCCGGCGGTGACGCTGCAGCTCCGTAACCTGCAGGCGCTCGCGGGATTGCCGCTGATCCAGCGCACCGGCGACGGCATGGCGCTGACCGATGCCGGCGCGCATGTGCTGGCGCTCATCGAGCGGATCGAGGCGGCGCTGAAGGACTGCGAGCAGTCGCTCGACATGATCGCCGGCCGCAGTGGCGGCCGCGTCGCGATGGGCGCGGTCTCGACCGCGAAATACTTCGTGCCGTTCGCGATCGCGGCGTTCTCGCGCCGCTTTCCCAAGATCGAGGTCACGCTCAGGATCGGCAACCGCGAAGAAATCCGCGACGCGCTGCGCGGCTACGATCTCGACATCGCGGTGATGGGCCGGCCGCCGGCCGATGTCGAAGTCGAGATGAAGCCACTCGGCCGGCATCCGCACTTCATCATCGCCGCACCCGATCATCGGCTGGCGCGGCGGCGGCACGTTGCGACATCGGAGCTCGCCAATGAAACCTTCATCACCCGCGAGCAGGGATCGGGCACGCGGATGCTGATGCAGCAGTACTTCGAGCGGGTCGGGCTGGAGCCGAAGCTCGGCATGGCGATGGACAGCAACGAGACCATCAAGCAGGCTGTCATGGCCGGGCTCGGCATCGCCTTCATTTCCCAGCACACCGTGTTTCATGAGCTGGAGGATGGCCGGCTGGTGGTGCTCAAGGTGAAGGGCCTGCCGATCGTCCGGCAGTGGCACGCCATCAGGCGTACCGACAAGATCCTGCTGCCGCCCGCGCAGGCCATGCTGGACTTCCTGGGCAAGGAGGGTTGGCGCTACCTGCCGAACTCGCGCTAGCACCACGACGTTGCGACACCCGTTCGATCGGAAAAATCGAGTTAACGCCGTATGTTAACCATTGAAGTTCCCGCGAACGCGTGCCACATCTTGGTTGCGGTCACTGGGGGACCGTATCCCTGCGAGGGAGGATGAACTGCAAAATCAGTCCCCGCCGATGCCTGACTTCAAGGCGTTATTCGAGGCGGCGCCCGGCCTCTATCTGGTGCTGACGCAGCCTGACTTCCGCATCGTGGCAGTAAGCGACGCCTATCTGCGCGCCACCAAAACCGAGCGCGCCGCGATCCTTGGGCGCGGGCTGTTCGAAGTATTTCCGGATAATCCGGACGATCCGGCCGCCGACGGGGTGCGCAACCTGCGCGCCTCGCTGGAACGCGTGGTCCAGTTCCGCCGCCCCGACACCATGTCGGTGCAGAAATACGATATCCGCAAGCCCGAGTCAGAGGGTGGCGGATTCGAGGAACGCTACTGGAGCCCGCGCAATACGCCGGTGTTCGGGCCGAGCGGACAGTTCAGCTACATCATCCATCGGGTGGAAGACGTCACCGGCTTCATTCAGCTGAAGCAGCGCGGCGCCGAGCAGGACAAGCTGACCGACCGGCTGCGCGAGCGCACCGAGCAGATGGAAGCCGAAATCTTCATGCGTGCCCGCGAGGTCGAGGCCGCGCGGGAGCAACTCGAAGCCGAGCAGAAGCTGCGTCAGGTGCAGAAGATGGAGGCCGTCGGGCATCTCACCGGCGGCATCGCCCACGACTTCAACAACATCCTGACCGTCATCACCGGCCTGATCGACATCCTCGCCGAAGCCGTCGAGCACGATGCCGCGCTGTCGTCGGTGACAAAAATGATCAGCGACGCCGCCTTTCGCGGAGCCGAGGTGACCAAGCATCTGCTGGCCTTCTCGCGGCAGCAGCCGCTGCAGCCGCGTGAAGCCAACCTCAACACGCTGGTGCAGGACACCGCGCGGCTGCTGCGCCCGTCGCTCGGCGAGCAGTTCGAAATCGATACCGCGCTCGAGCCTGACGCCTGGCCGGCCTTCATCGACCCCAACCACATGGCGACCGCGCTGCTCAATCTCGCCGTCAATGCCCGCGATGCGATGCCCGATGGTGGCAAGCTGATGCTGGAGACCAGCAACGTCATCCTCGACGAGGTTTATGCCGCGGCCAACCCCGATGTGCGGGCCGGCGAATATGTAATGGTCGCGGTCAGCGACACCGGCGGCGGCATTCCCGCGGCAATCCGCGACAAGGTGTTCGAACCATTCTTCACCACCAAGGACACCGGTAAGGGCACCGGCCTCGGGCTCAGCATGGTGTACGGCTTCATCAAGCAGTCTGACGGGCATCTCAAGATTTATTCCGAAGAAGGCCACGGCACCTCGATCAAGCTCTATCTGCCGCGCAGCATGGGCGACATGGTCGACGTCGAGCCGCCCGCACCGGCCGACACGCGCGGCGGCCACGAATCCATCCTGGTCGTCGAGGACGATCCGCTGGTCCGCAATTACGTCGCCGCCCAGCTTGAGCAGCTCGGCTACCACACGATGGTCACCGCCAACGGCCCCGAGGCATTGGCTGCGGTCGAGAACGGCTTTGTCTGCGACGTGCTGTTCACCGACGTCATCATGTCAGGCGGCATGAACGGCCGGCAGGTGGCCGACGCTGTGATCGCCAAGCTACCCTCGGTGCGCGTGCTGTTCACCTCGGGCTATACCGAGGACGCGATCATCCATCACGGTCGTCTCGACCCGGACGTGACGCTATTGCCCAAGCCCTATCGCAAGGCCGATCTCGCCCGGATGATCCGGCAGGTGCTGACCCAGCCTCCCGCATCAGCGGTGGCGGCCAAGTAACGCGGCTTGTAGCGCGGCTTGCTCAGGGACCAAAGCTCGAGCGGCTCTGGATTTTCCAGGCGCCGCCGAGCAGGCTCAGCACATAGAGGGAATCGTAGACCCCGATGACCGATCCGTCCTCGCGGTAGCGCGTATAGCGGACGGCATAATGCGCTTTCGCGGGTGAAGACTGCACGAGCCTGGTCTCGTTCCAGACGCTGTGATGCCAGCCATCCTGTTTGCGCAACCGCTCGAACAGGTCCATCGGATTGTTGCCGGGCTGCTGATAGACCGTGACCACGCCGCCGGCGATCCGCACATGCGGGAAGTGCATCAGTGCGTCCATGGCGGACGCGTCATAGCGATTGAGCGCCGCCATCCAGCGCGTCAGGACATCCTCGCATTTGGCCCGGTCGTCGCGCGCGATCTGCGCCTCGACAGTATAGGTCGCGGCCGGCTCCGGCATCACGCGCCTCCGATCGGCTTGTTGGTCCGGTCGGCCGGCACGGCGCATCCGGTCAGGAACAGCGCAGCACAGGCCTTGGCGCGCGCTGCCATCTCACTGTGCACTGGCGCGGGCTTGTGCCCGAACATGACGTCGCGCTGCGGCTTGAAGACGAGCATGCCGAGCAGCATGCCTGCTGCGGCTTCGGTGTCATCGAGCACGATCCGCCCTCGCCGCTGCTGGATGCCCAGCCAATTCGTCAGCGCGGCGATCGAGCGCTGCATGGCCTTTTCGTAAAACGTCTCGGCGATGTCAGGGAATTTGTCGCTCTCGGCCAGGATGATCCGCTGCAGCGCGATGACCTCGGCATCAAGAATGAGCTCGGCGCAGACCAGCAGCGCGGCCTCCAGGGCCGCCGCAACATTGCGGCCATCGCAGGCGCCGAGATTCACGATGGACACGAACCGGTCCACCCGGTCGGTCACCATGCCTTCGAACAGCGCCAGCTTGGTCGGGATCAAACGATAGAGCGTCTTGGTGGAAACGCCGGCGCGGCAGGCCACGTCGGCGATGCTGGCCGCGGCGAAGCCGCGCTCCGAGAACTCACGGCGCGCGGCCTCATAGATCAGTGCGCGCGTCTCGTCGTCGGAACGAAGCTGCGGCCGCCCGCGGCCGCGCCGTTCCGGCACCGGCGCCGTCTGCTCTGTCTGGTCTTTGTCATTCCGGTTCATCCGCGAGCCATGCTTTTAGATGATGACTGTCATTCTATTGACAGTCCCAATATGGGCTCTATTTTGGAAAACATCAAGTTTCCTAATTATCCCGGGCCGCCGAAATCCAAATTCTTACGGTTTCCCAGCAGGATAGAACGATCAGGAGCGCCTGCCATGAGCCAGCACGAAACGTCCTTCAAGGCCGAGAGCCAGGTTCCGGCCGAGACCGCCAAGCAGTTGATCGCAAATCCGGAGGCGGCCAAGCCCCCCGCCGCCAAGGGCAAGCTTCGCCGCCTGCTCATGACCGGCGCAGCACTGGTCATCCTGGCGGGGGGCGCCTGGTTTGGCTGGGATTACTGGACGGTCGGCCGCTTTCAGGTCTCGACCGACGACGCCTACGTGAAGGCCGACAACACCACGATCGCACCGAAAGTGTCAGGCTATCTCAGCGCGGTGCTGGTGGGCGACAATGAACATGTGCGCGCCGGCCAGATCTTGGCGCGGATCGACGAGCGCGATTTCAAGGTCGCGCTGGACCAGGCCAAGGCCGACGTCGCCGCCGCCGAAGCTGCGATCACCAGCAAGCGCGCGCAGCTCGACGTGCAGCACTCGGTGATCGAGGCGGCGCGCGCAACGCTCGCCGTGGATACCGCGAACCAGACCTTCGCCGAGCAGGAGAACAAGCGTTACACCGACCTCGCAGGCACCGGCTACGGCAGTGTGCAGAACGCGCAGCAGGCGCAGTCGCGCTACGCCAGCGCGCAGGCCGCCATCGCCCGCGACACCGCAAACCTCGCTTCCGCAGAGCGCCAGGTGGAACTGCTCAAGGCTGACATCGCCCAAGCTGTCGCGGCGCAGGCACGAGCGACCGCGCTCCAGCATCAGGCCGAGTTGAACCTCGGCTACACCACCATCATCGCCCCGATCGACGGTGTCGTCGGCAACCGCACCCTGCGCACCGGCCAGTTCGTCCAGGCCGGCACGCAATTGATGTCACTGGTGCCGGCCACCGGCGCCTACGTGATCGCGAACTACAAGGAGACCCAGCTCACCAATGTCCGCAAGGGCCAGCCGGTCGAGATCGAGGTCGACATGTTCCCCGGTCAGGTCGTGCGCGGTCATGTCGACAGCCTCGCGCCGGCCAGCGGCCAGGAGTTCGCGCTGCTGCCGCCGGACAACGCCACCGGTAACTTCACCAAGGTGGTGCAGCGCATCCCGGTGAAGATCGTGCTCGACGCAACCAATGTCGACCTGCGGCCGGGCATGTCGGTGATCCCCTCCATCGCGACGCTTTCGCATCCTGCCGAGGAAACGCCGCGCTCCAGCGCCTCACCCAAGCTCGCTGTCGCCTCTTTCAAATAGGTGATGTCATGTCCGACCTCGCGCTCTCCTCCCCGGCTGCTGCGCCCCGCGCCGCAGCAGTTGACCCCAACCGCGCCAGCATGGCCGTCTGGATTTCCATCGTCGCGGCGATGATCGGCGCCTTCATGGCGATCCTCAACATCCAGATCACCAACGCCTCGCTGCTCAACATCGAGGGCGGCATCGGAACCGGCGTCGACAACGGCTCCTGGATCTCGACGTCGTATCTGATCGGCGAGATCGTGGTGATCCCGCTGACCGACTTTCTCAGCCGGGTGTTCTCGTTCCGCAAGATCATCATTGGCTTCGCCACGCTGTTTGCGATCTTCTCGGTCGCCTGTGCCTTCACCCACGATTTGCCGTCGATGATCGCGATGCGCGGCCTGCAGGGCTTCTTCGGCGGCGTGCTGATCCCGATGGCCTTCACGCTTGTCTTCACCAAGCTGCCGAAGGTGCAGCAGCCGATCGGCCTCGCGATGTTCGCCCTCGCCGTGACCTTTGCGCCGGCGATCGGCCCGACCATCGGCGGCTACCTGACCGAGAATTACGGCTGGCAGACCATCTTCTTCGTCAACGTGATTCCGACCGCGGTGATGGTCATCACCCTTTCTTTCACCCTGGAACGCCAGCCGATGCAGCTCAATCTGCTGCGCGAGGGCGACTGGCTCGGCATCATCACGATGGCAATCGGCCTCGCGTCGCTGCAGGCCGTGCTCGAGGAAGGCAACAAGGACGACTGGTTCGGCTCGCCCTTCATCGTCAAGCTTGCGGTGATCGCCGCCGTCAGCCTGACCTTGTTCGTCTGGATCGAGCTCGTGGTCGAGAAGCCGCTGCTCCGGCTGCGGCTCTTGACCCAGCGCAGCTTCGGCTTCGGCACGATCTCGGCGGTGTTCGTCGGGTTCGCGCTGTTCGGCTCGGTTTATCTGCTGCCCGCCTATCTCGGCCAGGTGCAGCGCTACAATGCCGAGCAAATCGGCCAGGTGCTGGCCTGGACCGGCCTGCCGCAGCTGATCCTGATCCCGCTGGTGCCGAAGCTGATGCAGCGCTTCGACCCACGCTTCATCGCCTTCACCGGCATGATCCTGTTCGCGGTCTCATCCTTCATGAACATCCAGATGTCGCTGGATTACTCCGGCGACCAGTTCTTCTATCCGAACATCGTTCGCGCCGTCGGCCAGGCGATTACGCTGGCGCCGTTGTCCGCCATCAGCCTCGGCAGCGTTGCGCCGCAAGATGCACCGGCGGCCTCCGGCATCTCCAACATGATGCGCAACCTCGGCGGCGCGATCGGCACCGCGCTGCTCAGCACCATCGTCACCAAGCGTGAGCAGTTTCACTCCAACATCATCGGCCAGTCCGTGCATCTGGGCCGCGAGGAGGTGCGTACCCGGATCGCCGAGGTCACCAACTACTTCCTCAGCCACGGCATCTCGGACCCCGCCACCGCACACAGCCAGGCGATCGTGGCGATCGGCAACATCGTGAAGCGTCAGGCGCTGGTGCTTGGCTTCAGTGACGCCTTCGCGGTGATCGGCGTGGTGCTGGTCCTCGCTGCGATCGCGATCGTGCTGACCGGAAAGCCGAAGAATGTCGCCGGCGGCGGCGCGGCGCATTGATCTCTCGTTGATCCCCTGGGGCGACGGCCAGCGGCCGTCGTCCCCTCTTAGCTCGCCTCGCGCAGCTTGAAGCGCTGGATCTTCCCGGTCTGGGTCTTCGGCAACGCCTCGACAAAAGCGATCGCGCGGGGATATTTGTACGGCGCGATCGTCGCCTTGACGTGATCCTGCAGCAGCTTGACCTCGACATCGTCGCTGCGCGCGCCCTGTTTCAGCACGATGAACGCCGAGACGATCTGTCCCCTCTCCTCGTCAGGTGCGCCGATGACAGCGCATTCCGCGACATCGGGATGTCCGAGCAGCGCCGCCTCGACCTCGGGACCGGCGATGTTGTAGCCCGCCGAGATGATCATGTCGTCGGCGCGCGCCACGAATGACAGGCGGCCGTTTTCGTCGCTGACGAAGGCATCGCCGGTGATGTTCCAGCCGTCGCGGACGTACTTGGTCTGCCTGGAGTCGGCGAGATAGCGGCAGCCGGTCGGGCCGCGAACCGCCAGCTTGCCGACCTGGCCCGGCGGCAACTCGTTCATGTCTTCGTCGACGATCTTCGCCTGGTAGCCGGTAACAGGCGTGCCCGTGGTGCCGGCGACGGCACTGCCGGCGCGGTTGGTGATGAAGATGTGCAGCAGCTCCGTGCTGCCGATGCCGTCGAGGATCGGCTTGCCGGTCTTCCTGGTCCAGCTCTCGAACACCGGCGCCGGCAGCGTCTCGCCGGCCGAGACCGCAAGCCGCAGCGACGACAGATCGGCACCCTTGTCCATCGCCGCCATCATCGCCCGATAGGCGGTCGGCGCCGTGAAGCAGATCGTCGCCTTGTAGGTCTCGATGATCCGGATCATCTCGCTCGGCGCCGCGTTCTCCAGCAGCGTCGCGGTGGCGCCATAGCGCAGCGGGAAGATCGCGAGCCCGCCGAGGCCAAACGTAAACGCGAGCGGCGGCGAGCCGACGAACACATCGTCCGGCGTCACCTTGAGCACTTCTTTGGCGTAGCCGTCCGCGACGATCAGGAGATCGCGGTGGAAGTGCATCGTCGCCTTGGGTTCACCGGTCGTGCCCGACGTGAAGCCGAGCAATGCGACGTCGTCGCGGCCGGTCTTCACCGCATCGAACTTGACCGGCTTGTTCAGCGCGATCCGGTCGAGCTCGGCATCGTGGTTTTGCGTGCCGTCGAAATTGACGACCTGCTTGAGGAATTTGCTGGTCTTGGCGCAAGCCACCAGCTCATCCGCGATGCGGCTGTCGGTCAGCGCCAGCGCAATCTCGGCCTTGTCGACGATCTTGGCCAGTTCGCCCGCGCGCAGCATCGGCATCGTGTTGACGACGACAGCACCGGCCTTGGTCGCCGCGAGCCAGGCCGCGACCAGCGCCGGGTTATTGCCCGAGCGGATCAACACGCGATTGCCGGGCTTGACGCCGTAATTCTCCACCAGCGCATGCGCCAGGCGGTTCGACCAGTCGGTCAGTTCCTTGTAGGTGCGCTGGCGTCCATTGCCGATCAGCGCGATGCGATCGCCCATGCCCTGCTCGACGATGCGGTCGGTCAGCTCGACCGCGGCGTTGAGATAGTCGGGATAGCTGAATTCGGGCCGGTCGAGCAGCAGCTGCGGCCATTGCTGAAACGGCGGCAGGTTGCGCCGTGCGAAATCGTCGACATGCCCGGATGGGCCGAGCCCGGGAAATTCACCTGACATTCGATTGCCCCTCGCTTTCCATCCAGAAAGGCCAAGATCAACATCGAGAAGACGAGTATCGAGGACGCCCGGCAGCGTTCCAATCGCCAATCATTTTATACTTAAAATAATTTGGCGCAAGGGTGGAAATCGCGCGGAAATGGCGCGGTCCTGCAAACCTCAGATCTGTGTGAGCTGCTTCAGCCGCGCGACCATCTCCGACTCCGGGTCGGCGAGCGGTGCGATCGCGGTGAAATGATTGGCATTGGGCACGGTGCCGAACCGCGTCGCCACACCCGCGCTACCCCAGACATCGGCGATGGTCCGGCTCTGCCGGTGATACTCGGCGCTCTCTTCGCCGCCGACCACCGCATCGAGCGTCGCGCCTGCGGGCGCTTTCCAGAGCAGCGGGCTCGCCGCCCTTGCTGCGTCGCGGTCGAGACCAAGCGCTTTGTTAATGGAGGTGCCGACCAGCGGCTCGAGCTCGAACAGGCCGGAGATCGCGTAAGCAGCCCTGACCAGATTCGCCGGCAACGACGCATCGTAAGCCGGCCAATCGGTCGCAAGCATGCATGCGGCAAGATGCCCGCCTGCGGAGTGTCCCGACATGACCAGCGGCCGGCCGAGCTTCGCCAGTTCGCGTGACGCCGCGCGCATCTCGCCGATGATGTCGGCGACTGTGACGTTGGGGCAGAGGTCGTAACTCGGCACCGCGACACTGATGCCGTGACCATTGAGGCCCCGCGCGCAGTGGCTCGATGACGATCCATCAAGCGCCTGCCAATAGCCGCCGTGGATAAAGACCACGAGCGGCCCGTCGCGATCGCCCTCAAAGAGATCGATGACGTTGCGGCTTCCGGGACCATAACTCAGTCGCCGTGGCGGGTGCTGCTCACGATAGGCCGCCGAGTCCCTCGCCCAGCCGGCCATCAGCGCCGGATTTTCCGGCACCCGGGCCCGGTTGTTGTATTCGACCTCGTAATCGATCTCGCTCACGGCTCAAGCTGACCTCGCCTTGGCGGAGCGCTGGGCCGAGCCCTTGGCCTTGGCGAGCAGCCGCATCAGTTCGCGGATATCCTTCGGCGACAGGTCGCCGAAAATATCGGCGATCCATTTCTCGTGCTCGGCCGCCATCTTGCGGAATTCGGCGCGGCCGAGCTTGGTCAGCCGGATGAACTGCACGCGGCGGTCGGTCTCCGAGGTGCGGCGATCGAGATGGCCGGACTCGACCAGGCGCTCGACCAGCCCGGTGACGTTGCCGTTTGACACCATCATCCGCTTCGACAGGTCGGACAGCGTCATGCCGTCGGACACCTTGTCGAGCTGGGCCATCAGGTCGAAGCGCGGCAGCGTGACATCGAACTTCTCACGCAGCCGGCTGCGCACCTCGCCTTCGATCAGCGTGGTGCAGGTCAAGAGCCGCAGCCACAGCCTTAGCTCGGTGCCGTGATCGTCGGGCAGTTCGACGGCTTTGGTTTCGGAATCGAGGATCATGCGGCGATCGTGCCTCCGCGGCAGGTTTCGGTCGGACCGATTGCTTTCAGCTTCAAGCAATTCGCGGCGTCCCGCAAGGACAATTGCGAATCCAGTCCGACATGCCCGGCCGATCCTGCAATTTCTTTAAACTTCAAGCAATTGGCGCGACGCTTGCATGTGCAACACCTGCATGGAGCGCGACGGTCGCCCTGACGCGATGCCACATCGCTTGCAGCGGTTGCACGCGTCAGACTAAGCTGAGGTCAAATAGGCCGAAGCCGAAACATCAAGGCAGTGGTTTGGGGGAGAGACATGAAACAATTGACGAAGCTCGTAGGACTGGCGGCGCTGCTGGGTATCACGGTGAATCCGGCGGCTGCCCAAGAGAAGATCAAGATCGGCGTGCTGGTGACGACCTCGGGACCAGCCGCAGCGCTTGGCCAGCAGGTCCGCGACGGCTTTGCGCTCGCGGTCAAGGACCTCGGCGGCAAGATGGCCGGCCGCGAGGTCGAGATCGTCAACGCCGACGATGAGCTCAAGCCCGACAGCGCCGTGGTCAAGGTCCGCGGCCTGCTCGAGCGCGACAAGGTTGATTTCGTGGTCGGCCCGATCTTCTCCAACATCCTGCAGGCGATCCACCGCCCGGTCACCGAGAGCAAGACCTTCCTGATCAGCCCGAATGCGGGCCCCTCCAGCTACGCCGGCAAGGAGTGCAACCCGTTCTTCTACGTGACGTCGTACCAGAACGATCAGGTGCACGAGGTCCTCGGCAAGGTGGCGCAGGACCGCGGCTACAAGCGCGTCTATTTGCTGGTGCCGAACTATCAGGCCGGCCGCGACTCCGTCGCCGGCTTCAAGCTCGACTACAAGGGCGAGATCGTCGAGGAATCCTACACGCCGATGAACACGCTGGATTTCCAGCCCGAGCTTTCCAAGATCGCCTCCCTGAAACCGGACGCGCTGTTCACCTTCATGCCTGGCGGCATGGGCGTCAACCTCGTGAAGCAGTACAAGCAGGCCGGCGCGACCGTGCCGGTGCTCTCCGCCTTCACCGTCGACGAATCCACCCTGCCCGCGCAGCAGGACGCCGCCGTCGGCATGTTCGGCGGCGCGAACTGGGCACCGAACCTTGACAATCCGCAGAGCAAGAAGTTCGTCGCAGCCTATGAAGCGGCCTACAACGGCGTGCCCGGCACCTACGCCATGCAGGCCTATGACGCGGCGCTCCTGATCGACAGCGCGGTCAAGGTCGTGAAGGGCGACCTCGCCAACAAGGACGCGGTCGCGGCGGCGCTGAAGAAGGCCGAGTTCACCTCGCTGCGCGGTAACTTCAAGTTCAACAACAACGGCTATCCGATCCAGGATTTCTATCTCACCAAGGTCGCAAAGCGGCCGGACGGCAAATTCCAGACCGAGATCGTCGAAAAGGTGTTTTCGAATTATGGCGACCGCTACGCCAAGGACTGCGCGGCCAAGTAGCTCACACGAAGCGTTTTCAAGCGAAGTGGATACCGTTTCGCGTGAAGAAAACGCGCAAAATTGAAACATGGAGGAAGTACAAACATGAAAGAAGAGATCGCCGGCATCACCCGCGCCAATGAGGGCATCCAGGGCATTTCCTGGAGTATCCTCGGCCAGACCTACGTGCCGAAGAGCCGCACCGAGCATTCCTTCTCCTGGCACGCCACCTTCCCGCCGGGCACCTTCGTTCCGCCGCATATCCATCCCGACCAGGACGAGTACCTCTACATCCTCGAGGGCAAGCTCGACTTCATGCTCGACGGCGCCGATGAATCGGCAACGCCAGGCGATCTGGTGCGCCTGCCGGCGGGCAAGCCGCACGGCATCTTCAACAAGTCGCAGCAGCCGGCCAAGACGCTGTTTTGGGTGTCGCCGACCCGCAGGCTCTACGACCTGTTCTGGGCGATCCACAACATGAAGGAGCAGAACCCGGACGACGTGGTGCGGCTCGCCGCCGAGCACAACATCCACTTCCTGCCGCCGCCTCCGGCGTAGCACACGCGCGGGCCTCTCTTCCGTCATCCTGAGGAGCCGCGAAGCGGCGTCTCGAAGGATGCACGGCCCCGCTCGTGGCCGTCGACCCTTCGAGACGGCCGCGCTGCGGCCTCCTCAGGGTGACGGATCGACGGATCGGACGTTGCCTCCTACTGCCGCGCCACCACGCGCGCGGCGAAGCCGGCCTTCGCCGCATAACCACGCACGATCGCCTCGCGCGCTTCGTAATTGAGAATGGTGTCGACGTCGGTAAAGCCCTGCGGTGCGAGCTGCTCGACGGCGTCGATCACGCCCTCCGGCCCGCCACGGCGGTTGGAGGCGACGATGTCGGCGGTCATCGGCAGCCGCTGCCGCTCATAAGCCGCCAGCGCCTGGCGCGGATGTTCCGATCGCGCCAGCATGTCGGCGAGGCAACGCGCATCGAGAATGGCCTGCGACGCGCCGTTCGAGCCGACCGGATACATCGGATGCGCGGCGTCGCCGAGCAGCGTGACGCGGCCGCTCGACCAATAGGGCAGCGGATCGCGGTCGCAGCACGGATACTCCCAGAACTCCGGCGTCGCGTTGATCAAGCCGGCGAAGTCGACCTGCGGGATCGTGAAACCAGTGACATAGGGCATCATCTCGTCGCGGCGGCCGAGATTGGACCAGCCCTCGCGCCGCGGCGGCGGCGAAGAGCCGTCGCCGATCCGCACCAGCACCGCCCAATTGGTCAGGCGGCTCGCCGGGCTCGAGCCCGGCGCGATCGGATAGATCACGGCCTTGGCGCTCAACCCGCCGGCGATGATCATCGAGCGTCCGGTCAGGAAGGCCGGCCAGTCGGTGGCGCCGCGCCACAGCATCAGCCCGTTCCAGCACGGCCCGCCCTCGTCCGGAAACAGCGTCTGCCGCACCTTGGAGTGGATGCCGTCGGCGCCGATCAGGATATCGCCGCGCGCGGTATGCACATGGCTGCCGGAGCGGTCGAAGAAATAGGCGGAGACACCGCCCTCGTCCTGCGTGAACGAGCCGAGCCGGCAGCCGGTGCGGATCGCATCCGCGCCAAGCCGGTCGATCACGGCCTGATGGATCACGCTTTGCAGGCGGCCGCGATGAACAGAGAATTGCGGCACGTCGTGGCCGGCATCGAGCCCGCGCTTCTCGTGCCAGACCTGCTGGCCGTGCCGCGTCAGGTAGAACAGCTCATAGGTGCGGATCGCAACCTCGTCGAGCTTGTCGAGCAGGCCAAGCCCCGCCAGCTCGCGGATCGCATGCGGCAGTGTGTTGATGCCGACGCCGAGCTCGCGGATCGTCTCCGACTGCTCGTACAGCTCGCAACTGATGCCGCGCGAGCGCAACATCAGCGCAGTGGTGAGGCCTCCGATTCCGCCTCCGACGATAATCGCCTTCATCGTCCCTTACTCCACTCACAACAGGACGCCTTTACGCTTTCGCCTAAGGTCGCACGGCCCCGCGCCCGGCCGCAAGCGGCTTGGTCGCCCAGGACTTGGACCGGCCTGCGATGATTGGGCTTAGCCTTAACATTGGCTCAGCGAAACTCCGTCTTTCCCCGTCATCCTGAGGTGGCCGCTTCTTCAGCGGCCCTCGAAGGATCGACGGCCAACGGCCGGGCCGTCCATCCTTCGAGGCTCGCTCCGCTCGCACCTCAGGATGACGGAATTGGTAGGAGCGCGTGCCCTCAATCCGGCACCACCGCAATCGCCTGGATTTCCACCTTGGCGCGATCCTCGATCAGGCCCGCAACCTGGATCGCGGTCATCGCCGGAAAGCGCCGGCCGATCACGTCGCGATAGACCCCGCCGATCTCCTTCAGCCGCGCGGAATATTCCTTGCGATCGAGCAAGAACCAGGTCATCGACACGATGTGCTCGGGCCCGGCCCCGCCGGCGGCGGCGACCGCGACGATGTTGCGCAATGTCTGACCGATCTGCGCCACGAGATCGTCGCTCTCGAACACGCATTGCCCGTTCCAGCCGATCTGGCCGGCGATGAAAATCTGTTTGCCGCGCGCGGCCATGCCGTTGGCGTAGCCGATCGGCTTCGCCCATCCGTCCGGTTGCAGGATCTCGATCATCTCAATTGCCCTCGAAGGCGGGTTTCTGCTTGGCGGCGAAGGCCTCGAAAGCGCGGCGGAAATCGCCCGTCACCATGCAGATCGCCTGCGCCTGCGCTTCCGACTCGATCATCTCGTCGACGCCCATCGCCCATTCCTGGTTGAACATCGTCTTGGTCACGCCATGTGCGAACCACGGTCCATCCGCAAGCGAACGCGCCAGGTCCTGCGCGGCGGCGGCGAGCTCGGCCGGCGGCACCAGGCGGTTGTGAAAGCCCCAGGCAAAACCTTCGTCGGCGCTCATTGCGCGCCCGGTGTAGAGCAGATCGGCGGCACGGCCCTGCCCGATCACGCGGGGCAACAATCCGCACGCCCCCATATCGGCGCCGGCAAGGCCGACGCGGGTGAACAGGAACGCGGTCTTGGCCTGCGGCGTCGCCAGCCGCAGGTCGGACGCCAGCGCCAGCATCGCACCGGCCCCGGCGCAGATGCCGTCGATCGCGGCGACGATGATCTGCGGGCATTTGCGCATCGCGCGCACCACCTCACCGGTCATCCGGGTGAAGGCGAGCAGGTCGGGCATCGCCATCCGCGTCAGCGGCTCGATGATCTCGAACACGTCGCCGCCGGAGCAGAAATTGCCGTCGGCGCCGGTCAGCACGATGGTACGAACGTCAGAAGCATATTTGAGGTTGGTGAAGAGGTCGCGCAGCTCCTCGTAGGACTCGAAGGTCAGCGGGTTCTTCTTGTCCGGCCGGTTCAGCGTGATCGTCGCGACGCGTCCGCTCGCATCCGTCGACCAGCGGAAGTGCTTTGCAGGATAATCCCTGAACGGACGCAGCTTTGCTTTCATCTCGGACATGATGTGTTCCTTCACCCGGTAAAGACTTCGCCGCCGGCGACCGCGACGGCTTGTCCGTTGATTGACGATGCACCTTCAGATGCGAGCCAGAGGATGGTGTCGGCGACCTCCTCCGGCGTGACCAGCCGCTGCATCGGATTGACCTTGGCGAGCGAAGCCCGCGCCTCCTGCTCGCTGCGCCCGGTCTTGGCGACGATGTTGGCGGCCGCATCCGCCACCAGCGGCGTATCGGTGTAGCCGGGACAGACCGCATTCACGGTGACGCCGCGCCGCGCGTACTCCAGCGCCAGCGAACGCGTCAGGCCGATGACGCCGTGCTTGGCGGCGACATAGGCCGAGACATAGGCATAGCCGGTGAGGCCCGCTGTCGAGGCCACGTTGATCACGCGGCCGCGGCCGCGCTGCGCCATCCCCGGCAGCACCGCATGCGTCACCAGGAACACGCTGGTGAGATTACTCGCCAGCATGTCCGCCCACAGCGCCGCGCTCGTCTTGTCGAACGGTGCGCTCGCAGCCTTCCCGGCATTGTTGACGAGAATATCGATCGGGCCGGCCTCGGCCTCGATCTGCGTGATACCCTTGGTCACCGCCGTTTCATCGGTCACGTCGATCGCGACAACAGCGCCTGCGCGCTCACCGAGTAACGAAGCCGTCGCCTTCAGCGCATCGATCCGGCGTCCGGCGATGTTGACGCGCACCCCGGCTTTTGCGAGCGCGATTGCCGTTGCGGCCCCGATGCCGGAACCGGCACCGGTGACGAGCGCATGGGCGTTGGGCCAGAAGCGTGTCATGCTTTCACTCCCGCGGCTGTGCGCTCGAGATTGGCCTCGTACTGCGACTTGCCCGACAGATACTGCTTCGGCCATGCGATCTGCTTGACGCCGATCTTCGCGGCCTCATGCAGCGTCCAGGCCGGATCGGCGAGATGCGGCCGCGCGATGGCACAGAGATCGGCGCGGCCGGCGGCGATGATCGAGTTGGCGTGATCGGCCTCCGAGATCGCCCCGACCGCGATGGTGGCAATGCCGACTTCGTTGCGAATCTTGTCGGCGAACGGCGTCTGGTAGAGCCGGCCATAGATCGGATGATCGTCGGCCCAGACCTGGCCCGAGGAGCAATCGATCAGGTCCGCACCGGCTTCCTTGAACAGTTTTGCGAAGGCGAGCGCATCCTCGGGCGTGTTGCCGCCCTCGGCCCAATCGTGACAGGAGAGGCGGACCGACATCGGCTTGTCCTCCGGCCACACCGCGCGGATGGCGCGGAACACCTCCAGCGGATAACGCGCGCGGTTCTCGATCGATCCGCCGTAGTCGTCGGTACGGCGGTTGGTCAGCGGCGAGAGGAAGCTCGACAACAGATAGCCGTGGGCGCAGTGCAGCTCCAGAATATCGAAGCCGGCGCTAGCGGCGCGCCTGGCGGCGGCAACGAACTGGTCGCGCACCTCGTCCATCTCAGCCCGGCTCATCGGCTCCGGGATCTGGCCGTCGGGCAGATAAGGCACCGGTGAGGCCGACACCAGCGGCCAGTTATGGTCCGGCAGCGGTTCGTCCATGCCTTCCCACGCGACGCGCGTCGAGCCCTTGCGGCCGGCATGGCCGAGCTGGATGCCGATCCGGGCTTGCGAGTTACGATGCACGAACTCGACGATCCGCTTGTAAGCCGCCGCCTGCGCGTCATTCCACAGGCCGCAGCAGCCGGGCGTGATCCGCGCCTCCGGCGAGACGCAGGTCATCTCGGTGAATAACAGGCCGGCGCCGCCGAGCGCGCGGGAGCCGAAATGCACCAGATGGAAATCGTTCGGCACGCCCTCCTCGGCCGAATACATCGCCATCGGCGAGACGATGATCCGGTTGTGCAGCGACAGGCCGCGGATCTGGAACGGCGTCAGCATCGGCGGCGTGACGCGCTCGTTGGTGGCAGGCACGCCGCTGCGCTCGGCAAACCAGCGCTCATAGCCTTCGAGCCATGTCTTGTCGCGCAGCCGCAGATTCTCGTGGCTGATGCGCTGCGAGCGGGTCAGCAGCGAATACATGAACTGCTCCGGCTCCAGCGTATCGGCATAGCGCGAGCCGACCACCTCGAACCATTCCATCGCGTTGCGCGCGGCATTCTGGATCCGCGCCACGTCGACCCGGCGCAGCTCCTCGTAAGCCTTCAGCACGGCGGGAATGCTGTCCTTGGTCGCGCCGTGGGTCTTGAACTGGTTGGTCAGCTCGATCGCATCTTCCAGCGCGAGCTTGGTGCCCGAACCGATCGCGAAATGCGCGGTGTGGGCGGCATCGCCCATCAGCACGACATGGCTGTTGCCGTTGAACGCGGTCCACTTGCCGCAGATCAGCCGCGGGAACGACAGCCAGGCCGAGCCGCGCAGATGCCGCGCGTTCGAGACCAGATGATGCCCTTCGAGGATTTCCGCGAACACCTTCTCGCAGAACGCGATGGATTCTCCCTGATCCATCTTGTCGAGGCCGTGGGCGAGATAGGCCTCCTCGGTGGTCTCGACGATGAAGGTCGCCGCGCCCTCCTCGAACTTGTAGATGTGCGACTGGAACCAGCCATGCTCGGTCTTGCGAAAGTCGAAGGTGAAGGCATCGAACGGCCTGACGGTGCCGAGCCAGATATAGCGGTTCGGCCGCATCAGCATGTCGGGCTGGAAGGTCTCGGCGTATTTGGCGCGGACCTTCGAGTTGACGCCGTCGCACGCCACGATCAGATCGGCGTCGGGGAATTCGAGATCGGAATTGACCTCGCGCTCGAAGATCAATTCGACGCCGAGCTCCTCGGCCCGCGCCTGCAGGATGTTGAGCAACCGCTTGCGGCCGATGCCGACGAAGCCGTGCCCGGTGGTGCGCATGCGGCGGCCCTTGATCAGGACCTCGATGTCGTCCCAGTGGTTGAAGGCCTGCTCGATCGTGTCAGCGGTGACCGGGTCCCATTTGCGCATGTTGTCCATGGTCGCATCGGAGAACACCACGCCGAAGCCGAACGTGTCGTAGGGCCGGTTGCGTTCGACCACGGAGATCTGGTGTGCGGGATCCAGCATCTTCATCAGGATGCCGAAGTAGAGCCCGGCCGGCCCGCCTCCAATGCAAACGATGCGCATGGCGTTCTCGCCTTTCCGTTTGAGCATGATCGCGTCGGAAAACCGAGTGTCACTTTTCCGGATCATGCTCTGGCTTCGGCCGGGGTCGGTTTCCCCGCCAGCCGATACGGCATATTATTTTATACTTAAAATAATTGTCAAGGGTCGGCTTGGTACCGATCCGTCCTGTCATCGCCCGGCTTGACCGGGCGATCCAGTATTCCAGAGGCGGCTGCGATTGCACCGATGGGCCGCGGCGTACTGGATCGCCCGCTTTTGCTGGCGATGACAGAGCAGGATACGGCTGTCATTCGCGCACCGGCGGGCGACGTGGAGCGTCGAGACCGGAATCCATCAAGCCGCATCATGCGCAGCGCAATGGATTCCGGGCTCTCGCTTCGCGAGCCCCGGAATGACGACGTGGAGAGACCGCGCCGTGCGCCCTCAATGCACCGCGGCGTACAGGATCTTGTCCTGGGTTGCATCCGCCGCGTCGAACTCGGCGACGATGCGGCCGGTGCGGGCGACCAGGATGCGGTCGGAGACGGCGAGAATTTCCGGCAGATAGGACGAGATCACCACCACGGCCTTGCCCTCATCGGCGAGCCGGCGGATTTCGCCGTGAATGTGCGGGATGGTGCCGACGTCGACGCCGCGCGTCGGCTCGTCGAAGAAGATGATCGACGGCTCCTGCACCAGCGTCTTGGCCAGCACCACCTTCTGCTGGTTGCCGCCGGACAGCTCGATGATCTTGGCCTTTCGCTGCAGCGCGCTGATCTTGAGCCGGTCGACCCAGTAATTGGCGAGCTTGCTGCGCCTCGCGCGCGACAGCAGGAAGCTCCAGCCCTTCCTTGTGGCGAGGCTGCCGATATAGACGTTGTCGTCGACCACCATGGTCTCGAAGAAGCCGTTGGCCTTGCGGTCCTCGGTGATGTAGGCGATGCCGTCATTGATCGCCTGCCGCGGCACGCGATAGCGGATCGGCTTGCCGCGCAGCCGGATGGTGCCGCCATTGACCAGGTTGCGCTTCAACGCGCCGTAGACGACCTTGGCAATCTCGGTGCGGCCGGAGCCGATCAGGCCGGCGATGCCGACCACCTCGCCGGCATAGACCGAGAACGACATGTTCTTGACCGCCATGCCCATGGTGACGTTCTCGACCGTCAGCACCTTCTCGCGGCGCTGATGGGTCTTCGCTTTGCCGCCATAGACCGCCTGCGCCACTTCGCGCCCGACCATGTGCTGCACCAGCGCATCGCGGGTCAGCTGCTTGGCGGGCGCCGTGATCACCAGCTTGCCGTCGCGCAGCACGGTGATGCGGTCGGCGATCTGGAGCGATTCCTCCAGCGCATGGGAGATGTAGATGATCGAGACGCCGCGGGCGCGCAGGTCGCGCACCAAATGGAAGAAGTGGACGATCTCCTCCGGCGTCAGCGAGGCGGTCGGCTCGTCGAAGATGATGATGCGCGCCTTGTTGTAGATCGCGCGCGCGATCTCGACCATCTGCTTCTTGGCGGTGCCGAGCAGCGCCACCGGCGTCGCCGGATCGACGTGGAAGTTGAGCGACTGCAGCAGCTGCTGGGCCTGGATGTTCAGCGTGCGGAAGCGCGTCAACAGCTTTTCATTGCCGAGCTCGATGTTCTGCGCCGCGGTCATGGTCGGCACAAGGCTGGTCTCCTGATAGACCATGCAGATGCCGGCATCGAGCGCGTCGCGCGGCTGCTCGAAATTGGCGGGCTTGCCGTCCAGCAGATAGTCGCCGGAGGTGAGATTGATCGCGCCCGCGATCGCCTTGCACAGCGTCGACTTGCCGGCGCCGTTCTCGCCGACCAGCGCATGCACCTCGCCGGGATAGAGATCGAAATTGACCCCCTCGATGGCGTGGACGCCGCCATAGATTTTCGAGCCGTTGCTGATCTGCAGCACCGGCTCGCGGGTTGCGGACTGGGTCGCGGTCACAGCCTGCGTCACGCCGTCATTCATCGCAGCTCTCCCGTGTAGCGCAGCAGCCGTCCGGCGCCGCGCGCCGCGATCACGACGCCCGAAGGCGTCGCGCAGGCCGCGGTGATGCCGTGGAAGCGGCCGCCGGCGCGGCTGTGCAGGCTGTCGCTGGCCTCGCCCTCGGCATCGAGATGCACGAGCAGACCGTAGGAACGTGGCGGCGCCCATGGCTTCTGGATGCCGAGCGCCTTGACGCTGCCGATCTGCATCGGCTCCAGGCAATCGCTGCCGCCGACCAGCGCTGGGGCCACCCAGTAATCGGGCGGCATCGTCGCCATCATCTCCTCGCGGAAATCGTCTTCCTTGAGCACAAATTCGATCAGATGGGTGCGGCGCGCGAACATGCCGAGCAGCACCCCACCATGGCCGTCCGGATGCAGCCGCGCCGGATAGCCCGGCATGTTGGCAGCGATAGTCTCCCGCGGACCGAGACCAGTGCCAGCGAGCGCGAACCGGCTGAGGCGATGCGCCCAGCTCTCGGTGAGCCACAGGCTTTTGCCGTCGGCCGAGCCCATCACGCCATAGGGATAGGGCAGATCGCGGAGCAGCACCTGCGGATTGTCGAGACCGGCACCGCAGCTGATCAGCCGGCCGCCGGCGCGCTTCTCCATCAGATCGTGCCGCCATTCGTCTGGGCGGCGGCCGGCGCTGCCTTCAACCGCATAGATGCGGCCATCGGCCGCTGCCGTCACCGACAACAGTCCGGCGAGCGCGCTGCCGCCGGCGGCCTCCAGCCAGCGCGGCGCGGGCTTTGCAGGATCGATCGCAGCAAGCCCCCTGCCCGCGACGCAGACCAGGAGCCGGCCGTCCGGATGCAGCGCGAGCCCGCCGGCATCATCCTCGAACTCGGCGACAACCGTGCGGGTCTCGAAATCACCGCCGCTGAGCTTCAAGACCTGGCGGCCGGCGGAGACATAGATCGCACCGTCGCCGGCGGCGATGACGTCGTCGACGCCGGGCAGCGGCGCGCCGATCGGCACAGCGGTGTCGAGCCGATCGTTCGGGCTCATCGCGCCGTCGAGCGGCGGGATCGCGTTCTGGCCGCCATCGCGGTCGACGACGCTGCGGATGTCGCGCAGCAGATGATCGAAAAATCCCATTACGTCGTCACCCTGCTTTTGGCGCCCCAATAGGCATCGTAGCCGGTCCAGCTGTCGTCGACGCCGTCGAGCTTGATGCGGCCGATCCGGTTGTTCTCGAGCCCGCCGAGATAGAGATAGCCCTGGTGCTCGCGCATCGAGGTCAGGGTCGAATGCGAGATGCCGGTCGGATCCCACCACGACTCCAGCGCCTCGCCCTGCTCGTTGAACTTCAGCACGCAGCCATGGTTGAGCGCGGGCGCCAGCCACTCGTCGGTCGGCACCTCCTTGACCATACGCAGGCGGAAGCCGGGCTTGCGCGCGGCAAGGTCGAAGGTCGGCGTGCGGATGCCGACCAGCGCCAGCCAATAGGTGCCGTCGGAGGCGCGGTTGATGTTGTCGGGGTTGCCCGGCAACTCGTCCATCAGCACTTCGGTCTTGCCCTTGTTCGGCCCCTCGATCCAGTGGCGGAACACCTTGCACAGCGAGGTCGACGCGATCAGGATCGACTTGCCGTCATGGGAGACGCAGATCCCGTTCGGGAAATAGAAGTGGTTGATCACCGTGCGCGTGGTCTTGGTCGCCGGATCGTAGCAGACCACGCGGCCGTTCGGCCGGCCCTCGAGGATGTCGAGGGTGTTGGTGGTCATCTCGTAGCGCGTGGTGCAGTCGCTGAAATAGATCTTGCCGTCCGGCGCGATGTCGAGATCGTCGGCCATGCGCAGGCGGCTGTCGTCGTTCAGCTTGTACCAGGTGCGGTTGGTCTCGTCGGTGACCTTGAAGATGCGGCCGTCGGGCGCGATGCCGTAGACGCCCATGCCGGCGACCGCGACGATGAGGTTTTCGTCGCGATCGAACTGCATGCCGAGCGGCCGGCCGCCGATATGGGCGAACACCTCGCGGGTCTTGAAGTCGGGCCCGGAGAAACGGATCACATTGCCGTCGCGGGTCGAGCCGTAGAGCCGACCCTGACGATCGAGGATGACGTCCTCGGGGCCCTCGACCTGATCGACGCCGATCGCCTGCGCGTTGATCAGCCGATCGTTCTGCGCGTAGGGCGATGCTGCGCCGGGCTGCACCGCAGGTGCCGACGCGAGCGGCACGAAGGCCGGATTGACATAGATCTTCTGGATCGCCTTGCCGCGGTTCTTCGACCATTTGACGTCGATGCCGACGGCGGCGAGCAGGATCATGCCCGTCACCGCCGAAGTGACGTAGCCCGGGATGCCCATGCGCACGAGGCCGTTGATCAACAGGAAGATGATCAGCGCGCCGATCATCGCCCGCCATACCGTGCCCTTGCCGCCGGCCAGCGACACGCCGCCGAGCACCACGGCGGTCAGCGCCTGGAATTCCCAGCCCACGCCGGTGGTGGAATCCGTCGAGGCCTGGCGTGCCGCATAGAAGATACCGCTCGCCGCGCACAGCGTGCCCGACAGCACATAGGTCATGAACAGCATCAACCGGACGCGGATGCCGGCATGGCGCGCCGCCTTGCGGCTGGCGCCGATCGCAGTGAGATGCCAGCCATAGCGCGAGCGCGACAGGAAGATGTGGCAGACCAAAAGCACCACGAACAGCGTCGCGGCATTGACGGGAATGCCGAGCACGCTGCCGCCGCCGATGAAATCCCAGGCGTCGCTCTCGACCGAATTGGTCGCGAACACCTGGGCGTAGCTGGTGTTGAGCAGATTGACCGAGGCGCGCAGGATGATCAGCGTCACCAGCGTGGTCAGGAACGGCCGCGTCTTCAGGAAGCCGATCAGGAAACCGTTGATGCTGCCGAGCAGCGCACCGACCAGAAGCGTCGCCGGCACCGCCAGGCCGACCGGCCATTCGCGTACCAAGAGGAAATAGAGCGCCGCGAAATTGCACAGCGCGAAGATCGCGCCGACCGAAAGGTCGATGCCGCCGGTGACGAGGCAGAAGCCCATCGCGAGCGCGACGAAGCCGAATTCGGCGAACAGCCGCAGCAGCGACACCGAATTCTGCACCGAGGCGTAATCGGGAATGGTGAGCGCGAAATACGCCCACAGCCCGATCATCACGGTGAAGGGAACGACCGGCTCGAACCACTGTTTCAGCAACAGCTCCGACAGCAGGAGCCGGGGTGAGAACCGCCGCACCGATGCGGCAAAGGAATCAACTGCCATCGACATCGCCAAAGCACTCCTGATCCGGTTTCAACGTCTCCGGATTCTGACCCGTGATACAGCCGGCGCGGGAATACCCCCCGCGCCGGCTGTCTCGCGCCTTGTTAGTTTTTCTTGGGTAGCGCGAAGCAGGTGCCGCCGAGCGAGGCGTTCGACTTGTCGATCCAGATCGGCCGCGTGTAATAGGACAGGTTTTTCGAGCCAGGCTTGTCGCCGGACATCAGCAGGGTTTCGGCTGCGAACATCAGGTCGTGGCCCTGCTCGGTCGCCTTGTAGCTGAGGAACTTGCTGAAATTGCCTGACGTGACCTGGTCGCAATCGAGCTGCGAGCCCTCGCCCGAGGCGAACACCTTCACATCGTCGATCTTGCCGGCATTGCGGATCGCCTGCGCGGCGCCCGACTCCATGATGCCCCAGAAACCGATCGAGGCGCAGAGATCGGGATGCTGCTGGATCACGGTGGCGGTGATGTTGAGCGCGGTGTTGGCATCCCAGTTCGCCGCCTGGTTCGACACCACCTTGATGTTGGGATCCTTGTTCAGGATCTCCATGATGGCGCCGACCTGATCGACGCTTGCGGCTGCGGTCAATTCGCCCTGCACGATCTGCACCTTGCCCGACTTGCCGGAACCGGTGCCGCAGGCCTTGACGGCCTCGTTCGCGAGCATCCTGCCGATCTCGCGCCAGTCGACGCCGACAAAGGCGCCGGACTTGTAGTTCGAGGCCATATTGACCTGGATCACATGCGTGCCCTGGCTTTCGGCGCGCTTCAGGTCCTTCATCAAGAGCGTCACGCTCGGATTCTGCACGATCAGGACGTCGGGCTTCTGGTCGACCAGCGCGGTCAGCGCCTGCTGCATGGCGGATGGATTGTTGTTGGGGTCGCGCACGACATACTTCATGCCGCGCCACTCGGCCTCTTCCTGCACCACGCGGCCCCATTCGTCGGACAGCGGCACGCCGAGCGCGATCGGCAAATAGGCGATGGTCTTGCCCTGCAGCGCCTTGTCGTAGCCGGCGCGCAGCTCGCGCCCCGCCTTGGTGCCTTCCTCCTGCGCCGATGCCGCGAACGGCATCGCGGCGAGCGTCACCCCGGCGAGCAGGATCGTCCAGAACTTGGTCGTCTTCATCGTCTCCTCCACACAAAATTCTTTTGATTGATTGGATTTCTCTGGCGCGGTGCGCTCGGTCGCCTTGTGTCAGTCTCCCTGCCGCGCGGTCTCCTCGTCACGGGGATGCAGCCAGTTGTCGAGCACGATCGCGGCCAGCAGCACCACGCCCTTGATGATGTTCTGCACCTCGCTGTTGACGTCCATGATGGTGAAGGCGTTGAGCAGCGTGCCGATCAGGACGCAGCCGACCACGACGCTGAACACGCTGCCGCGGCCGCCGATCAGGCTGATGCCGCCGATCACGACGACCAGCACGACGTCGAAGATCATGGTCCCTTGCGTGATCGCCATCTGCATGCTGCCCGTGGTGCCGACCCACACCAGGCCCGCAATCCAGGCGAGCAGTGCAACCAAGACGTGCTCCAGCACGATCAGCGGACGCAGCGGAATGCCGGTCAGCCGCGCGGCCTCCGGATTGTCGCCCTGCGAATAGATGAAGCGGCCGATCGAGGTGCGCGACAGGAACAGGTGCATCGCGATCGCGCAGACCGCGAACACCAGGATCGGAACCGGGATGCCGAACAGCCGTCCGGCGCCGAGATACATCAGGCCCGGCGCGTCCTTCGGCGCGTAGACCACCCAGGCCGGCGCGATCCAGAACGCGAGACCATAGATCACGAAGCCGGCAGCCAGCGTCACGAACAGCGCCGGCGCCTCGACGAAGGCGACCATGACGCCATTGACGACGCCGATCAGCACCGCAATGGCCAGCGCCAGCAGCACTGCCGTGAAAACAGGCATGCCGTTCTGCATGTAGATCAGCGCGATCGCCCAGGAACCCGCCATGATCGCGACCTCGGAGAGGTCGATGCCGCGGCTGATCACGATCAGCCCCATGCCGAGGCCGAGCACGCCGAGGATGGAAATACTGCGCAACAGATTGAGGAGATTGGAAACGCTGGCAAAACCGTTCAGGGTCAGGCCAAACACGACAAGAAGCGCGATCGTGATCAGGAGCACGATCTGCTCCTGGCTCGGTTTTGCGAACATTGTGCCCGAGCGAGATGATGCCGCAGGGACAGCAACGCCGCGCGATGGCGATTGCACGCTCATCGTTTCCTCCAGGTATTATTTTGCTTGAGACTTTAAGAGCGCCAACTCATATTCGTCAAATGCATTCGACGGATACGGATTGATTATTTCCATGCATGTGCGCGATATCGATCTGAACCTGTTCGTCGTGTTCGACGCGATTTACACCGAGGGCGGTGTCAGCCGTGCCTGCTTCCGCCTCAATCTGACCCAGCCCGCGGTGAGCCATGCGCTGGGCCGGCTGCGCGCGATGTTCAACGATCCGCTGTTCGTGCGCCGACATCACGTGATGACGCCGACCCCGCTGGCGCGCCAGATCATCACGACCGTGCGCCAGGCGCTCAATGGCCTGGAGACGACGCTGACCCATACGGACCGCTTCGATCCGGCCAGGACGCCGAAGCGGTTCGTGATCGGCCTGCGCAACAATCTCGAGGCGCCGATGTTGAGCGCGCTGATCAACCGGATCAGCACGGTTGCGCCGCTGGTCGAGATCGCCACCGTGCGCAGCGAGCGCAACAATCTGGAGCGCGAGCTTGCCGCCGGCACGCTGGACGTCGCGATCGATACGCTGCTGCCGCTCTCGACCGAGGTGCGGCGCGAGCAGATCCTGACCGAGCATATCGCGGTGTTCGCGCGGCGCGGCCATCCCGAGCTCGGCACGCGGCTCGACAAGAAGGCGTACCTGCGCCTGGAACACGTCTGCGTGACATCGCGGCGCAGCGGCCTGTCGTTCGAGGACTTCCAGTTCCAGCGGCTCGGCCTGACGCGCACCGTGCGCCTGACCTGCCAGAACTTCGCGACCGCCTGCCATGTCGTGAGCCGCAGCAACATGCTGCTGACGGCATCCGAAAGCGCCGCCTCCGTGCTGGAGGATCCCGGGCTGTTGCAGTGCTTCCCCTGCCCGTTCCCAATCAGCCCGCACGTCAATTATCTCTATTGGCATGCCACTGCCGAGGGTGACACCACCAACCAATGGCTGCGCGAGCAGCTGCGCGCCGCCGCGGCGCTGCTGGCCGGCAGCCGCTTCAGCAAGAAGAACCGCCGCGCGGCAAGAACGCGCCCCAAAGTGGGCATCCCGGTGCCGACCAGCCTCGCCGCGGAGTAGCGGCGGGGTTCAACTCGGCTAGAGTCCGCTCAGGCCGCTGTCGACCGCGAGCGTCTGCGCGGTGACGTAGACGCTTTCATCCGACATGAAGAACAGCACCGCATAGGCGATCTCCCACGCCGTGGCCTGGCGGCCGAACGGAACATGGCTCTTGCCGCGTGACGGCCGTCCCGCGCCGGCCTCGCGGCCGTTCGGCGTGTCGACCAGCCCGGGATAAACCAGATTGGCACGGATGCCGCGCCGCGCACCGGTATGCGCGATGTTGCGCATCAGCCCGCCGAGCGCCGCCTTGGAGGAATCATAGACCGCCATCTGCGATCCCGCCTTCAGCGCCGCGATCGAGGAGATGAAGACGATCGAACCGCCATCGGCGAATTTGGGCAGAGCCGCGCGGCAGCACAGCATCGGGCCGCGGACATTGACGTCGTAGATCCTGTTCCATTCCTCGGCGCTGACATTGTCGAGCCCGGTCTTGCCGAAGGTACCGATGTTCAGCACCATGCCGTCGAGACCGCCCATCGCGTGGTGGGCCTCGTCGATCATCCTGATGACATCGGCCTCCCTGGTGACGTCGGCAGCGATCGCGAAGGCTCGGCCGCCGTCATCGGCGATGCGCGCGACCGTATCATCGGCGGAGGTACGATTGAGATCGGCAACCGCGACATGCGCGCCCTCGCGCGCGAACAGCAGGCTCATGGCGCGACCGTTGCCGATCGGGTCGGTCGCAGCATCGAACACGCGCTGGCCGCCGCCGACCATCAGGATGCGGCGGCCCTTGAGCCGCCCCCTGCCCGGCGCCAGGCCTGACGACTCCGCGCTCAGCGGACGGACATAGCGCTCCGGCTTGGGGTCTTGCGAGGTCCCTTGCTTGGGCTCTTGCGAAGTCTCCGACATCCATCAACCCCGCTTCTTGCCGCCCTCGAACAAGGCCATGCCGGCGGCCGGATCGAGATCGGTCTCGGTCGCCTCCGTCAGCCGCGCCATCATCATGTAGAAACCGAGCGTGACGATCGCCTCGACGATCTCCTGATCGCTGAAATGCTCGCGCATGCCGGCGAAAGCCGCCTCGCCGACGCGGACCTTCTCGACCACCTCGCGGCCGAAGCGGAGCAGCGCTCGCTCGGCGGCGTTGAGTGCAGCGTCGTCATAGTCGCCGCGCTCAACGGCATCGATTTGCGCTTGCGTCACGCCGACGCCGAGCGCGATCGGCACATGCTGCCGCCACTCATAAGCGCCGCCCTCGAGCTGCGCGGCCTGCAGGATCAGCAGCTCGCGATTGACCGCCGACAGCTTCTGCTTGTGCAGGATCGAATTGGCGAACCGCATCGCCGGGATCATGTTGGCCTCGGCATGAGCCATCATGCGGAAGATATTGAGCTTGACCGGCATGCGGTCGAACGCGGCGCGGATGTCGCCGCTCGTGGTGTCCGGATCAATCAGAGGCAGCCTTGCCACGCGTCTCTCCCTTTTTTCGTTGCTTCTTGTCCAATGTGTCTGCGTCCTTTGCCGCAATCAGCGACAGGAAGAACGCGAGATAGCGGCCGATCGCCTCGATCACCTTCGGCCGCGGCGAGGCCTGCGCGCCCATCACATAATGTTCGAGCCTGACATAGATCAGGCCGGCCGCGAACAGCCGTGCCGCCTCGCGCGGGTCTGAGGTGGAGATCAGTCCGGCGAGCGCGAAGCCGCGGAAATAGTCCGTCATCAGGTTCTGTTCGCGCGCGTAGAAATGGTCGGCGAACTTGGCGCGGATGCCGGGCACACGGTTGCGCTCGGCGGTGATGACCTTCTGGAACTGATGCTCGCGCGGATCCGACCACTGTTCGACGAGGTCGAGCGCGAACTGGCGGCAGAACGCCGCCGGCTGCCGCGCGAGCTGCCGGTAGCGCGGCGCCTCGAGCCGGTCGGCCGAACTCGCCGGACCGTGCTCGCTGACGATCGCTTCGAGGATCGCGGCCTTGCCCGGGAAATGATTGTAGAGGCTGCTCTCGCGGATGCCGACGCGGCGCGCAAGCTCGCGCATCGACGCGCCGCCATAGCCGCTTTGCGCGAACAGGCTGAGCGCCTCGCTGAGGATGCGCTCGCGGGTGGAGGTCACGACCGCCTCGGCCGCGCTGGATGTGGAAGCCGCCATGGCGCCTTGACTAGCGAACGATCGTTCGTTAGTCAACGTACGAACGATCGTTGACTAGCGAACGATCGTTCGTTAGTCAACGTACGAACGATCGTTCGTCTGCACGGCAGCGGTCACGGCCCGCACGCCGCGCAGGCGCGAAGTATTCGCGTTTCAACTCCGCTCCGAAGAGGCGGAGAGCAATCTGGGGAGATTCCGTCATGGCGCGCCTCGTCCGCTCTCATTTGCGCGCGGCCTTTTTGCTGCTGCCGCTGATCGCCGCCGGCACCGCACGAGCCGAGAGCCCGAAATACGATCCAGGCGCCGACGACAAGACGATCAAGATCGGAACCACCGCACCGCTGTCCGGCCCCGTCTCGGCCTTTGCGCAGATCGCGAAATCGGCGGAAGCCTATTTCCGCAAGGTGAATGACGAGGGCGGCATCAACGGCCGGCGGATCCAGATGATGATCGCCGACGACGCCTACAGCCCGCCCAAGACGGTGGAGCAGACGCGTCGCCTGGTCGAGAGCGACGAGGTGCTGTTGATCTTCGGCGGCGTCGGCACGCCGACCAACAGCGCCGTGCACAAATATCTCAACGACAGGAAGGTGCCGCAGCTCTTCCTCGGCTCGGGCGCGGCGAAGTGGGATGATCCGAAGAACTTTCCATGGACCGTCGGCTGGCAGCCGACCTATCGCGACGAGGCCATCGCCTACGCCAAGTACATCAAGGCGAGCCACCCGAACGCCAAGGTCGGTGTGCTCTATCAGAATGACGACCTCGGCAAGGACTATCTGAAGGCGCTGGAGGAAGGCCTCGGCAGCACCGAGGCCATCGTGGCGCGGGCGCCCTACGAGACCACCGCCCCCACCGTCGATACGCAGATCCTGCTGCTCAAGAGCAGCGGCGCCGACGTCGTGCTGGTCGCCGCGACGCCGAAATTCGCGGCGCAGGCGATCCGCAAGATCGGCGAGATCGGGTGGAAGCCCACCACCATCATCTCCAACGTCTCGGCCTCGATCAGCGGCGTGCTCGAACCCGCCGGAAAGGACAATTCCACCGGCGTGATCTCGAGCCAGTATCTGAAGGACTCGACCGACCCGGCGCTGAAGGACGATGCCGGCTACAAGGAATGGGTCGCCTTCATGGACAAATATCTGCCCGACGCCAACAAGAGCGACTGGCTCAATGTCTACGGCTACACCATCGCGCAGACGCTGACCGCGGTGCTGAAGGCCGCCGGCAACGACCTTACCCGCGCCAATGTGATTAAGCAGGCGACCAGCATCAGGGAGTTGCATCTGCCGATGCTGATCAACGGCACCGCGGTCAGCAATTCGCCGGAGCGGTATACGCCCATGACCAGCCTGCAACTGATCCGCTACGACGGCACGCGCTGGGTGCCGTTCGGCGACCTCATCAAGAACTGAGCACCGCGTGCGCCAGATCACGATCGGCAGCATGCGCATCGACCGGCTGGTCGAAATCCCCTCGCTCGCCTTCGACAAGACATGGCTGTTCGCCAACGTCACGGACGAGGTGATCGCCGCGAACCGAAGCTGGCTCGATCACCGCTACATCGAGCCGGAGACCGGCCGCTTCATCCTGAGCCACCACTCCTATCTGGTGCGCACGCCGCGCTGGACCGCCGTCGTCGACACCTGCTGCGGCAATCACAAGCCGCGTCCGCGCGTGCCGGCCTGGAACAATCTCAACCAGCCCTATCTGGAAAACATGGCCGCGCTCGGCGTGCGGCCCGAACAGGTCGACTTCGTGATGTGCACGCATCTGCATGTCGACCATGTCGGCTGGAACACGCGGCTGATCAACGGGCGCTGGGTGCCGACCTTTCCGAAGGCGCGTTACCTGATGGGACGCGCCGAGTTTCGCCACTGGGAGGCAGCGCACCGGGCGAACCCGCCGACGCCGGTCAATCACGGCTCGTTCGAGGATTCGGTGCTGCCGGTCGTCGCGGCCGGCCAGGCCGAATTCGTCGAGACCAATCACCTGCTGTTCGACGACCGCGACGCGGGCCTGCGCTTTGCGCCGGCGCCGGGCCACACCGCCGGCAACATGCAGATCCATCTCAACGGCGGCGGCGATCATGCCGTGATGTCGGGCGACGTGATCCATCATCCGATCCAGTGCGCGGAGCCGTGGCTGTCGAATGCCGCCGACGCCGATCCCGCGGCGGCACTCGCCACCCGCGTGACGCTGCTCGAGGAATTGGCGGATACGCCGAGCTATCTGCTGACCGGGCACTTCCCCGCCCCGACCGCAGGCCGCGTGGTCAGGCATGGCGAGGCCTTCAGGTTCAGGTTCGAGGATTGACGCGTGAGACAATCGGGTCGAGAGGGCACCGCGAAACGAGCCGCGGCCCGTCTCCTGCGTGCCGTCGCCACAGAGGCCGGGATCGAAGTCAGATAGCGGGGTTCTGCCATGCGGTTCCGCGCTTGAATCGGCTGCTGCGGGCGGGCATAAGGACTGCCATCTCCCCTAAAAAATGGCCATAACCCAAGGATTTACGATGCCCGCCTATCGCTCCCGCACCACCACCCACGGCCGCAACATGGCGGGTGCACGCGGCCTGTGGCGCGCCACCGGCATGAAGAACGAGGATTTCGGCAAGCCGATCATCGCGGTGGTCAACTCCTTCACCCAGTTCGTGCCCGGCCACGTCCATCTGCAGAATCTCGGCCAGCTCGTCGCACGCGAGATCGAGAAGGCCGGCGGCGTCGCCAAGGAATTCAACACCATTGCGGTCGACGACGGCATCGCGATGGGCCATGACGGCATGCTCTACAGCCTGCCCTCGCGCGAGCTGATCGCCGACAGCGTCGAATACATGGTCAACGCGCATTGCGCCGACGCGATGGTCTGCATCTCCAACTGCGACAAGATCACCCCCGGCATGCTGATGGCGACGCTGCGCCTCAACATCCCGACGGTGTTCGTCTCGGGCGGTCCGATGGAATCCGGCAAGATCCTGCTCGAGGGCAAGAAGCGCGCGGTCGACCTGATCGATGCGATGGTGGCCGCCGCCGACTCCAACGTGTCGGACGAGGAGGTCGAGGTGATCGAGCGCTCGGCCTGCCCGACCTGCGGCTCCTGCTCCGGCATGTTCACCGCGAATTCGATGAACTGCCTGACCGAGGCGCTCGGCCTCGCGCTGCCCGGCAACGGTTCGGTGCTGGCGACCCATGCCGACCGCAAGAGCCTGTTCGTCGAGGCCGGCCATCTGATCGTCGATCTCGCCCGCCGCTACTATGAGCAGGACGACGCCAAGGTACTGCCGCGCAACATCGCGAACTTCAAGTCGTTCGAGAACGCGATGACGCTCGACATCGCGATGGGCGGCTCGACCAACACCGTGCTGCATCTGCTCGCCGCCGCGCGCGAGGGCGAAGTGCCGTTCACGATGGCCGACATCGACCGTCTGTCGCGCAAGGTGCCAGTGCTGTGCAAGGTCGCGCCCTCGGTGCAGGACGTTCACATGGAGGACGTGCACCACGCCGGCGGTATCATGGCGATCCTCGGCGAGCTCGACCGCGCCAAACTGCTCACGACCGACGGACCGACCGTGCACGCCGCGACGCTCGACGACGCGCTGAACCGCTGGGACGTGGTGCGGACCACGAGCGACAAGGTGCGCAACTTCTACCGCGCCGCGCCGGGCGGCGTGCCGACCCAGGAAGCCTTCAGCCAGGACCGCCGCTTCGACGACGTCGATGTCGATCGCGCCGAGGGCGTCATCCGCAACGCCGAGCACGCCTATTCCAAGGACGGCGGCCTCGCCGTGCTGTTCGGCAACCTCGCCGAGGACGGCTGCATCGTGAAGACCGCCGGCGTCGATCAGAGCATCCTGAAGTTCTCGGGCCCGGCCCGCATCTTCGAGAGCCAGGACGCCTCGGTCGACGCCATCCTGACCAACAAGGTCAAGGCCGGCGATGTCGTGCTGATCCGCTATGAAGGTCCGCGCGGCGGCCCGGGCATGCAGGAGATGCTCTATCCGACCAGCTATCTGAAGTCGAAGGGGCTCGGAAAGGCCTGCGCGCTGATCACCGACGGCCGCTTCTCCGGCGGATCGTCCGGCCTGTCGATCGGCCACGTCTCACCGGAAGCCGCCGAAGGCGGCCTGATTGGTCTCGTCGAGGAAGGCGACATCATCGAGTTCGACATCCCGAACCGCAAGGTCAACCTCAAGGTCGACGATGCCGAACTGAAACGCCGCCGCGCGGCGATGGAAGCCAAGGGCAATGCGGCGTGGAAGCCGGCCGCGCCGCGCAAGCGCGCCGTCTCGACCGCGCTGAAGGCCTACGCGGCGTTCGCAAGCAGCGCGGCGAAGGGTGCCGTGCGCATCCTGCCGGAGTAGTCGGACCAAGCGTTTTCGAGCGAAGCGGATACCGGTTCGCGTAAACAAAACGCCTCAAAACAAAAATCCAGAGCCCCGTTCCGATTGAATCGGAACGGGGCTCTGGACGCGTCAAGTCACTTGCAAGTCGGCCGCTTCGATCCGAATGCGGTCGGCATGCAATGACCAGTCGCAGAGCGCCTGTTCCTGACAGAATATGAGCTTGGCCATTTCGGTGGCCTGGCCTTCGCTCGAGGCGTCGACCTCGAGTTCGCCCTGGCAAACCTCGCGCTGGCGGCCATTGCCGCCGAGCACGTCCTTCATGAACTGAACGACGAAGCGTGACATGGAACCCTCCCTGCTGCGCCGGCAGAGCCCGGGGGTACCACGTTAGCACTAACGCAAAATGGTGTTGAGTTAATTCAGCGCGCGCGGATGCGGCGCTTCGCGGCGGTGGAAAACTAGGCGCCGGCCTGCGGCAGGCTGGCGGCAGCGATCGCAACGATCTGCGCAATGCGGCGGCCCATTTTCGCGGGCGCGTCGCGGAGCAATGACTGGACCTGTCGCATGACACTTCTTCCTTCCGTGCCCGGATTAGTTGGGCACAAAGGGAAGATGGCGATTTCGGGCTAAGTCGTCGATATCTCAGGGAAAATAGCAACGGACGCGTTGTGAAGTGGTGCCTTGGCAGTGGGTTTATTGCCTCGATCGAGGCTGCGACGAAGGAGATTTTCTCCGGTGGTTTTGCGGCGCGCAACAACACGCGCACGACCGGCCATTTGCGCGAGCACGCGCTGGCGGACAGTTCCCTCCGCCCCTGCGGTGTCTCCCCCGCAAGGCCGGGCGGTTGCACGATTTCTGTATATTGGAAATGTACCCCTGAGTTGCCCGACGCGTCAAGCTGCCCGATCGAACCGCCGGCAGCCCGCCGGCTACTTTGCATGGGGTTGTTTTCGATATTTTGGCCGCGCGCAGCCACGGCCCCCGCAAGGGAGGCCCTCTGACCAGCGTGCTCACCTCACCCGGCTGACTTCACCGTTGACAGCAATGACCGTCGACCTATCCCGGCGTGAACCCGAACGCCTTCTCGAACCGCTTCGCGTAGACCGGCCAGACCTCGGGATTGATGATGCGCGGCGGGCGCTTGCCGTCGAGGGCGTCGAGGATCTGCTCAGCGGCGATCCGGCCCATGTTGATGCGCGCCTCGCGGGTGACGCCTGCGGTGTGCGGGCTCGCCAGCACATTGTCGAACTGCAGCAGTGGATGATCCGGCGGCGGCGGTTCCTTGGACCAGACGTCGAGGCCGGCGCCGGCGATGCGCTTCTCTCGCAATGCCTCTTCCAATGCATTCTCGTCATGGATGAAGCCGCGCGCGGTGGTGACGAAATAGGCGTGCGGCTGCATCAGCGCGAATTCGCGCGCACCGATCATGCCTCGGCTCTTACTGTCCAGCGGACAGGAGATCGAGACGAAGTCCGCGCGGCGCAGGAGATCGTCGAGCTCGACTTTCTCCCCGCCCCGCTTCGCCATCTCCTCCGCCGTCAGATACGGATCATAGGCGATCACCTTCATGTGCAGCAGGCCCTTGCACAGCTCGGCGATGCGGCGGCCGACATTGCCGAGGCCGACGATGCCGACGGTCTTCTCGTTCAGCTCGTTGCCGATCAGGTCGTTGCGGTTGACGTTGGCCTCGCGCCGCAGCCGGCGGTCGGACTGGATGATGCGCTTCGACAGCGTCAGCATCATGCCGAGCGCGTGCTCGGCGACCGAGTTGGCGTTGCCGCCGGACTGGTTGACGACCAGCACGCCCGCCGCGGTGCACGCATCGACATCGACTGGATCGAAGCCGGCACCGTTCGAGGACACGATCAACAGGTTCGGCGCGCGCTTCAGCAACTCGGCGTGGGCATGGAAATGCGGCGCCAACTCGTCGCGGGCGGCGCCGATCTGATAGGCATGCGCGTCGGCGAGGACAGGCGCGAACGTCGCCTCCGGCGTCTCGTTCTCCAGACGGTCGAGCCGGACATCCGGCCGCTTCTTCAGGATATCGACGTAGATCTCGTGGGCGAGGTATTTGACGTAGAACACGCGCTTGTTGTTGACGGTCATGTCGTGCAGCAGCTTTCAGTTTGGGAAGCCATAGAGTCGTGCGGGATTATCGACGAGGATGCGGTGTCGGGTCGCCGCATCCGGTGTCCATTCCTGGAACAGCGTCAGCAGATGGCCGGCGTCGGGCATTTCGCCCTCGACGCGCGGATGCGGCCAGTCGCCGCCCCACACCAGCTGTTCGGAGTTGGCTGATACCAGCGCCTCGTGGAACGGCCGCGCATCCGGATAATCCGGCGCGCGCTGGCTCAGGCGATGTGCGCCTGACAGCTTGGCCCAGCACCAGCCCTCGCCGACCGCGCGCAGCAGGCTCCGGAAGCCCGCGGTGTTGATGCCGGCGGCAGCGTCGGTGCGGCCCATGTGGTCGACCACGACCGGCAGGCCCAGTGCCTTCAGCGTCGGGACCGTGTCAGGCAAATCTTTCACGTCGATCCAGAGCTGCAGATGCCAGCCGAGCTCGGCCATCACGCCCGCGTGCGTCTCGGCGACATCGAGGGGGATGCCGCCGCGATAGTGCAACTGCCCGCCGCGGAAGAAATGGTTGAAGCGCAAGCCGCGCACGCCGAGCACATGCCATTGCCGCAGCGTGCCCGCCGCCACATCGGCATCGGCCACCGCGACGCCGCGCAGCCGCGCCGGCTCGCGCTGCAACGCATCCAGCATCGCCGAATTGTCGTGGCCATGCGCGCTGCCCTGCACCAGCACGCCGCGGCTGAAACCCAGCGCATCGAGCATGCCGAGATAGGTCGCGAGCGGCGCGTCCGGCGGCGTGTAGCTGCGATCGGCGGCATAGGGGAAGCGGTCCGCCGGGCCGAATACATGCGCATGCGTGTCACAGGCCTTTGGCGGCAGCTTCTCTCTCGGCGGCGTCACCGGACGCGGCGGCAGGCAGGCGGAAATCTCTGATACAGCCATCTTCCTACTCCGCCTTCATGCCGGCGGCCTTGATGATCGGCCCCCATTTGTCGTAGTCGGCCTTGATCTTGGCGGCGAACTTGTCCGGCGTCGAGCCGATCGGGATGGCGCCGAGCTTGCCGAGCCGCTCCTTCACGGCATCCGTATTCACCGCCGCGACGAAATCATGCGAGATTTTCGCGACGAGATCGGCGGGCATGTTGCCGGGACCAAGCAGCCCCCACCACACCTCGGTGTCATAACCCGGCACCACCTCCGACATGCTGGGCACATCTGGCAGGAACGGCGCGCGCGAGCCCGTCGTCACCGCCAGCGCGCGGACCGTGCCGGCCTGCAACTGCCCAACCGATTCCGGCCCGTTGTTGAACGACATCGGAATCTGTCCGCCCAGCAGATCGTTGATCGCCGGGGCGCCGCCCTTGTAGGGGATCGCGTTGAGATCGATCTTGGCAAGGCTGTTGAGCAACTCGCCGGCAAGATGGGTCGAGGTGCCGTTGCCGGCATGGGCAAACGACAGGCTGCCCGGCTTTGCCTTCGCCGCTGCGATGACATCGCTGACCGACTTGAACGGTGAGTCCGCGCGCACCAGCAGCACGTTCGGCGATGACGCCAGCAGCGAGATCGGCGAAAAATCCTTGAACGTGTCGTAGGGCAGTTTTGGATAGAGGAACGGATTGGTGGCGTGGCCGCTCGCGACCATGATCAGGTTGTAGCCATCGGGCGCGGAGCTCGCGATCGCCTGCGAGGCGATCACCCCGCCGGCGCCCGGCCGGTTCTCGACCACGATCGACTGCGTCCAGGTTTTCGACACGGCTTCGGCGAGCGTCCGCGTCAGCACGTCGACGCCGCCGCCCGGCGGATATGGGACGAGAATATGAACGGCCTTTGCCGGGTATGGCTGCGCGGACGCAAGGCCGGCCACGACCGTGGCCGCTGCCGCAATGGCGGTCCGCCAGACCCATCCGGCCATCGACACCTCCCGTCCCTTGATCGTTCCGTCCCTTGATCGTTACCGCCTGTATCGCACGCCGGTTCGGCACTACGATGGCCCAATTCCGCAGATCGCGTTGCGGCCGCGACATGTTGACAATCGTATGGTCAGCGTCAAGTTTCATGGCGCAAGCGATCATCAGCGTCGCGCGAGAGGGAGAACAGGATGGCGGCCGCGGAACAAGCCTCGTCCAAGGATAAAGCCAAGGATAAGTCCCAGGATGCGGCGACCACCTGGCACGGCATCGTGCTGCAGACGCTGAAGCGGAACGAGATCAAGCTGGTGCCTTATGTGCCCGACCGGGTGCTGACCACGCTGATCAAGGACCTGCACGCCGATCCCTATTTCACGACGTTTCCAACCGCGCGCGAGGAAGAGGCCGTCGGCATCGTCTCGGGCGCCTGGATGGCGGGCACGCGCGGCGCCGTACTGATGCAGACCTCGGGCTTTGCCACACTCGCCAACGTGCTGGCCTCGCTCGCGGTGCCCTACCAGATCCCGCTGATCATGTTCGTCTCCGAGCGCGGCACGCTCGGCGAGTTCAACTACGGCCAGGCGCTGGTCTGCCGCACCATGCGCCCGGTGCTGGATTCGCTGGCGATGGAACATCACACCATCACCCGGCTCGACGAGCTCGAATTCATCGCCGACCGCTCGATCAAGCAGGCGATCACCACCCAGGCGCCGGTGGCGCTGATCCTCTCGCCGCTGTTGACCGGCGGCAAGACCTTCGACAAGTGAGATCAGCCATGACCAGCACCCACGCGCGCAACACCAAGGTGATGAACCGCTTCGATCTCACCCAGCGCCTCGTCGCCGGGCTGAAGGACGAGGCCGTGATCGGCGGCATCGGCAACACCAACTTTGACCTTTGGGCCGCCGGCCATCGCCCGCAGAATTTCTACATGCTGGGCAGCATGGGACTTGCGTTTCCGATCGCGCTCGGCGTCGCACTGGCGCAGCCGAAGCGGCGCGTCTTCGCGCTCGAAGGCGACGGCTCGCTGCTGATGCAGCTCGGCTGCCTCTCGACCATCGCGACCTTGGCGCCGAAGAATCTCACCATGGTAGTGATGGACAACGGCATCTACCAGATCACAGGCAGCCAGCCGACCCCTGCCGCGGGCCATACCGACCTCGTCGCGGTCGCGCTCGCCAGCGGGATTGCGAGCAGCTCCTGGGCCGCCGACGAGGATGATTTCGAGCGACTGATCGAGCAATCGAAACAGGCCTCCGGCCCGACGCTGATCGGCGTCCGCATCGACGACAAGCCCGGCACCGGCACCACCCGCCGCGACCCCGTGCAGATCCGCGAGCGCTTCATGCACGGGATGGGGGTGCGGCAGTTGCTGTAAGACTCCGCGAAGCTCAGCGCACAAGCCGAAGACGGCCCGCCAATCCGCAAGACCGACCATACGGGGGAAGGTCGAACCAGCACGCTGGTTCGTGATTTACCCAAAAACAACCTATGCTAGTATTCTATTGGTCCGCGCGGGGGACACTGCAGCAATGCGCTGATAACTTTGGCCTGCCCAGGCGGCACTTCACGGCTCGCCACTTGAGTTAGCGTAGGTTCCTCAGTCATGCTCGCACTGTTGTCACTACCCATCGAGCTGCTGCGCATCGCTTACTATGCGCTGCAAGGCCTCGTCGACGCGCTACGGGCACGTAACCGATTGCGGTGCGAGTTCACTGTTCTGATCAACGCGCCACGCGAGGCCGTGTGGCGCTTCAATATTGCGGACCGCATGGTGTTCGATGGGCCGCCGATCATGGAGATATCGCGCGAGCCGGTGCCCGACAGCGCCGATCTTTGGCTGACAAGCGCCACCGTGAACGGCCAGGTTCGGGCGCAGAACGTCTCGCGCGAGCTCGAGCGCGACGAGGAAAAAGGGATCATCCGGGGACGAATCGTGGCTCACCCGCTCTCCATTCCACCGGAAGGCGGCCGCGATACCGTAGCCGAACTCACGATCGAGGCGACGTCCGCGGGAACGAAGCTCATCGTATCCAATGAATTGACCCCGCACGTCTTTCGCGACCGTATCAACTACCCGATCGGCCTGCGCCGCATGGCGAACCTGATCAAGCAGCAATGCGAGAAAGAAGCCGGCACCTCCAATCGTCTCTCCACGGTCGGCAACAACGGATGGCTGCTGTCGATCGTGGCCCTGCTCAGCTTCTGGTACCTTGTGGGGTGGAAGGCGGCGCTGCTCCTGACCGTGGTCGTCGTCCTGCACGAAGCCGGTCACGCCGCGGCGATGCTGATGGCCGGTGTCGGCGTACGCGGCATCTACCTCGTGCCCTGCTTTGGCGGGATGGCCGTTCCCAAGGCGGCCTATCGGACGGAGGGCCGGCTCGGCTTCATCGCGCTGATGGGCCCGGGCCTGAGCCTCATCCCAACACTCGGCCTGTTCGCCGCTTATCAGGCCACCGGCCAACTCTATCTTGGAAAGCTGGCCGAACTGTTCGCATTTGTGAATGCGAGCAACCTGCTGCCGATCTATCCCCTCGATGGCGGCCTGATCCTCAATGCTCTCGTCGGCTCGGTGAATCGGAGGTCCGCGTTGATCGTGGGCTGGATCGGGATCCTGATCGGCATCGCGCTCGCCGTCTACCTCCAATCGCTCCTGATCGGGATTCCCTTCATGTTGTTTGCTCTGCAGCGCTACCTCAGCGGGGGACGGACCATGGAGCTCGAACGGCTGACCCTGCACGACGGGGTCATGCTGGCAATTGCCTCAACCGCAACCTTCGCCCTGTACATGCTCGTGCTGAAGGCGACGTGGCCGCTTCCGGCCGTCCGCCTTTGACGCCGCGTCGCAGCACACACGCTGCTCAATTCATCCGCAATTCGGTGATGTGCCGGGGATCCGGCGCGAGTTCGCCGCGCTCGACGCGCTTGACGATATCGGTCAGCGCGGCGTTGGCATTGCATGCGAGGCCAAGCTTCTCGCCCTCGCGCACCACAAAGCCGTTGAGGAATTCGATCTCGGTGCGGCGGCCCTTCTGCATGTCCTGGCCCATCGAGGGGCGCTGCGCCGATGAGGTGCGCTTACTATCCTTGAAGCGCTGCTCGTCGCAGGCGCGGGTCGCGGCCTCGTCGCCCTCGCCGGCGCGCGCGATCGTCTCGGGCGGCAGATGCAGGATCTCTTCCAGCTGGTAGCCCTGCGCCTGGCCGACGCGGATCGCCTCGCTTCCAAGCCGCGTCGAGAAGCGGCGCAGCGGTTCGCTTTGCAGCACCTCGCCGCCCGCTAGACCCGTGCAGGCCGACAGCCCGTTGCCCATCACGTTGGCGACCAGCTTCGACCAGCGTTCGCCCCAGAGATTGCCGGTCACCTTGGCGCTATCGGAGAAGCCGACCAGGCGGCAAACCTCCCCCGCCCGCGCGGTGATGCGGCCATGCACCTCGCCGGCGCGGAACACGGTATGCGCCGCGCCACCCTTGCCGGCGCCGCGGTGGATATGGCCGGGCTCGGGCAGATTGACGGTGATGCTGCTCGCGATGCAGCCGAGCGTCTTGCCCCAACCGACGATGCCGGCGATCGTCTCCTCGTTCATGCAGTTCTGCAGCGACACGACATAGCCATCGGCCGCCAGATATTGCCGGATCAGCATGGTCGCCCAGGCCGTGTCGTACGACTTCACGCAGACGAACGCGATGTCGACCGGCTTCTCCTTCGCCAGCTGCTGCGCGTCGGTGACATCAAGCGCACGCACCGGCACTGAGAACTCGGCGACATCCATCGCGTGCGTGACGCGCAATCCGTGCTTGCGCATGTGCTCGACATGCTCGGGCCAGGGATCGATGAAGGTGACGTCCTCACCCGCCTGCACCATATGCGCCCCGGCATAGCCGCCGACCGCACCCGCACCGACGATCGCGATCTTCCGACCCATGTTTCCACCCTGCTCTTGATTGAGGCGGACGCTGGCTGCGTCCGCCGATTGCGGATCAGTCTAGGGGATCGGGCCGGCAGGCCAACCAGGCGCCTCATGAAAAAAGCGGGCCCGTGCCATGCGAAAATCCCCGCGGGCGATTTGCCCGCGAGGATGTCCGCAGTCGGAAATTGCGATCAATCGATGATCTTGACGATCCGGCGGGTGCGCGGCTCCACGATCACGCGGCGATCATTGACAACAGCGTAGCGATATTCAGTGTAGCGCGGCACCGGACGCAGCACGACGGTGTCGGGCAGCGGCTCGCCGACCACGACGCGTTCGCGCACCACAACCGAGGGTTCGTCGCGCGGGATCGAGGTGATCACCGCATTCGGAATCTCGAGGCCGGCACCGACCGCAGCACCAACGGTGCCGCCGACGATCTCGCCAACCGGGCCTGCGATCTCGCCACCGGTCCGCGCACCGTTCGCGGCGCCCGCCGCCGTCGTGGACTGCGCGAACGCCGAACCGGACGCAAGCAGTGACGCAGCGGCGACAAGGGAAACGGCAAAACGCTTGTTCATTATTCTCCTCCTCCGAGCTATGAGACGCCCCTTCAACATCGCAGGGAACGAGACGTTCCAGTTCCAACGCGGCAACTTGCGGGCAAATTCCAGTTCCGCGGCAACTCGCTTTAGTTCCAGCACATACGAAAATGCTGCTCCGGATAACGTCCGAAGCAGCATTCATCGTTGGTTCAGATTCAGAGATGGTTCTGAGCAGGAGCGCGCTGCGCGCCATTCATTCCGGCGGTTTTTGACCGGCTCGTCGTCTTGGCGTTCGCCGTCTTGGAGGTGCTTTCGCAGGGGCGTCAGCTGAAGGCTTGATACGGATTCGCGTCGTCCCGCCCTTGGGCTGTTCGATCTCAAACGCATTTGTCCTGCGCACCAGTTCGCTCAGGGTGCGGAAGCCGTAAGTCCTCTGATCGAAATCGGACGCCAGATTGGCCAGCTGCCGTCCGACCTCGCCAAGCGTCACCCAGCCGTCCTCACTGGCCATCTGGCCGATCACCTTCTTGAGGATGGGCGTGGCGGCGTCCGGCGGTTGCAACGGCTGGGCGCGCACCGCTGCGTCCTGATTGCTCGTCGCGCCGCCGCGCAAATTCTCGGTATAGACGAACCTGCGGCAGGCCTGCCGAAAGCTCTCCGGCGTCTTCTGCTCGCCGAACCCGAACACGTCGATACCGTGCTCGCGGATGCGGGCGGCAAGCCGGGTGAAATCGCTATCCGACGACACCAGGCAGAATCCATCGAACCGGCCGCTGTGCAGCAGGTCCATCGCATCGATCACAAGGGTGATGTCGGATGCATTCTTGCCGGTCGTATAGGCGAATTGCTGCTGCGGGATGATGGCGTGCTTGGACAGAATGTCGGCCCAGCCCTTGGACCTCGGATTGGAGAAGTCGCCATAGATGCGGCGCACGCTGGCCTCGCCGATCTTGGCGATCTCCTCGAACAGCCCATCGGCGATCCTGGCAGATGCATTGTCGGCGTCGATCAGGACCGCCAGACGGGGCGAACGGAGTTCGGAAGGCATGGCTTCTCTCTGCTGGGATAGGATGGATCAAGATTCCGCTGACGGCTCCGGAACCGACGCAGCCGTCGCATCGGAGCACATCGCGCGTCGCAAGCATAGGGTCGGTGGCATCGCCGGGACTTTCGCGGCGAAAGCACCCTCGGGCGGTGTGGTCAGAGCACCTCGCCCAAATCGATCGCCCGCCTCGCGAACTCGATGGCCTTCTCGGCGGTGATCGCATCCGCTGTCGTCGTCGCCTCGTCGCGCACCGACGGCGGAGACGCGATCCGGATCTTCTTGCCGTTCGACCGGCGGATGGTTGCGCGCCAGCGATCGACATCGCGCCGGTAGGCATCGATCACAAAATCCCGATAGGTGACGCCGCTCATGAGCGGCTGAAGGGACGCTGCTTCGAGGCCGGCCGGCCGGCTTGCGACATCGCGGACCATCTCGACAATCATCTCGACCGCATGCTCACGCGCAGCACCGGTCGCGTCCCTGAGCAGATAGCTCACCGCCGCGCCGATCTGCGCCCTTGCGCGATCGTCGCTCGCAAAATCCAAATCGACCTGAACTGACATGATGGGGAAAACGCCTCCTCCGGACCCAACACCGGATACCCCCAGGCGTCCGGCACATTGCAACCATGAGACCTTTAGTCGGCCCCCCATTAAAGTCGGATTATCGGACAGGCCCCGATTTATCGCATGCCGTTAACCGGGCTTTGATGCCGCTTCGGAAGATGTCCGAAGCGCTATCGAACGCCGGTCAGGCCCGCGCTCCGCGCCGATTTGTCCCCGGCCATGCCCGGCGCCACGAGTCGGTCAGCGCCGCCAATTCGCGTGTGATCACCAATTGACATATCACTGCTATCCGTGTGACATTTTATGAAACGGGCCGACAAGAGCCCGGCAACGTCCACTTGGGGAGGACAGCAATGACCATTTCCGACGCCACCGCATCGGCCGCAAGCCGGGCTCCGGCCGCCGTCGCGCGCACCGCGCAAGCGCAGCAAGTCGCCGACATCGCGGCGCGCCTCGAACGGCTGCCGCTGACCTCCTATCAGCGATGGATCTTCGGGATCATCGCAACCGCATGGTTCTTCGACAGCATGGACCTGGCCGCGCTGACCTTCGTGCTTGGCTCGATCCGCCAGACCTTCGGCCTGTCGACGGCGGAAACCGGGCTGCTGTCCAGCATGAGCTTCCTCGGCATGTTCGTCGGCGCCGCGTCCGCCGGCCTACTGGCCGACCGCTTCGGCCGTGCCCGCGTCTTCCAGGTCAGCATGATCTTCTGGGGCTTGGGCAGCCTGTGTTGCGGTCTCTCGACGACGGCGACCGCGCTCGGTGCTTCCCGCCTGCTGCTCGGCTTCGGCATGGGCATGGAGTTTCCAGTCGCGCAGTCGATGGTTTCGGAGATCATGCCGGCCCGCAACCGCGGCCGCTACATCGCGTTCCTCGAAGGGTTTTGGCCGCTCGGCTTCATTGCGTCGGGCCTGTTGACCTACTTCGTGCTGCAGGCCGCCGACTGGCGCTGGGTCTTCATCCTGCAGGCGATCCCGGCCGCCTTCGTGCTCGTGGTGCGACGCTACGTTCCGGAATCGCCGCGCTGGCTCGCTTCCCACGGCTATTCCGAGCGGGCCGAAGCGACCGTGCGCGACATCGAAAGCAGGGTCCGCGATCGTCTCGGCAGCAAGGAGCTGCCGCCGGTCGTGCGCCAGGCCGCCGCTCCCGCGTCTGAAGTGACCGGCCTGCGGACGCTGTTTTCAGGCATCTACGCCAAGCGGACCACAATGTTGTGGACCTTGTGGTTCTTCGCCCTGCTCGGCTTCTACGGTCTGACCACCTGGCTCGGCGCGCTGCTGCAGGCCAAGGGATTCCCGATCACCAAATCGGTGTTCTACACCATCCTGATCTCGCTCGCGGGCATTCCCGGCTTCCTGGTCTCGGCGTGGCTCGTCGAATCCTGGGGCCGAAAGGCGACGCTGGTGATGAACCTGCTCTGCGGCGCGATCGCCTGCCACTTCTACGGCTCGGCGGCGGACCAGACCCAGCTCATCATTGCCGGCCTCTGCATGCAGTTCTTCCTGTTCGGCATGTGGTCGGCGCTCTACGCCTATACGCCCGAACTGTACCCGACCCATGTCCGTGCCACCGGAACCGGTTTTGCCTCCGCGATCGGCCGAATCGGCTCGCTGATCGGCCCCTATGTGATCGGCGTGATCCTGCCCGCGGCGGGACAGAGCGGCGTGTTCGCGCTGGGCGCCGGCGCGTTCGTGGTGGCGGCGCTGGCGGTGCTGTTGCTCGGCGAGGAAACCCGCGGCCGCACGCTGGAGAGCATTTCGCACTGATGATGCGCCGCTGTTCGCTGCACGCGGCCGGATTCGGTGTAGCGCCCGTCGAGCGGCCTTGTCACTGCCGGCGGGGCGTGTGAGATATCTGCTGTACAGCAGCACGCAAGATCCCGATGGCCGATTCGAACAAGCGATCCAGCACGGTGCGCGCCCGCGCAGCAGGAAACCGCCGGCCGGCGCGGCCATCGTCCGCCGCCGCCGGCAAGCCGCGCGCTGCCGCGCAGGCCCGTCTCCCGCAAGCCGACGTCACCCTCACCGACCGTGCCTATGCCGAGCTGGAAGAGTTGATCGTGACGCTGCAACTGCCGCCCGGCACCGCGCTCTCCGAGCTCGTGCTCGCCAAGCGGCTCGACATCGGCCGGACCCCGATCCGCGAGGCGTTGCAGCGGCTGTCGCGCGACGGCCTCGTCAACATCCTGGCCCGCCGCGGCGTGCTGGTATCCGAGATCGACCTGCGCGCCCAGCTCCGCCTGCTCGAGGTGCGGCGCGAGCTGGAACGGCTGATGGCGCGCGGCGCCGCCGAGCGCGCCACCACCGAGCAACGCAAGCAATTCTCCGAGATCGCCGCCGGCATGCGCCGCGCGTCGGAAAAATCCGACGATCTGCTGTTCATGCGGCTTGATCACCAGTTCAACACCCTGATCTCGGCGGCGTCGCGCAACGAGTTCGCTTCCCGCGCCATGGGCCTGATGCACGGCCTGTCGCGCCGATTCTGGTACCAGCATTACAAGGAAGCGGCCGACCTGCCGCTCGCGGCGCGGCTGCATGCCGACGTCGCCGAAGCCGTCGCGGAGCGCCGCGTCGATGCCGCGGGCGCCGCGTCCGACAGCCTGATCGACTACATCGAAAGCTTTGCACGTTCGACGCTGTGAGAGCTTGAGATCATGATGCGATTGGATGAAATCGCATCATGATCTCGTCTCTTTGTTTGAGCATGATCTCCGCGCAAACGCTTCGCGTTTGTCGCGAGGGAAAACCGGGCTCCACTTTTCCGGATCATGCTCTAGAGCTCGACGACCGTGCGGATCGAGCGGCCGCGCCGCAACGCCTCGAAGCCATCATTGATGCCGTCGAGGCTGCAGTGGCCGGTGATCAGTTCGTCAAGCTTGAGCCGGCCGTCGAGGTAGGCCTGCGCTAGCAACGGGAAGTCGCGCTGTGGCCGCGCGCCGCCGTAGCTCGAGCGGCGAAATCGCTTCTCGCCCATCAGCGCGCCCCAGCGAAAACTCACGTCTTGCGTAACGTCGATCTTGCCGAGCCAGATCACCTCGCCGCCCGGCCGGACTGCTTCCGCGGTCTGCCGAAACGCCAGTGGATGGCCCGCCGCCTCGAGGATGACGTCGGCGCCGCGCCCACGCGTCGCCTCCTTTGCGAACCGGACCGGGTCCTCGCGCGCCGCGTTGACCGCGTGCGTCGCGCCGAGTTGCCGCGCCAGCGCAAGCTTTGCATCGTCGAGGTCGACCGCGATGATCGCACCGGCGCCGGCGAGCCGGGCGCCCTGCACCGCCGCCAGCCCGACCGCGCCGCAGCCGGTGACCATCACGGTATCGCCATAGCCGATGGCGGCGACATTCAGCGCGGCGCCAACGCCGGTCATGACGCCGCAGCCGATCAGGCAGGCACGATCGAACGGGATGTCCTTGGGCACGACGATCGCCTGCTGCGCCGGCAGCACGAGGTATTCCGAGAACGCGCCGAGGAACATCAGATGCGACAGGCTGCCGCCGCCCGCGAGCTGCGCCTTCGACGCGCCGTCGAAATGCACGCCTTCCGCACCCCTGGTGAGATAGCTCTCGCACAGGATCGGCTGCGCGCGATCGCAGTGAAAGCAGTGTCCGCAATGCGGATTCCAGGACAGGATCACATGGTCGCCGGCGCGCACGTCGTGCACCGCGCTGCCGACCTCCTCGACCACGCCGGCCGCCTCGTGCCCGAGGATCATCGGCAAGGGGTAGCGCAGCGACCCGTCGATCACCTCCAGATCGGTGTGGCAGAGCCCCGCGGCACGTACCTTCACCACGACGTCGGTCGGCGTGGGTGCTGCAAGCGAAATGCGTTCGATGGAGAGCGGCGCTCCGCTCTGATGCAGCACCGCCGCGCGACAGGTCAGGGTCATCTCAAAAATTCTCTCGCCGGGACATCAGCGTCGGGTCAGGCCGTTTGTCCGGACCGCAGCGCCGCGACCGCCTCATCGAGATCGGCCGAGGAGAGCTCCCATTCATTGCCGAAATTGGCGACGATGCGCCGCATGAAGCTCTCGTGCAGCGCCTTCGCCGCGGTCGCGTCGTGCAGATGATCATAGAGCAGCGCGAAGGCCAGCTGTGCCGGCTCGGGCCCCTCATAGCTCCATTCAAATCCGTGTTCGGTGAGCCGAAGCTGGTCGTAATGCGGTGACAGCGGCTCGCCGTCGACCAGCACGGAAATGCCGTCGATGGTGCGGTCCCCGGCATAGCTCGCCATCGGAGTCTCCCTGTGCTGCAGCATCATATCAGGAGTCCTGTCAGGATCTTGGCGGACGCATCGTGATGTCCTTCTTGACGACCTCGGGGAAGATCCACATCGCGACCGTGGCGAATACGCCAAGGAAGGCGACCGCGTAGCTCGGTCCCTGCTGTCCGAGATAGACCATGAAGAAGTATCCACAGGCCGCCGTGGCGAGGCACGCCAGCGACAGCATGAGCTTGATGTGGCTTGGCATCGAGACCTCCCTCTAGGTCCACATGTGGAACGATGGTGCGGCCACGCCGACCAGCAGCGCCAGCGCCGCAATCATGGCGCAACAGGACAGCCGCAATCCCGCGCGTCCGTCACGCCACCATTCCGGCAGGGCCTGAAACAGCCCGGGCAGGAACAGGAACAGCACACCGCCCACCACAACGACGGTGGTCCAGCGCAGCTCGACCAGGGCGAATGCCAGCGTGCCGGCGAGCAACATCGCCCATAATGCGGTCGTCATCGTCACCGGCAGAACGGCGCGTCCGCGCAGCGGATACATCCCGGTCAGCTGCAGGAAGCCGATGCAGCACACGCTCCACAGCAGGCCGAACCAGGCGAGGCCGGCGAGATTGGGTTCAAGCTGCGGCATGCGGCACCGATTGCTCCTTCACCACGACCCGCGGCGTCCGCGCCGTCCGTCGCATGTCGGTCTTCACGTAGCGCGTGCTGTAGCCGTTGAAGACGTGGCCGAGCAGGCCGCGGTTGAGATCGGAGGTGCCGAACACATAGTCCATCACCGGGAAGGTCAGGTTCATGTTCCGCTCCATCATGATCGACTGGTTGTGATGGGCGGTATGATGCCGGCGGATGGTGTTGACGAAGGGCATGTTGCGCACGAAGGCATTTTCCTCGACGTGGCAGCAGAAATGCATGAATTCGTAGATCAGGTACATCGACGTGGTCGTGGTGATCAGCAGCCAGCCGGTATTGGCCGAGATCACGAGACCGGCGACGATCGCTGGCGGGATCGACATCAGGGTGAACACCACCAGCGCATAGGGCGGGAAGAAGGTGACGCGCCAGTCGTGATGATCGGCGAAGCGCATCTCCTCCTCGGTGAAGAACTGATGGTGCATCAGCGTGTGGCGGCTGTAGATCGCGCGCAGCAGCGGCACGTTCGAGGGCCGGTGCATGACGAAGCGATGCACCGCCCATTCGAAGAAGTTCGCAATCAGGAATACCGCCGGAATGGTGAGGTACTCCCACCACTTCAAATCGTGCACATTGGCCAAATAGACGTACAGCGCCGTGAAGCCGATCGTGTAGATCAGCACGACGTGCAGCCAGCCATTGTACCAGCCCACCACGCGCTCGCGGTAGGTCGCGCGATATTTGCGCTGGCGGTCGGTCATCCCTGTTGCAGCCAACTCCATCGCGGAGTCCTCCATCATTCTTATCTGACATATCAGTAGCACATCAGCCACGGAAGGCAAGCTGCCTTGATGGACAGAACGCGATCGGGAAAAAAGGATGGCGCGCGGAACCGGCGCAAGACGGAGCCGGAAAGCTCGGGCTGGGTTCGAACGATCGGGCTGATGCCGCCCTTCCCGCCCACCTCGGCCGCAAGGCCCAGACAGGAGCCAAATAAAAAGCCGCCCCGGACGATGTCCGAGGCGGCCTCTGGTGTTCGACAGATCAGACGATCAGAGCAGTCCCGCGCCGCGGGCCCATTTGTACTTGGCACCCAGCACCTCGACCGGCAGTTCGGTCGAATAGGCGTAGGCCGGAATGCCGTTCTGGTAGAGATATTCGGCGGCTTCCTCGACCTCGACGTCGCCGGCGAGCGAGGCGACGATCGGCTTCACGAAGCCCTTGGCCTCCATCTCCTTCTTCACCTCGACCATGTTGCGCGCGAACACCATCGGCGGCGTCACGATGGTGTGCCAGTAACCGAGGATCAGTGCGTGGATGCGCTCGTCCGAGAGGCCGAGCTTCACGGTGTTGACGTAGGTGATCGGCGGCTCGCCACCGGTGATATCCACAGGATTTCCGGCCGCGCCGAACGGCGGGATGAACTTGCGGAACGCCGCATCGAGATCCGGCGGCATCTGCATCAGCGACAGGCCGTTGTCGACGACGGAGTCGGAGAGCAGCACGCCGGAACCGCCGGCACCGGTGATGATCAGGACGTTCTCGCCCTTCGGCGTCGGCAGCACCGGCACGCCGCGGGCGAACTCGAGCAGCTGCCGGAGCGAGCGCGCGCGGATCACGCCGGACTGCTTGAACACGTCCTCATAGATCTTGTCGTTGCCGGCGAGCGCGCCGGTGTGCGACGACGCCGCCTTCGCACCCGCAGAAGTGCGGCCGGCCTTGAGCACGACCACCGGCTTCTTCTTGGAGACGCGCTTGGCGGCCTCCGCGAAGGCCCGGCCGTCCTTCAGGTCTTCGCAGTGCTGCGCGATCAAATTGGTGTTGGGGTCCTGCTCGAAGAAGGCGAGCAGATCGTCCTCGTCGATGTCGGATTTGTTGCCGAGGCCGACGATCGCCGACACGCCCATCTTGGCGGAGCGCGAGAAGCCGATGATCGCCATGCCGATGCCGCCCGACTGCGACGACAGCGCGGCGTGGCCCTTGACGTCGTAGGCGGTGCAGAACGTGGCGCAGAGATTGGCCGGGGTATAGTAGAAGCCGTAGATGTTCGGCCCCATCAGGCGGATGTTGTACTTCTTGCCGACCTCGACGATCTCGGCCTGCAATTCGGGCGCGCCGGCTTCGGCGAAGCCCGAGGGAATCAGCACCGCGCCGGGGATTTTCTTCTCGCCGCACTCGACGAGCGCGCCGGCGACGAATTTCGCCGGGATCGCAAACACCGCCGTGTCGATCACGCCCGGCACGTCCTTGACGCTCTTGTAGGCCTTGTAGCCGAGGATCTCCGCGGCCTTCGGGTGGATCGGATAGATCTCGCCCTTGTAGCCGCCGTTGATGAGGTTCTTCATCACGGAGTTGCCGATCTTGCCGTCCTCGGCGGAGGCGCCGATCACGGCTACGCCCTTCGGCTGCATGATGCGGCTCATCGCGGCGACGATTTCCTCGGTCGGGCGCGGCGCCGGACGCGGCTTGTAGTCGAAGTCGACGACGATGCGGACGTCGGCGGCGATCGCGTTCTTGCTGGTCGCAAACACCGGATTGAGATCGAGCTCGACGATCTCGGGGAAATCGCTGACCAGCTGCGACACCTTGACGATGATTTCGGCGAGCGCCTCGCGGTTGACCGGCTCGCCGCCGCGTACGCCCTTCAGCATCTCATGCGCCTGGATGCCGTCGAGCATCGACAGCGCATCGTCCTTGGTCGCGGGCGCGAGGCGGAAGGTGATGTCCTTGAGGATTTCGACCAGCACGCCGCCGAGGCCGAAGGCGACCAGCTTGCCGAACGAGCCGTCGGTGATCGAACCGACGATCACCTCGGTGCCGCCGCCCAGCATCTGCTGGACCTGGATACCCTCGATCTTGGCATCGGCCTTATATTTCTTGGCGTTGGCCAGAATGGTCTCGTAGCTCTTCTCGGCATCCGCGGCGCTCTTGACGCCGACCACCACTCCGCCGGCCTCGGTCTTGTGCAGGATGTCGGGCGAGACGATCTTCATCACGACCGGGAAGCCCATGTCGGAGGCGATCCGCGCGGCTTCGGCGGCCGACTTGGCGACGCCCTCCTTTGGCACCGGAATGCCGTAGGCGTCGCAGACCACCTTGCCTTCGGGCGCGGTGAGGCTCGTACGCTTGTCGGCCCTGACCGCATCGAGAATTTTGCGGACCGCATCCTTCGAATTTGACATTGGCTTCCTCCTGGGACAGATTTCGTGGCATTTGGTATGCCAAAAACGTAATTGTCAAGGTCGGTCGATGCCCAAAAATACCGAAAAATATGGGCAGCTTGACATTCTGGTATTTGGCATGCCAAAAATCTAAGGTACTTTCTTCTGCTAAGAAGACGTCTCCAAGAGGAGGAGACGAGTCGTGCCAGAACCGAAACAGACCAAGGCGTCGCCCACCATGGCTGACACAGATATCGCCATCGTCCGGATCGCGCCGGAGACGAGCTTCAAGAACAAGGCCTATGAGGCCTTGAAAGAAGCGATCCTGAAGATGGACATCTACGCGACGCCGGAGCCGGTGATGCTCGACGAGCGCGCATTGTCCGAGCGTCTCGGCGTCAGCCGCACGCCGATCCGCGAAGCGATCGCGATGCTCGAGCAGGACGGATTCGTGAAGACCGTGCCGCGCCGCGGCATCGTCGTGGTCCGGCGCACCAAGGCGGAGATCGTCGACATGATCCGCGCCTGGGCGGCGCTGGAAAGCATGGCGGCGCGCCTGATCACGACCACCGCGCGCAAGAAGGACATCACGGCGCTGCGCGACTTCTTCAAGGACTTCAGCGACGATCGCCTGCCGCAGGATCACGTCGAGGAATATTCCAAGGCCAACATCGCCTTCCACCAGGCGCTGATCTCGCTGTCGGAATCGCCTGTGCTGGTCGACCTCACCAATGACCTGCTGCTGCATGTGCGCGGCTATCGCCAGCTCACGATCGGCCGCAAGGACCGCACCGCGACCTCGCTGCCGGAGCATCTCGGAATCATCGAGGCACTGGAAGCGCGCGACACCGAGCTCGCCGAAAAGCGCGCGCGCGATCACACGCTCGGCCTTGCCGCCTATGTCGAGGCGCACGGCCAAGAATTATTCACGTAGAGAACCGTTCACGTAAGTTTGAGAGTCCACACCCGCTTCAGACGACGATCAGATCGTCCGAACCAAGAACGATCAGGGAGACGATGCCGATGCTGAATACCGCTACGAAGTCCGAGGCACCGGGCACCGAGCAAGAATTGACCGATGGCTTCCACCTCGTCATCGATGCGCTCAAGCTCAACGGCATCGACACCGTCTATGGTGTGCCGGGCATCCCGATCACGGACCTGGGCCGCATGGCCCAGGCGGCGGGCATTCGCGTGCTCTCGTTCCGCCACGAGCAGAATGCCGGCTATGCGGCCTCGATCGCCGGCTTCCTGACCAAGCGTCCCGGCGTCTGCCTCACGGTGTCGGCGCCCGGCTTCCTCAACGGCCTCACCGCGCTTGCCCACGCCACCACCAACTGCTTCCCGATGATCCTGATCTCGGGCTCGTCCGAGCGCGAGATCGTCGACCTGCAGCAGGGCGACTATGAGGAGATGGACCAGCTCGCGATCGCCAAGCCGCTGTGCAAGGCGGCGTTCCGCGTGCTGCACGCCCAGGACATCGGCATCGGCCTTGCCCGCGCGATCCGCGCCGCAGTGTCGGGCCGTCCGGGCGGCGTCTATCTCGACCTGCCCGCAAAGCTGTTCGGCCAGGTCATGGATGCGGCGGCCGGCGAGAAGTCGCTGGTCAAGGTGATCGATGCTGCGCCGGCGCAGCTCCCTGCCCCGTCGGCGGTCAAGCGCGCGCTCGACGTGCTGAAGAACGGAAAGCGTCCGCTGATCATCCTCGGCAAGGGCGCGGCCTATGCGCAGGCCGACGAGGCGATCAAGAATTTCGTCGAGAAGAGCGGCGTGCCGTTCCTGCCGATGAGCATGGCCAAGGGCCTCTTGCCCGACCTGCATCCGCAATGCGCGGGTGCGGCGCGCTCGACCGTGCTAAAAGATGCCGACGTCGTCATGCTGATCGGCGCCCGCCTCAACTGGCTGCTGTCGCACGGCAAGGGCAAGACCTGGGGTGAGGCTCCGAAGAAGTTCATCCAGGTCGACATCGAGCCGAAGGAAATGGATTCCAACGTCGAGATCGTCGCCCCCGTGGTCGGCGATATCGGCTCCTGCGTGTCCGCGTTCCTCGACGCCATGGGCGCCAACTGGTCAGCCGCGCCGAGCGACTGGCTCGCCACCGTAGCCAAGAAGCGCGACGACAACGTCGCCAAGATGGCGCCGAAGCTGATGAGCAACGCATCGCCGATGGATTATCACGGCGCGCTCGGCGCGCTGCGTACGATCATCACGGAACGTCCCGACACCATCTTCGTCAACGAAGGCGCCAACACGCTCGACCTCGCCCGCGGCGTCGTCGACATGCACAAGCCGCGCAAGCGGCTCGACGTCGGCACCTGGGGCGTAATGGGCATCGGCATGGGCTATTCGATCGCGGCCGCGGTCGAGACCGGCCTGCCCGTGCTCGCAGTCGAAGGCGACAGCGCGTTCGGCTTCTCCGGCATGGAGGTCGAGACCATCTGCCGCTACAAGCTGCCGATCTGCGTCGTGATCTTCAACAACGACGGCATCTATCGCGGCACCGACGTCAACAGCGCGGGCGAGGATCCGGCCACCACCGTTTTCGTCAAGGGCTCGCGCTACGACAAGATGATGGAAGCCTTCGGCGGCGTCGGCGTCAACGCCACCTCGCCCGACGAGCTGAAGCGCGCGGTCGATGCGGCGCTGGATTCCGGCAAGCCGACCTTGATCAACGCGGTGATCGATCCGGCGGCGGGCTCGGAGAGCGGCCGCATCGGCAACCTCAATCCTCAGAGCGTTCTGAAGAAAAAGTAGGCAGTCCCCTTCAACCCATCACTCCCTGCGGGTGCAGGGGCAGACCACAGTACGGAGCATAATATTATGACCAAGGCGCTCAAGGGCGTTCGCATTCTCGATTTCACCCACGTCCAGTCGGGTCCGACCTGCACGCAGTTGCTGGCCTGGTTCGGCGCCGACGTGATCAAGGTCGAGCGTCCCGGCGTCGGCGACATTACGCGCGGCCAGCTGCAGGACATCCCGAACGTGGACAGCCTGTATTTCACCATGCTGAACCACAACAAGCGCTCGATCACGCTCGACACCAAGAACCCGAAGGGCAAGGAAGTGCTCACGGCGCTGATCAAGCAGTGTGACGTGCTGGTCGAGAATTTCGGCCCCGGCGTGCTCGACCGCATGGGCTTCCCCTGGGAGAAGATCCACAGCCTCAACCCGAAGATGATCGTCGCCTCGATCAAGGGTTTCGGTCCCGGCCCGTATGAGGATTGCAAGGTCTACGAGAACGTCGCGCAGTGCACCGGCGGCGCCGCCTCGACCACCGGCTTCCGCGACGGCCTGCCGCTGGTCACCGGCGCGCAGATCGGCGACACCGGCACCGGCCTGCATCTTGCGATCGGCATCCTGGCCGCTCTCCATCAGCGCACCACGACCGGCAAGGGCCAGAAGGTCACCGCCGCGATGCAGGACGGCGTGCTCAACCTGGCGCGCGTCAAGCTGCGCGACCAGCAGCGCCTCGCCCATGGACCGCTCAGGGAATACAGCCAGTTCGGCGAAGGCATTCCGTTCGGCGATGCCGTGCCGCGCGCCGGCAACGATTCCGGCGGCGGCCAGCCCGGCCGCATCCTGAAGTGCAAGGGCTGGGAGACCGACCCGAACGCCTACATCTACTTCATCACCCAGGCCCAGGTCTGGGAGAAGATCTGCGACGTGATCGGCGAGCCGACCTGGAAGACCGATCCGAACTACGCCAAGCCGCCGGCACGCCTGCCGCGCCTGAACGAGATCTTCGCCCGCATCGAACAGTGGACGATGACCAAGACCAAATTCGAGGCGATGGAGATACTCAACAAGGACGACATCCCCTGCGGTCCGATCCTGTCGATGAAGGAGATCGCGGAAGACCAGTCGCTGCGTGCGACCGGCACCGTGGTCGAGGTCGATCACCCGACCCGCGGCAAGTACATCTCGGTCGGTAACCCGATCAAGCTGTCGGATTCGCCGAGCGACGTTCAGCGCTCGCCGCTGCTCGGCGAGCACACTGACGAGATCCTGCGCGAGGTGCTCGGCTTCAGCGATCACCAGGTCGCCGAGATCCACGACTCCGGCGCGCTCGACCCGCCGCGCAAGCAGGCGGCCGAGTAACGGCTGCGCTCAATCAAAACGACAAATGGCCGCGGGCAACCGCGGCCATTTTTGTTCGGGCTGCCGCTCTCCGCATCAATGGCGGACATCGATGAGCCCGGTGCCTCATGTCTGCCCGGGGCGAGATGCGGACAACCTATTCAGCTTTTACGACAATAGCCTGTTCGATCACTGCGTCGGCACCGCCGGGCAATGCCCGCGATGGTGCGACCGGTCAACTTCTGCGTACAGCCTCAGTCGTGCTTGACGCCAAGGGTACGCCGGATGATCGCGTCGATCTCGGCGGCGCAAGATCCTGGATAAAGTCTCTTAGCGCCTCGGTATCGAACGGCTTGCGGAGTATTTTCAGGCTTGGCGGGGCTGCTTTTGCGGCATCGCTATAACCGGTTGTGAGGGCTATGGGCAAACCGGGGTACCGCGACCGAACTTCTCTCGCGAGCCCGACGCCATCGATGGTCCCTGGCATGACGATATCGCTGAAGACGAGATCGATCTTCGTACCGGTATCGAGCAACTTCAATGCCGCTTCGGCCGAGTCTCGGTAGATGGTTTCATAACCCAGATGCTCGAACAGCGATGATGTCACATCCGCCACTTCGGGGCTGTCGTCGACCACGAGAACCGTCTGCCGCGGCGGCTGCCTTGGTCTTGCCCGGGCAGCGGCGAGCTCTTTGCTGGTGATCTGCTCGTCCACACAGGACGGCAAATAGATTGTAATCGTTGTTCCCTGTCCGACCTTGCTGTCTGCCGTCACGGTTCCGCCCGCCTGGTGCGCAAAACCATAAACCTGGGACAAGCCGAGCCCGGTCCCTTTGCCGACCTCCTTGGTCGTGAAAAACGGATCGAACATCTTGGACAGAAGATTTGGCGGAATACCGGTGCCGGTATCGCCAAGTGTGATCGCAAAGAAGGCCTTCCCACGGCGATCGCCGCCGGTTTCCTGATTTGCGGTCACCGCGTGGACCGACAACGTGAATGTGCCGCCGCTTGTCATTGCATCTCGCGCATTGACGGCGATGTTGACGATCGCAAGTTCCAGCTCGGCGAGGTCAACCTTGACCGGTGAAACGCCGTCGCCAACGTTCTCGTTGTACACGATGTTCCCGCGCAGCGAGCTCTCAATCATGGTCCGCATGTTCTTGATGGACGCATTCAGATCAACGACCGTCGGGCTGAGATGCTGGTGACGAGAGAATGTCAACAATTGGCGCGTGAGACTTTCGCCGCGTTTGGCCGCGGTTTGTATGGCTTCGATGGCCTTTGGCAGTTTTGGATCAAGCAGGCGTTGAAATATCTGGGCACTGCCTCCGATGATCATCAATAGATTGTTGAAGTCGTGTGCGATCCCGCCGGTCAGCTTGCCGATTGCCTCCATCTTCTGAGACATCGCGAGCTGTTCGCGCGCCTGGACCAGCTTCTCCTCCGCGTCGCGGCGCTCCGTCGCGTCGCGCAGGATACTGATAAAACCGATCAGATTTCCTGCGTCATCACGGCTCGAAGAGACTGAGCCTGTGATGAAAAACGGCGTACCATTCTTTCTGATACGCCAACCCTCTACGTCGTACTTGCCGCTTTCGATTGCCGACTCCAGCGCGTGCGTCGGTGAACCCGCGCGGCGTTCATCCGGCCGATAGAATATCCCGAAGTGCTTGCCTATGATTTCTTCCGAGGTGTAGCCGATGATCTTTTGAGCGGTGCTATTCCAGCTCGTCACGTGTCCTTCTCGATCAAGCGCAAAAATTGCATAATCGACAACGCCTTCGATAAGGGTCTGGAAGTGCCGTCTGATGCTGTCGAGCGCCAAAGCTTTCCGTTCAAGTTGACCGTTCAGCTGATCCTGGACGGAAAGCAACTGGGCTTCCCTGGCCTGGCGCGTCGCGCTTGCCGCGGCCAGGGCAAGCGGAGGCGCCGACACGATGATCGAAAGCACGAACAAGGATAACAGCGCCCCGTTCGGATCGATTTTCGAAAATGGATCATTCCCCACCGAGAACCCCCACACGGCAGTTCCGACGAAAATGAGCGCGGCCGTCGTCGCGGCGCATCGATCGCCGCGCAGACCGGCCCAGATCAAGGGCAGTAAAACCAGAAAGCCCAGAAGGCTCCGATGCGGCAGCAACACGTCGAGGCCGTTGCTGACGAGATCGCTACCGATCAGCGGGCTATAAGCAGCGAGCCCGATGGTACCAGCGAGAGCAGCGACCGTGATCGATTCCAACAGAGTCCATTTGGAAGCAATGCGTAAGGGCATCGTCGCCCAGAGCACGATGACCGGAGCAATCACCAGGGCCCCGGCAGCGTCCGCAAGCCACCAGGTCAACCCGGCGACGACGGAATCGGAAAAATTCGATTCGTTGGCGAGCGTGAAGCCGGCCAAGGCGATGGCTGAACTGATGATCGTGGTCGGCGCAAAGGAAATGATTGCAAACCTTGCGACACCGGACGGTGTGGCAAACGTCTGGCGACCGTTCGACCAGCGGCCGATCAGCCATGTCCCGGCACATGCGGCAAGCAGGCTGCCGATCCCGGCGGCGCCGATCTCCAGGAGCGATCGGTCGGCCAAGAGGTAAGGAGCGAGGGCCCCCACCAGGATCGCGGGCCAGATCCGGTAGCCGCGCAGCAGGACCAGCGCGAGCGCAAGCCCGGTTGGTGGCCATAGCGGTGTCGCGGCTGGATTGATTGCGGGAAGCAATCGCGCGGATTCGGCGAGACCAGCATAAATTGCGGCAATTATCAGGATTTCGGCCGCGTAGATCGCAACGCTCCAAGCGTCGCCAAAAGCGAAAATCCTGGCCTTGGCGAACGTTGCCCTTTCCATCGCGAGCCTTTTGCAGTGGGCATCTCAACAATGCGGACGCAGTTTTGACCAAAACATGGCCGCCCGATCGTGAGTAGAGAGGCGCTAGGCAACTTCGGAACCAAGGGCCATCGGACAGCACCGTTGACCTAACGGTGGCGGTACACGACGCGCGGCAGCATCCGGAATACGAATCGGCCCGATCCCGCTGCGTGTCGGTGACATCATCAGCAATCATTTTCCCTGTTGGCGCAAGAACTCTCGCTGCCGCTCTCATGACCGCTTCGCGTCAGAAGCGAACCTTGGCGCCCATATGCATCCTATCTAGGCAAAAGAGGCAAACCACGGCCCCCGTCGCGCATTGTCAGCTCTGCTCCTGCTGGCCAGCGGCGCGAGATGCCTGACTGGCCATAGCGACGCGGTCGAGCTGCGGGATGGACTCGGGCGGCAGTCGCAGGGCGCCCGCTGCAAAATTCTGGTGGAGATGCGCGACCGATGACGTGCCGGCGATCAACAGCAGGTTCGGCGCGCGTTGCAGCAGCCACGCGAGCGCCACCTGGCGGGTCGTCGCCCCGAGGCTTTGCGCGACGCTGTCCAGAATGGGCGAGTTGAGCTGGCGGAAGCCGCCCAGGAGGAAAAACGGCACATAGGCAACCTGCTTGGCCGCGAGATCATCGATCAAGGCGTCATCGCTGCGATGCGCCAGACGATGGCGGCGATCCTGCTGCCTTCATCGAACTGCGCGCGGGAAATGTTGCTCAGGCCGACATGGCGGATCAAACCCTGCTGCTGCAATTCGGCCAGCACGGAGAGCGGCGCCTCCACCGAACTGTCGTCCGGGCCGAACTGGCCACCGAGGCGCAGGTTGACGACATCAAGCACGTCAAGGCCGAGATTGCGCGGATTGTCGTGCACGGCGTCGATCAATTCCTGCCGGGATATCGCCCTGGGCCAGGATTTGTCCGGTCCGCGGCGCGCGCCGACCTTGGTCACGATCGTAAGCCCGGCGGGGTCCGTCAAATTTACACGTCAAGCCGAACACGCGTAAGGTTACGATCCCCAGAGCGATTCAGTTCCGATAGAATCGGAACTGAATCGCTCGAGGTTCATGTTTTGACGCGTTTTCCTCACGCGAACCGGTGTCCGCTTCGCTGGAAAACGCTCTCGCCAAGGGAATCGGATGAAGGCGCGTCGACGGAATGCGAGAGGTGAAGGCGGGCAATAGCGCGAGGACATCCTCAAGGCCGCCATTGCCCTGATCGACAAAGCCGGCTCGTGCGAAGGCGTTTCGCTGCGCGCTGTCGCCAAGCAGGCCGGCATCGCCGCGCCGTCGGTCTATCCGCACTTTGCCGATCGCGACGCGTTGCTGCTCGCGGTCCTGCAAAAGCTGTTCGATGAACTCGTCGAGCTGCGCACCAGGGCGGAGGACGCAGCCGGCAGCGGTGCATGGGAGCGCCTGCGGGCCGGCGTCTTCGCCACGGTCCGTTTCGGGCTGGAACGGCCGGGCCATTACAAGATGCTCTACGAAGGCCGCGTGATATCGCGGCCTGAGCGATCCGAAGGCCGCAACGTTCGGACGAGCGATTCAGATCCGCGTGGTGGCGCTGATCAAGGAAATCCTCGCGGCGACACCCGGCCGCGAGGCGGAAGATGCGGAACGACTGTCACTGCTGCTATGGGCAGCCACTCACGGCGTGATCTCACTCCAGATCAACAAGCCCACCTTGCGCTGGCCCAAGGCAACAGCTCTCGTCGAGGAGCTGATGCGCGCCCTGATCCGGCCAGACGCGGCTGCAAGCTGAGCGGACTGGCCGCGCGGCCTTCCAGTCGGTCGCGCCAGATCAGCCGCCCTCGGCCTCACCCTCATCGCCCGGCACATATTCCAGAATGTCCCCCGGCCGGCAGTCGAGTTCGCGGCAGATCGCCGACAGCGTCGAGAAGCGCATCGCCTTGGCCTTGCCGGTTTTCAGGATCGACAGGTTCTGGATCGAGATGCCGATCGCGTCCGCGAGGTCTCCGAGGCGGCGCTTGCGCTTTGCGAGCATGACATCGAGGTTCACCACGATGGGCACGAGCATCACCCTCAGATCGTCAGATCGTTTTCGGACTGCAACAGGATGGCGTGCTCGAGCACGAATTTCAGCGCCATCAGGAACACACCGCCGGCGATGGTGCCGACGTCGACGCCGTAGCTCGGCAGGAAGAACTTGATGTCGCCGAGCTTGTACAAGGCAAAGGCGACCGCGTTGGTGGTGATCGTATCGACAAACGGCCAGACCACCAGGAATATCCCCATCCACCACACACCCTGCAAGGTTTCCGACACGAAGATTCGCCCGTTGGCGAATCGATTCACCATGCGATGAAGGATGCCGATCAGCACGGCATAAAACGATACCCCAAGCGCGAACAGCGCCCAGAACAGCATCTGCCCCTTGGCCGACATGGCGAGCGGGTCGGCGACGATGGCCGCGCATTTCGCCTGCTCGCCGGTGAGGCTTTCGGCGATCGCGCCCGCGGCCGTCGTGGTGCGGTAATAGGCCAGCCACAGCACGACCGGCAGCGCAGCCCAGATCACCCAGAACGCCCGATCGAGCCGGCGAAACCAAAGCTGGCGCTGCTCGCGAACCGATTTCCTCATCACATCCATCCGATAATTTTTTGCCCGTACAGGCCGTTACGGCCGGGCGGCATCATGCTGCGGTAATGTTGTTGACTCAACCTTAAACGTGATTTATTTCATGTTTATCATGAAATTTTTCATGAAGAAGGTGGATGATGACGTTACGCCCAGATATTGACGGCCTCCGCAGCGCCCTGAAACAGCTGATCCGCGCTCACCTCACGCGCCGCCTGATCGTGGCAGCGTTCCACATTCCGCTGCTCGGCAGCGCCGCCGATGCCGCCAAGGCCGCCGACAAGGCCAACGATCCGGCCGGGGTCTGGCTGACCCAGTCCGGCGACGCCAGGATCAAGGTCCAGCGCTGCGGCAGCGCGCTGTGCGGCCGCGTCGTCTGGCTGAAGGAGCCGACCGACAAGGCCACCGGCAAGCCGCAGCGCGACGACAAGAATGCCGATCCCGCGCAGCGGACCCGGCCGGTGATAGGCATCTCGCTGTTCATCAACATGCAGCCCGCAGGACCGAACAAGTGGGCCGGCAGAATCTACAACGCCGATGACGGCAAGACCTATGAGAGCTCGGTGACGCTGGTGTCGTCGGGCACGCTGAACGTTCGCGGCTGCATGGGAACGCTGTGCGCGGGCGAAGACTGGACGCGGTGAAGGGATCTGGCCCCGACCCTTCATCGGCCAAGAAGAAAAGCAAACCCTTTCACTCAAGGCCGCCCCGTCAGGCGGCCTTCTTTGTGAGGGCAGCGACGACGTCGGTCGGCCACGTTGAAATGCACCGCGCAAGAGCGGTACGATTCCCGGGCTTGGTGAAGACCCCCGTTTGCCTGGACTTGGCCGTGGCTTCAATGCGCTCCCCTTCAATCTGGGATGCCAACCAAACCATTTTATTGCATTGCACAATTTGCCATGCTGCTATGCAAACAAGCCCGTTGTCTCTGGCATCTGGTATACATAATTTCGCTGCAGATGATGAGCCGGCCCGTTGCTGGCCCTCCAGTCAAAGGGGACACCAATGTCCAAGACCACTGCACTCACGCTCGCGCCCTCCTCCACCCTGTTCGGCCGCCTGATGGCCTCGATCGACCGCCTGCTGATGAAGAGCGCGGAGATCTCCAACCGCAATGGCGACCTGCCGCACTTCGGCCTCTGAGGCCAGAGGATTCCGCGCGCTGCACGGCGACTGTTTCGTCGCAAGTTGCGACATTGAACCTTCGACCAATGGCCCCGATTTTCGGGGCCATTTTTTTGCGCGCTGAATTACTCTCGCTGCGGTGACCGCCTTCAGTCCTCTGCGGCATAAGCGCACGCAACCTCCGCGACAGCTTGAACCTTGGCATATCAAATACCAAGATGACCGAGCCGCGCCACAAGCAGAATGACAAAGCGCGCACTGGGAGGATCAATGTCGGACATGGTTCAGGCAACTGCGGCCCCCGCGGCCGCACGTGTCAGCGATACCTATCGCTGGACGCAACTTGCGATCGGCGTCGCCGCGATGGTGATGATCGCAAACTATCAATACGGGTGGACGTTCTTCGTCCCCGACATCCAGAAGAAGTTCGGATGGGATCGCGCATCGATCCAGTGGGCCTTCACGCTCTTCGTGCTGTTCGAGACCTGGCTGGTGCCGGTCGAGGGCTGGTTCGTCGATAAATACGGCCCGCGCCTCGTCGTGCTGATCGGCGGCATTCTCTGCGCGATCGGGTGGTCGATCAACGCGCAGGCGACCTCGCTGAACGGCTACTATCTCGGCATGATCATCGCCGGCATCGGCGCCGGCGGCGTCTACGGCACCTGCGTCGGCAACGCGCTGAAATGGTTTCCCGACAAGCGCGGGCTTGCGGCGGGGATCACCGCAGCCGGCTTCGGCGCGGGCTCCGCACTCACGGTGGCGCCGATCCAGGCGATGATCAAGGACTCCGGCTTCCAGACCACCTTCCTCTATTTCGGTCTCGGCCAGGGCATCATCATCGTGCTGCTCGCCTTCTTCCTGCTAGCGCCGAAGGCCGGTCAGGTGCCGGCCGTCGTGGCGAATGCCAACATCATCCAGACCCGGCGCAACTATCAACCGACCGAAGTGCTGCGGCAGCCGATCTTCTGGCTGATGTACTTCATGTTCGTGATCGTCGGCGCCGGCGGCCTGATGGTGACGGCGAACCTGAAGCCGATCGCAGTCGACTGGAAGGTCGACAGCGTGCCGGTCACGCTGATGGCGGTGACGATGACGGCGGTGACCTTCGCGGCCACCATCGACCGCGTCCTCAACGGTCTGACGCGTCCGTTCTTTGGCTGGATCTCCGACATGATCGGCCGCGAGAACACGATGTTCATCGCCTTCGGCATGGAAGGCTTCGGCATCTGGATGCTCTACCTCTGGGGCCACGACCCGGTGTGGTTCGTGCTGCTCTCGGGCTTCGTGTTCTTCGCCTGGGGCGAGATCTATTCGCTGTTCCCTTCGACCTGCACCGACACGTTCGGCGCCAAGTTCGCGACGACGAATGCGGGCCTGCTCTACACCGCGAAAGGCACCGCCGCGCTGTTGGTGCCGATCGCCAACTACATGCAGCAGTCGTCGGGCCATTGGGACAACGTGTTCATCATCGCAGCCGGCGCCAACATCCTTGCCTCGCTGCTCGCGATCGCCGTGCTCAAGCCGTGGCGGAAAATCGTGGTTGCGAAATCGGCCGCGATGGCTTGAGCAACACGCCAATCTTCTGACGAAAGCGCCCGGCCGAACGCCGGGCGTTTTCATTTTTCGGCGTCCGCTACGGGCTGAACCGGCGCGTCGTATGCCAGTTCTGCTGCAATGCAGCAGAAAGATAGGCTTGCTTTCTGGAATATAGTATACCAACCTCCGGCTAAGCGCTTGCGACGATACGCCACAAGAATTGCGACACTGGGTCACAACAAGACCAGGCGCGCTCGGGAGGATTTGATGGTTTCCAGCAATGCTGCCGTAACACAAGCACAACCTTCGTCCAGTGGCTTCCGCTGGCTGCAGCTCGTCATGGGCATCGTCTGCATGGCGATGATCGCGAACCTGCAATACGGCTGGACGCTGTTCGTCGATCCGATCGACGGCGCGCATCACTGGGGCCGCGCGGCGATCCAGTTCGCCTTCACGATCTTCGTGGTGACGGAGACCTGGCTGGTGCCGGTCGAGGCCTGGTTCGTCGACAAATACGGCCCGCGGATCGTCATCATGTTCGGCGGCGTCATGATCACGCTGTCCTGGGTGCTGAACTCCTACGCGGATTCGCTCACTTTGCTCTACGCCGCGGCTGTGATCGGCGGCATCGGCGCCGGCTCGGTGTACGGCACCTGCGTCGGCAATGCGCTGAAATGGTTTCCCGATCGCCGCGGCCTCGCCGCCGGCGCAACCGCCGCGGGCTTCGGCGCCGGCGCTGCGCTGACCGTGGTGCCGATCGCCAACATGATCGCCTCGAGCGGCTATCAGACCGCATTCTTCGATTTCGGCATCGGGCAAGGCCTGATCGTGTTCCTGCTCGCCTTCTTCATCCAGAAGCCTGCGGTCACGATCCCGCCGAAGAAGAAGCAGCTCAATCTGCCGCAGACCAAGATCGACTTCACGCCGCCGCAGGTGCTGCGCAGCCCGATCTTCTGGGTGATGTATCTGGTGTTCGTGATGGTCGCCTCCGGCGGCCTGATGGCGGCGGCGCAGATCGCGCCGATCGCGCACGACTACAAGATCGCCAACACGCCGGTCTCGCTCGCCGGCTTCCAGATGGCCGCGCTGACATTTGCGATCTCGCTCGACCGCATCTTCGACGGGTTCGGACGGCCGTTCTTCGGCTGGGTCTCCGACAATATCGGCCGCGAGCACACCATGTTCATCGCGTTCGGCACCGGCGCGCTGATGCTGCTGACGCTGTCCACCTGGGGCCATAACCCGCTGGTGTTCGTGCTGGCGACCGCGGTCTATTTCGGCGTGTTCGGCGAGATCTACTCGTTGTTCCCGGCGACCTGCGGCGACACCTTCGGCTCGAAGTTCGCGACCACCAACAACGGCATGCTCTACACCGCGAAGGGCACCGCTGCGCTCTTGGTGCCGGCCGCCAGCATCGTTGCCGCCAGCTATGGCTGGCAGGCGGTGTTCGTGATCGCGGTCGCGCTCAATGCCACCGCGGCGCTGATGGCGCTGTTCGTGATCAAGCCGATGCGCCGCGCCTTCATCAACGGCAACGAGGCTGCCGCTGCAGCCGAGACCGCGACGAACGCCAAGACAGCCTGATATGTCGGCTTGATATGCCGGCCTGATTTGACGGCCCGAGTTCGGGACTTCCCGCGGAACTGATGGAGGCGCATTTCGGTGCGCCTCTTTCGTTTGGGGAGTACAGGGATGCCAGATACCAGGTACGCCAAGCGCGGCAGATGGCCAGCCCGCTCACACCAGGTCACAATCGTCTGAAACGTCAGCAACTCTGCCTATTTCGGCGGTTTCCTGGTGATAGATTTCCGTAACGGCCGCGTTGACAATTGGCATTTTGTATACCAGAATCCTGTCAACGATAACCAAGGAGGTTGCCATGCAAGTCGGAGATATCCTGCGCAAGAAGACCCCTCGCGTTGCCACGGTTCGCATGAACGAGACGGTGGCGATCGCCGCGCAATTGATGCGCGCCAGCAATATCAGCGCGCTCGTGGTCAAGGATGTCGTTCGCACCGAGGGCAACACTGCCGTCGGCATGTTCACCGAGCGCGACGTGGTGCGCGCGATTGCCGAGCACGGCGCCGCCGGCGCCGGCATGAAGGTGTCGCAGCTGGTCTCGGTGCAACAGCTGGTGTCGTGCACCTCGAGCGACACGCTCGAGCACATCCGTCATCTCATGACCAAGCACCACATTCGCCACGTGCCCGTGATCGACGATTACAGCCTGATCGGCGTCGTCAGCATGCGCGACATCGCGGCCGCGTTCGACGAGGAAACTTCCGCCTCGAAGAAGGACGCGGTGCCGGCGTAACAAGCATCTCCGCTGTCATTGCTCTCGGCCAGGCGCTGCGTGCCGATCACCAGCGCCTGCCGCAATAACCTAAAACTCCGCCCTCGCCTGACCACCGCGCCCCGTCATTTCCGCATGGGCGCGCCGCAGGTCGCCGGTAGACATTTGCCGGACAGAACTGCATCCTTCCCTCGACATGCAAAAACAACACCGTGCGCGGCCGTCCGCGTCGCGGAAAATTCTGATGGAAACGAGGGCAGAATGATCAAGACACGCTTCACCGAAATGTTCGGCGTCGACCACCCGATCGTGCAGGGCGGCATGCAATGGGTCGGGCGCGCGGAGCTGGTCGCCGCCGTCGCCAATGCCGGCGCGCTCGGCATGATCACCGCGCTGACGCAGCCGACGCCGGACGATCTGCGCAAGGAAATCGCGCGCTGCCGCGAACTGACCGACAAGCCGTTCGGCGTGAACCTGACCATCCTGCCCGCGATCAAGCCGCCGCCTTACGCCGAATACCGCCAGGTCATCATCGAGAGCGGCATCAAGATCGTCGAGACCGCCGGCAACAAGCCGCAGGAACATGTCGACGAGTTCAAGAGGCACGGCATCAAGGTGCTGCACAAATGCACCAGCGTGCGCCACGCGCTGTCCGCCGAGCGGATGGGCGCCGACGCGATCTCGATCGACGGCTTTGAATGCGCCGGCCATCCCGGCGAGGACGACACGCCCGGCCTGATCCTGATTCCGGCCGCCGCCGACAAGGTGAAGATCCCGATGATCGCCTCCGGCGGCTTCGGCGATGCCCGCGGCCTCGTCGCAGCGCTGGCGCTCGGCGCCGAAGGCATCAACATGGGCACACGCTTCATGTGCACCAAGGAGAGCCCGATCCATCAGCTCGTGAAGGAACGCATCGTCGCCAATGACGAGCGCGAGACCGAGCTGATCTTCCGCACCATGCGCAACACCTCGCGCGTCGCCAAGAATGCGATCTCGACCAAGGTCGTGCAGATGGAGAAGGAAGGCGCCAAGTTCGAGGACGTCCGTGAGCTGGTCGCCGGCGCCCGCGGCAAGATGGTCTACGCCACCGGCGATGCCGACGAAGGCATCTGGTCGGCCGGCCAGGTGCAGGGCCTGATCCACGACATTCCGTCCTGCGCCGAACTGATCTCGCGCATCGTGAGCGAGGCGGAAGCGATCATCCGCGAACGCCTGGACCGCATGACATCGGTCGGCAAGCGCCAAGCCGCGGAGTAAGCATCGAGTCGTGATCCGTCACCCTGAAGAGCGCGAAGCGCGTCTCGAAGGGTCGACGGCCACAGGCCGGACCGTTCATCCTTCGAGGCGCGCTGCGCGCTCCTCGGGATGACGGAACTCAGAGTCATCTCGAATTCGACGACACAACGAGAAGAAGCCCATGAAAGCCTATGTGTACGGAGCCAATGGCCCTGAAATCACCGACGTCGCCAAGCCCGTGCCGAAGGGCACGCAGGTGCTGGTCAAGGTTCACGCCTGCGGGCTGAATCGCGCCGATCTCGGCATGACCAAGGGCCACGCCCACGGCGCGGCCGGCGGCGTCGGCACCGTGCTCGGCATGGAATGGGCCGGCGAGGTTGCCGAGCTCGGCCCCGACGCCAGGGGTGTCAAGGTCGGCGACAGGATCATGGGCTCCGGCGGCGCGGCGTTCGCCGAGTACACGCTCGCCGATCACGGCAGGCTGTTTCGCGCGCCATCGAACATGAACTTCGACGAGGCCGCCACCCTGCCCGTCGCGCTCGCCACCATGCACAATGCCGTCGTCACCAATGGCGCGCTGCAGGCGGGCCAGACCGTGCTGATCCAGGGCGCGAGCTCCGGCGTCGGCCTGATGGCGATGCAGATCGCCAAGCTGAAGGGCGCGAAGCTCGTGGTCGGGTCCTCGACCGATGCGATGCGCCGCGGGCGCTTGAAGGAATTCGGCGCCGATCTCGCGGTCGATTCCAGGGATCCCGGCTGGGTCGATCAGGTGTTGCAGGCGACCGGCGGTGAAGGTGTCGATCTGATCGTCGATCAGATCTCAGGACCGGTGGCGAACCAGAATCTCAAGGCGACCAAGGTCAAGGGCCGCATCGTCAATGTCGGCCGGCTCGGCGGCACCCACGCCGATTTCAATTTCGACCTGCACGCGGCGCGGCGCATCCAGTATATCGGCGTCACCTTCCGCACCCGCTCGATCGAGGAAATCAGAGAGATCTTCGACGAGGTGCGCAAGGACATCTGGCCCGCGGTCGAGGCGCGCAAGCTGCAACTGCCGATCGACCAGGTCTACAAATTCGCCGACATCGGCAAGGCATTCGAACACATGGAAGCCAACAAGCACCTCGGCAAGATCGTGGTGACGCTGTAGCGACGAGGTGCGTAGGGCGGATTAGCGAAGCGTAATCCGCCATCTTCTGTCGGGTGCACCGGCGGATTACGCCGGAGCCTGTCATCGGGCCGCGCTTCGCGCGGACGCGGTGGGCTGATCCGCGCCTGCTGCGTGCGATGCCCTGGCTCTTTCGCGTGCGGTGTTCAGCCGACCGGTCCGGGAATCCAATAATCCCCCGCAAGCGGGCTGACCTTTACGTCACCAATGACTCCGAGCTCCAGGCTTGGATCGAAATAGCGCATCGTCCGCTCATTGAGGTCAATGATGCGGCCAGGCCGTAGCGGCCCCACGTCATTTATCTTCACGATGACCTTCTTGCCTACAGCCTCGACGAGGGCATATTTCGGCCTCGCGCCAAATTGGACCCCACCAAACTTCCGACGCAAACTCGTTTTGATGGCAGCCGCCCAGACCGAGCGATCGTAGCGCTCGCCGGAGGCTGTGCTCGGACCGCCCTCCTCCTTGCCGGGCTTGAACGGATTGTACATGGATGCCGCGCCAACGATTGCATCCCCACACGCGGCGTTGACGACGGCGCTTGAATGAACCGCACCGATTTCACTTCGAGCAGCGGTGCCAGAAATGGCGAGCGCAACCAGGGCGCCGCAAATTGCGGCGCTCGAGCCGAACAGCATCATAACTCCTTGATTGATTTTTTTGATCGTCCGGTTCCCGATGCCGCAAAACATGGTCGAACGAACGCGGAGGCGTTAACGTGTGCCAATTCTTTGCGGATTCGCGCCAGTTCCGGCGACGGAACCATTATGAGAACCGGGGCGGTCCTCACACCGTGTCTTCAGTCTCGCGCCCGACTAAGACAGAGAATGCGTCAGCAAAATGACTGAATGGAGCGGTCTTCGACAGCGCATGAAGAGCATCTCGGCGTCACTTTCCGCACCCGCTCTATCGGGGAGATCCGCGAGATTTTTTGACGAGGCGCGCAAGGACATCTGGGCCGCGGTTCGCGCGGTCAGCATTCGGGCTCCGCATTGCCCCCGCAAGCAATGACCCAGGTTCGGGTATGCTTCTTGGTGACGACACCTCCCAAAACTGCCGCCAACGCGATCGCTCCGCTTGGCTCAGCTTGAATGCCGCACATCTTGCGCAAGAGCCGACATGCATCGTCCACCAGCCTGTCACTGACCGCGCATACCTGGACATTCGAATTTTCCAGGATCTCGAACGCGCGTGCGCCGATCTTGCGAGACCGCAGGGCATCACACGACGTGTCACCAATGGGGTCGATCCGGATAGGCATGCCCCCCGCACGCGCCCGCGCATATCGCGGATGCGTTTCCGGCTCGACAACATAGATTTCAGCAGAAACAGACCTGGAGCGCAGGGCCAGCGCCACGCCAGCCGCCAATCCGCCGCCGCCACAGGCTACGACGACGGCATCGGAGTTCGAGTTAGCTGCGTCCATCGCGGCAGCGATTTCCAGGCCCAGGGTGAAGCTGCCCGCGATCATTTCGATATCTTCGAAGGCATGCAGGTTACGCCAACTGCGCTCTCGTGCTTCTGTCTCGGCGCGCTCTGCCAACTGCGAACGTTCCGCGAATTGGATGTCTGCTCCGGTTCTTCGAGCTTGTTCCAATTTGAAGGCCGGTGCATCGCTTGGCATAATTAGACAAGCGGGCTTGCCAAGCGTTTGGGCTGCCAAGCCAGCTGCGATTGGGAAGTTGCCAGCTCCCGCGGCTACGATGCCTTGGGAGGCATTGCGGACCCCAAGTATGGCTCCCCGAAACTTGAACGACCCACTGCGCTGCAGAGTTTCATCTTTGACATGGACGGTGCATCCGATCCGAGCGTTCAACTCGGACGATGACCGCATGGGCGTTCTGTAGGCTTGCTGTGAAATAAATTCGAGGTCTCGCGGCAGCAGGTCGAAGGAGTAGCCGAGCATCGCTGCCTTCCGTGGTAACGGTCAGCCAGCCTAGACAAATATCGATTGTGCTCAATCCGTGTCGGGTCAATTATTGTGACGGCTCGACTTAATTGGCGCGTAGCCCGGGCGTAGCTGTGTGATGGCGACGCCGGAGATCGCGAGCAGCCCGCCGACAACCAGCTTTGGGGTCACGCGGTCGCCAAGGAACATCACGCTCGAGATCAAGGCGAACACCGGAAGCAGCAAACCGAAGGGTGCGACACGGCTCATCGAGCAACGCGCGATCAGCCAGAACCAGAGGCCAAAGCCGACAATGCCTCCGATGAAGATGGTGTAGGCGAGCGCCAGCCAGCCGCGTTGATCCGCCGTGCCAAGGCTCGCCAGCTGTCCATATTCGAGCAGCAGCGACATCAACATCACCTGCGGCACGGTGAGCAGCGACGACCACCCCATCAACATCAGGGGATCAAACGGGCCGTAGCGCTTCGTCAGGACGTTGGACACCGCGAACGCGAACGCCGCCCCGACCACAAGCAGCAGCGGCAGCGCGTTGGTCGACAGCCCCGGCCCCGCTGCCAACACCACCACGCCGGCGAATGCAAGCACCACTCCGGCTGACGTGACGAGAGACGGCCTCTCCGCGAGCAGCGGCCAGGCCAGCAGGACGGTGAAAGGCGGCGCGAGTTGATATGCGACGGCCGATATGCTTCCCGAGCCGAGCCCAAGACCAACATAGAACAGCCCGAAGTTCAGTCCACCAAGGAAAAGTGAAATAGCTGCGATAGGGCCGAACTGTTGACGCGTGGGCTTCTTGACGAACGGAACAAGCAGCAGCGCGATCGCCAGGAAGCGCAGCGCGAGGAAGAACAGTGGCGGAAACTCCGCGACGCCCACCTTGATGGCCACGAACTGAAGACCCCAGAGCAAGGGAACGGCCACTGCGCAGACGATCTGGATGGCAGTCATGGCATCATTCCTTTCAAGACCGATCAGTCTAGATATGGACGCACCAATAGCGAAGGCGTCCATGGGTTATTGTTTATCTGATGAAGCGATCGAGCAGCGCGTCAGCGGTGGCTTGCCATGTGATCCGTGTCTGTGCCGTTTTGGCGACCACTCGCAACCCCCAAACGAAACAGACGAGAATTCGGGCGGCACTTGCAGGCTCGACGCCATCGGCCAACCTGCCCGCCGCCTCCGCGCGGGACAGCGCGTCCGCCAACCTGGCTTCCATGGTTTTGAAAAAGCTTGCGACGCGACGACCAGCCTCGGCATCCTGCCCAGCCAGTTCCATGGCTGTCGCCACCAGCAGGCATCCGCGCCGGCCATTGGCGCCGCTGGCGCGCTCGACGTAACCGGCAAGGTAGGCCCGCAGGCCGGCAACCGGCTCTCCGCGAGGGGCGAGTTCAACATCCATCCGCGTCTGGGCATCGGCGATGTAGCGATCGAGCGCGCGCAGGAACAGCGAGTGCTTGTCGCCGAAGGCGGCATAAAGGCTGCCACGCGAGAGCTTCGTCGCACGCAGCAGATCCGGCAGCGCCGTGGCATGATAGCCGCGCGACCAGAACACATCCATCGCACGTTCGACGGCGGCTTCGACGTCGAAACTTCGCGGGCGGCCACGAGGCAGCTGCATGGTGGTTTGGCGGCTCATCCCCAATATATAGACCAATTGGTCCATATATCGCAAGTGGCCGTTTGGATCACGAACCGGCGAGCCGCGGCAGGGCTGGCGGGATTCGTGGGTGCTTTGGCGACATCGCGACGCGATGCCCACCTAGATCAGCGATGTCGGGTTCAATTGAACCGGCAAAGCTGCCGCCGTCACCCCCGGCTTCATAACCTCGTTGCGCGGCGATGACTCGAACACTCTGCGGCGAAAAGGAGAGAGCCATGACAACAACTTCCACGACCATCATCAGACCCTCACTCCACCACGTGACGATGAAAACCAGCCGCCTCGACCAGATGATCGAATGGTATGCGTATTCTTCGATCCGGCACGCGTCCACGAGAGCTTCAAGTCCGGCACCGATTTCGACACTCTGCTGAAAGATATTCGCGCGGGCCATTATCTGCCCGAGCAAATTCCAAGCATCGGATTGCCGGCGTAGCTGTCCGTAGGATGGGTAGAGCGGAGCGAAACCCATCGATAGCGCCGCGTGATGAAATGATGGGTTCGCATCTGCTATTTCGACTTGACGGCTTGTGGCGCAAGTGCGCGCTTCATGAAGGCATACACCCTCAACTGTGCGGCGTTTCGAAGCGCATTCTGTCTCGCCTCGCCTTCAGGCAATTGCTTCGCCTCGCTGGCGCGCGCATCTGCTTGCTCATCCAGATGGTCCGCCGTCAAAAATGCGACCTTCGTCCTGTTACGCTTTTTGAGGTTCATGTCGGGGGTCCCAAATTTCTCTCAAACCAGTCGAGCGGTCCGGACTGCGACGGGCCCGATACGACCTGCATCTGATCGACGTGGCCGCAGCTCTTGCAGCGCAGCGTCCAATGCTCATGGCCAGCTCGCGAAGGCGTAATGCGCTGCACGACAGTGGCGCCCGCACATCGCTGGCATGGTGGGCTTGATCGGACCCGGGGCTGCGGTGGGGCTATTTGCGTGGACATCCTGAATCTCCCGTGAAACCGAGCGCTAGTCCGGCGATCTAAGCTCGCTGCCAAGCCACCCCTTGGCGCCGTTCATGGGATCGCTATCCACCACCGACTGCTGAACACGATCACATCTGGGGCACTCGAACGTGCGGAGTTGACACCCCCCTGAGCCTGGCGCAATGCAGGCCAGCCGCGTGCGGATCTGGCAGTGCGGACAGCGCGGGCGCTCGATGACGCTCAACGGCGGACCGGTTGGATACGTGCGAAAGCCGAGCATGCGGGCACCCTTCCTGGATCGGGCGGGCGCCCACCACATTGCCGGACACCGGCCACCGACCAGGTGATTTTCTCCCCTTGGAAACTGGTCCGCTGGTCAATATTGACCACAACCCACCAGTTTTAATATTTAGACATCGCTGGTCCGAAGGAGGGGCTTGTGAAGTCTGCAAAGCGACAGTTCGATCCCCAAGCCTTTCTCGCCAAAGTCGGGGCCGGCAAGACGATAGTGAAGTACCGTAAAGGCCGGATCATCTACGCCCAGGGCGAAGAGGCCGATAAGGTCTTTTACATCCAGTCGGGCAAGGTCAAGGTGACCGTTGTTTCCGAGCAAGGCAAGGAAGCCGTCGTCGGCATATTGGACGCTGCGCAGTTTTTTGGCGAGGGTTGCCTGAATGGTCAGGCGGTCCGCGTTGGAACCGCAAGGGCGATGGAGGAGTGCCTTATCACCTCAATCACGCAAAGGGCGATGATGGCGGCGCTCCGCAAGGAGCCCCGATTTTCAGAACTTTTCGTGACTTACCTGGTCACCAGGAGCAATCGCATTGAAGAAGACTTGATCGACCAGCTGTTCAATTCGAGCGAGAAGCGGCTCGCACGCCTGCTGCTTCTGCTGGCCAACTTCGGGAAAAACGGCAAGTCAACGCCAATCGATGCGTCGATCAGTCAAGCAACCCTTGCCGAGATGATCGGAACGACCCGATCCCGGGTGAGCTTCTTCCTGAACAAATTTCGCAAGCTCGGATTGATCAGCTACAACGGCAAGATCGAAGTGCATCGTTCCCTGTTGAATGCGGTCCTGTATGAAAAGCCGCAGCTGGAAAGAGACGAAGAACCCGCCGAATAGATCGGACGATTGCGCGATCGCAACCTCCGCACCCGGCATTCCCTGCGCCCTCTTCAAGTGAGAGGGCGGAACGAAATCCAAAGCTCGGACAAATCGTGTCGCGAGAATGCGAAGCTGCGTCCTCGCCCACACCGTCATCGCCCGGCTCGACCGGGCGATCCAGTACGCCGCGGCTTCTCGATTCAAGCACCGGGGTCTCTGGAATACTGGATCGCCCGGTCGATCCGGGCGATGACACCGAGATAAAGTATGCAATGACGGTGCGTCGTATCGCGCGAGAACCATCCTCATCGTCGTCCTGGCCAAGTGCGCAATTGCGCACCAGGCCAGGACGACAGCGTGATCTTGGCGCAAAGATGCAATTGCAAGTGAGTGGCGATTGCGCGTGACGACTGACACTTGATGTTCACGGACTCCCTGCTAAACCCCCGCCCATGAGCTCTTCCAGCACCAGCACACCCAACACCAAGACATCAGTCGCCGCGATCTCGATCCTTGCCAGCGGCAGCATGGCCGTGGCGAAATTCGTCGTCGGCATCGCCATCGGATCGCTGGCGCTGATCTCCGAGGCGCTGCACTCTTCGATCGACCTCGTCGCCACCATCATTACCTGGGCGGTGGTGCGGGTGTCGGACCAGCCGGCCGACGCCGAGCATCATTACGGCCACGGCAAGTTCGAAAGCGTCTCGGCGCTCTTCGTCATCGCCCTGCTCTATGTGCTGGCCGGCGGCATCCTGGTGCAGGCCTACAGCCATTTGCGCGAAGGCGCGCCGCCGCCCTCGATATCAGCCGTTCCCTTCGTCGTCCTGGTCCTCGATATCGGCGTCAATCTGTGGCGCGCCCGCGCGCTGCACCGCGCCGCGCGCGACACCAAGAGCCAGGCGCTGGCCGCCGACGCACTCCATTTCGCCTCCGACGTGATGGGATCCGCGGCCGTCATTGTCGGCCTGGTGCTGGCGGGCTTCGGCTTCTGGTGGGGCGATGCCGCGGCCGCCATCGCGGTTGCCGTGATGATCGCCCTGCTCGGCCTGCGCATGGCGCGCGAGACGGTCGAGACCCTGCTCGACCGCGCGCCCGAAGGCGCGCTGGAAAAGGCCACCGCGGCCATCAAGGCCGTGCCGGGCGTGGTCGACGTCGAGCGGCTACGGGTCCGCATGGTCGGCGCCACGCATTTCATCGACGCCATTGCCGCCGTGCCGCGCACCTATCCGATCGACCGCGTCGAGGACATCAAGCGCAGGGCACAGCAGGCGATGACCAAGACGTTCGGCGACGCCGATCTCACCTTCACCGCGGTGCCGGTGGCGCGCGACAATGAGAGCGTGCGCGAGCGCATCATGGTGATCGCGCGCAACTCCGGCCTCGCTATCCACCACGTCACCGTGCACGACATCGGCGGCAAGCTGATCGTCGGCATCGACCTCGAGGTCGATAGCAACATGGCGCTGGACGCCGCACACGACATCGCCCACGAGCTCGAGCGCGCGATCCGCGAGGATTTTGGCGAGGACGTCGAGGTCGACACCCATATCGAGCCGCTCGAGCCGGAACTGCCGTGGGGAACCGACGCCGCGCCCGACCGCGTTGAAGCGATCAAGACCGCGCTGACCGGATTCGCCGATGGCGGCGCGATCCATGACATCCATAATGTGCGGGTCCGCAACACCGACGCCGGCGAGGTCGTCAACTTCCATTGCCGCGCTGAGCCCTCGATGAGTGTGATCAAGGTGCACGAAAGCGTCGACGAGATCGAACGCAAGCTGCGCCGCGCGTTCCCCACCGTGAAGCGTGTGATCAGTCACGCAGAACCGACGCGCGCGTAATTCTACGGAGCCGTTCCTGTTTCGGACTCACTTTGCGCGCACTGATTCTGTCTTGGACAAGAATTTTTTCGCATTAACGAATCGTTGACTCTCGACAGCCCGCGAAATCTGGATTCAAATCATCATGATTCGGATGCGACGAGGGGAGCATCCGATCCGGGTAAAAAATCAGCTTAGATGGGGGTCTAAGGCATGGCGCGCGCGCATGCAGCGAACGCTTGTGTCCAATCCGATTCGATCAAGGGATTGGCACAGTCGATCGCGAAACCGGCCTATCACAGGCTCTTGACGGCCGAGCCTGCACTGCGCCGCGCTGTCCCTACGCTGATCATCGCCTTCCTCATCACGATCTGCCTCGGCGCCTTCGTCCAGGTGATCGACCAGAACCGGCAGAAGCGCGGCGCGACGAAGCGCGACCTGGCCGCGCTCTCCGACATCCTCGCCGAGCGTCTCGACCGCCTGACCTCGGTGCGCCGCGACCGGCTCGCCAATATCGAGCGGATGCAGGAGCTGCTGCCGGATCTCATTCCGTCCTGGGGCATCGCCAACGGCCGCCATGTCATCATCACCAGCGCCGATCACCGCGTGCTGGCCCGCGTGCCGATCGACGGCGCCGGCGAGAACGACCGCGTCCTCGACATCGTCTCCACCGCGCAGCTCCTGGTCGCACCGGGCCAGCAGGGCGCGGTCAGCGACATGACGCTGCCGGGCGGCACCGGCGCGCTGGCGATCTCGCAGCTCGTCAAGTCGCTGCCCGGCCAGGTCGTCGTGATCCAGGAGATGAACGAGCCGATCTGGGGATCGGACGCCGCACTCTCGGTGACGCTGTCGGCGACCACGAGCTTCGTGGTGCTGATCCTCGGCTTCGCCTTCCACTGGCAATCGACCCGCGCCCGCGAGGGCGACCTGATCAACGACGCCGTGCGCGGCCGGATCGACACCGCGCTCAATCGCGGCCGCTGCGGATTGTGGGACTGGGACCTGTCGCGCGGCCGGATATTCTGGTCGCAGTCGATGTTCACCCTGCTCGGCCTCGATACCCGCAACGACCTGCTCACCTTCGGCGAGGTCAACGCGCTGGTGAACTCCGACGACATCAACCTGTTCGACATCGCCGAGCAGCTGATCTCGGGCAAGATCGATCACATCGACCAGAGCTTCCGCATGCGCCATGTCGGCGGCCACTGGATCTGGCTGCGCGTCCGCTGCGAGCTCAGCCACGCCGCGGCCGACAGCGGGCTGCATTTGATCGGCATCGCGGTCGACATCACCGAACAGAAGAGCCTCGCCGAGAAGTCGGTGGAAGCCGACCTCCGGCTGCGCGACGCCATCGAGACCATTCCCGAGGCCTTCGTACTCTGGGACGCCGAGGACCGCCTCGTGCTCTGCAACTCGCACTTCCAGCGGCTGCACAAGCTGCCCGATTCCGCCGTCAGCCCCGGCACCTCCTATGAGACCGTGATCGAGGTCGGCAGCATGCCCGAGGTGCGCACCCGCCTGCACGAGAGCGGTGTGCCGGCGCCGGGCGCGCGCACCTTCGAGGCGCAGCTCGACGACGGCAGCTGGCTGCATATCAGCGAGCGCCGCACCAAGGACGGCGGCTACGTCTCGGTCGGCACCGACATCACCCGCATCAAGGCGCACGAGCAGAAGCTGGTCGACAACGATCTCCGCCTGCGCGCCACCGTGATCGACCTGCAGCGCTCGCAATCCGAGCTGGAGCGCCAGGCCGTCGAGCTCGCCGATCTCGCCGAGAAATATTCGCAGGAAAAGACCCGCGCCGAGGACGCCAACGCCGCGAAGTCGAAGTTCCTCGCCAATATGAGCCATGAGCTGCGCACGCCGCTCAACGCCATCATCGGCTTCTCCGAGATCATGGGCTCCGGCCTGTTCGGGACACTCGGCTCGGACAAGTACGCGGAGTATTGCCACGACATCCTGACCTCGGGGAAATACCTGCTCGAGGTCATCAACGACATTCTCGACATGTCGAAGATCGAGGCCGGCCGGATGAAGTTCGACATGGAGCCGCTCGACCTCTCCGGCATCCTCGCCGAGTCGCTGCGGGTGGTCTCCGGCCGCGCCGAGCACAAGGGCCTGTCGCTTGAATCGGATATCGAAAGCACGATCTCGGTCGTCGCCGACCGCCGCGCGGTCAAGCAGATCATCGTCAACCTGCTCTCCAACGCCGTGAAGTTCACGCCGGATCACGGCCGCGTGCTGGTGCGCGGCCAGATGCTGGATGGCTCGATCGTGCTGCTGATCGCCGACAGCGGCATCGGCATCGCACCGGAATCGCTGCGGCGGCTCGGCAAGCCGTTCGAGCAGGTCGAGAGCCAGCTCACCAAGAGCTACCAGGGCTCGGGCCTCGGACTTGCGATCGCGCGCTCGCTCACCAACCTGCACGGCGGCTCGATGAAGCTGCGCTCCAAGCTCGGCATTGGCACCGTCGTCCGCATCACGCTGCCCCGCGATCCGCGCTCGCTGCAGACCAGGTTACCGGAAGCGGCCTGAGCCCCCACACTACTTCGCAAGCACCCCTTCCAGCAGGACGGAATCGCCGAGGACGGCGAGCGTCTCGCGCGGCGTGAGATGCTCGACCGCCTCGTTGAAGCTCCCGCTCGCCTCGATCCGCGCGCGCGCCATCGCGAGGTCAGGATCGATCTCGTCCGGACCGCGGCGCCTCGCCGGCGGTAGCGACGAGAGATGACGATGCAGCAGGTCGGAATCCTGCCGGAGCATTGCGAGCGCGGGGGCCGAGGCCTGGGCGGGCGACGACGCCAGTTCGTTGGCACGGACCAGCACGCCCGGCGGCCCGACCTCCTCCGGCGTCATGAACAGCGCGCGCATCGCGGGCTTGGCGGTCCAGGCGCCGATCGGGATCGCAAACAAGAGACCGACGATCACCGGCGACATCCACAGCAGCAGCGGCAATGACACCGCATAGGCGCTCGCCGCCATCGCGACGCCGCACGCGGTCGGGATGCCGTATTTCCGATAGAGCTCCCGGCGCTCGACCTCGCCGTCGTCGCGCCGCTGCGTCTGCCAGCCGGCATCCCGGCCGAGCAGGATCTCGACGACGGCGATCGACTGGAACACCATCATGACGGGCGCGATCATTGCCGAGATCAGCACCTCGGCGATCACACCTGACAACGCCCTAAAGCCGCCGCCGAATTGCCGGCGTACATCCCTCCTCGTCAGCAGCAGGATGAAGCCGAGCAGCTTCGGCACGATCAGGAGCGCCATCGTGAGACCGAACACCCACGCGGCGAGCACGGGATCCTGCGCCGGCCAGTTCGGAAACAGCGAGAAGCCCTTCGGGAAATATTCGGGACGAATGAAGCGCGCCTGCAGCGAGATCAGGATTCCGAGCAGCAGGAACGCAAGCCAGAGCGGCGCGGTGATGTAGGAGCCGATCCCGGTCATGAAGTGCAGCCGCGAGATCCAGTGCAGGCGGCGCGTGGTCAGCACCGCGAGGTGCTGCAGATTGCCCTGGCACCAGCGCCGGTCGCGCGCGGCAAAATCCAACAGCGACGGCGGCACCTCCTCGAAGCTGCCGCCGAGCATCGGCGCCATGTAGATGCCCCAGCCGGCGCGCCGCATCAGTGCCGCCTCGACGAAATCGTGGCTCAGGATATGTCCGCCGAACGGCTTGCGCCCGGAGAGTTCGGGCAGGCCCGCCTGCTCCGCAAAGGCCCGAATCCTGATGATGGCATTGTGCCCCCAGTAATTGCCCTCGGAGCCGTGCCACCACGCGACGCCGGCGGCGACCATCGGTCCGTACAGCCGGCCGGCGAACTGCTGCAGGCGGCTGAACAGGCTGCGCGCATTGACGATGATGGGCAGCGTCTGCAGCAACGCCGCCTGCGGATTGGTCTCCATGGCGTGAACCATCCGCACCATGGTGTCACCCGACATCAGGCTGTCGGCGTCGAGCACGATCATGAACTGGTAGGCGCCGCCGAACCGCGTGATCCACTCGCCGACATTGCCGGACTTCCGCGCAGTGTTGTCGGCGCGATGCCGGTAATAGAGCCGCCCACCACCGCAGGCATCGCTGAGCGAAAGGAACGCCTGTTCCTCCGCGATCCAGATATCGGGATCGCGCGTGTCGCTCAGCACGAACCAGTCGAAGCTTTCGCCCTGTCCGGTCGCCTCGACGGACTCGTGAATGGCGCGCAGGCGCGCCATCAATTGATGTGGATTCTCGTTATAGGTCGGAAGCAGCACTGCGGTCCGGCTCGCGATCCGCGGCAGCGGACCATCATCGCGGATCGGCAAGGCGTTCCCGTTGCGTCGAAGCAGCACGAAGAAGCCGGCGAGCGCCGAAGCAAACGAGAACGCGATCCAGGCAAGCAGCGCCACGAACAGGACCAGCACCATGCCTTCCATGATCGTCACGCCGCCGACCTGGACCACCATGTACATCTCGTAGGCGCCAGCGCCGGTCAGTGCGACGGTCAGCATCAGGACGAAAGCGCGGCGCATGAACATGCCCGCACCGACCGACACCGGCTTGCTCACCGCGCGCGGCGGCCGGCCGAGGTCGGCCGCCGCCATCGCAAGCGGGCTCTCTCGTGGCAGGAAGCCTTCGGCTGCTGCCGCGACGTCGGGACGAGGCGACGTGACTATGGCGCCCATCGATAGACCCAGACCTCCGAAAGCGGCTTGTCATCCTGCGCCAGATGGGCGCGCAGCTCGATCGGATCCTTCTTGACGGCGCACTGGAAGCTCAGCCGCCATCCGCCGGTGTTCGGGTTCGGCTGCGTAACGATGTTCGTGATCTCGGCCTTCTCGGCCGATACGACGCCCTTGATGCTCTTGGGATCGACACCCTTCAGATTGTCGCCGAACAGATCGAGCACGAACAGCTTGCTGTTCTCACCATGCGCGCCGATGCCAGTGCGCGTGAAGCGCGCCAGCGAATGCGGCTTCGGCGCGTCAGATCCCCAATGCAGGCGATAGGTGAGATTGGTCTCGCTCTTGGCCTTGAGCGGCGCCTTCGGCCGCCAGAACGCGGCAATGTTGTCGTGGATCTCCTCCTTGGTCGGAATCTCGAACAGGATGACCGCGCCCTCGCCCCAATCGCCGATCGGCTCGACCCACAGGCTCGGGCGCTTCTCGAAGCTCGACTCGATGTCCTGATAGGCGAAGAAATTCTTCTCCCGCTGCATCAGCCCGAAGCCGTGCGGATTGATGTCCTGGAACGTGCTGATCTGGAGGTCGCGCGGATTGCTCAGCGGACGCCACAGGCTCTCGCCCCTGCCGTTGTAGATCGCGAGCCCGTCGGAATCGTGCACCGACGGTCTGAAGTCATCGACCTCGTTGCGATCGTTCGGCCCGAAGAAGAACATGCTGGTCATCGGCGCAACGCCGGCGTGCTCGAGATCGGCGCGCGGATAGAGCGATGCCTCGACATCGAACACCGTGGTCTTCCCCGGCCTGATCGTGAAGCGATAGCTCGCCGCGCAGCTCTTGCTGTCGAGCAACGCGTGAATCACGAGGGATGTCGCGTTGGGCACCGGGCGCTCGAGCCAGAACGCCTTGAAGAACGGAAACTCCTCGCCCTTCGCCTCGCCGGTATCGATCGACAGGCCACGCGCCGACAGGCCATAGGTCTCATCCTTGGCGACGGCGCGGAAATAGCTCGCTCCGAGGAAGACGCAGACCTCGTCGTAATAGTCAGGCTTGTTGATCGGCGCGTGGATCCGAAATCCGGCGAAGCCGAGATCGGTCTCGGTGAAGGCAGGCACGGTCTCACCGAACGAGAACATGTCCTTGCTGTAGCTGACTTCGCTGACCTTGCCGTCCGCGACCTCGAAGATCTTGACCTTGTTCTTGTAGAAGAAGCCGCGGTGGAAGAACTGCGCCTCGAACGGCAGCCTCGCGCCGCGCCACAGCGCGCGCTCCGGCACGAAGCGGATCGAGCGGTACTGATCGTAGTTCAGGTCCGTCAGGCCATTCGGCAACTTCTCGTCCGGCGCCTCGAACGACTTGCCGGCGAGATTGCGGGCGAGCTCCCTCACCATCGACGGGTTGAAGGGTGCATCAGCCGTGTTGCCCGCCGCAGCGGCCTCCCGCTGCGGCAAAAGCATGAGTGCCGGCAACATGGCCGATCCGTGGAGTAACTGGCGACGATTCAAAGCAGCTCCTGCTCGCTGACCGGGACGTCGCAATGAAACCGCTCAGCCGTCGCTGAGTTCCAAGGTTGCCATGCGCGCAGGACAATTGCTTCGCCCCGGGGCTAGGCCGGCGGTCGTCGGAATGGGAACCGTCTTGGAAGCGCCTCGATTGCCCGGCGCTACGCGCTCTCCAGCTTCGGCGCGACCTCGCGCGCGACCTGCACCAGGGCTGCGATCAGCGGCGTCATTGGATCACGCTGCGGGATCACGAGGCCGATGCTGTAGTCGACAACCGGATCGACGATCGGAATGCTGCGCACGGCATCGGCAAGGCCGAGCGTCTCGGCGAGCTTGGCCGGCATCACGCTGGCCCAGCGTCCGGTCTTCACATGGGTGTAGAGCACGAGCAGGGAATTCGACGTCAGCGACGGTGTCGCCTCCGCACCGACCGAAGTCAGCGCGCGATCGATGATGCGGCGGTTCTGCATGTCGGGCGTCAGCAGGCACAGCGGCACGGTACCGACTTCCTTCCACGTCACCTGCTTGCGGTCGCCGAACATCGCATCCGGCGCTGTCAGCAGACGATAGCTCTCGTTGTAGAGCGGGATGGTGCGGACCTTGCCGATCGGCTCGTTCTCGATGTAGGTCAGCCCGGCATCGACCTCGAGATTTTCGAGCAGGCCGAGCACGTCGGCGGACGTGCACGACTGGATGCGAAACCGCACGTCGGGATGGCGCGCCCGGTACGGCGTGGTGAGCGAGGCCACCATGCCGAGCGCGGTCGGGATCGCCGCGATCCGGATCTCGCCCGACAGCTTGTCCTTGAGGCTGTTGATCTCCTGCTTCATCGCCCGCGCATCGCCGACGATGCGCCGCGCCCAGTCCAGCGTCCGTTCGCCCTCCGGCGTGAAACCCTGGAAGCGCGATCCGCGCTGCACCAGCATGACGCCGAGGATTTCCTCGAGCTGCTTGAGACTGGTCGACATGGTCGGCTGGGTGACCCCGCAGGCCTCCGCAGCCCGGCCGAAATGCCGTTCCTTGGCCAGCGCCAGCAGAAGTTCCAGCTTGTCGATCAAGGTTCAAACCCCTTCGGAAAACGGCGCCCCAGATGGCAGCCCGACGTGTCCATAGGTAGCACGATCGGGGTGCGATCCCGAAATCCAAAGCGTCCCGGAAGTCCGTGATTCCAGAACATTATTGCGATCCCGGATCGACCCATTCGGCAACGCTATTAATCGCGTTTCGCAATCGCCGCATGAGACAGCTTTATTGATGTTTCGAAGGATTCCAATTCTCATGTGCAAAGCAAAAAACTGATCGTGAGAAGCGCTGATGACGGTGGGATACGAACCTTGGGACAAGGCGCGCGGCGCGGAGATCATCGCCGAGCATGCCGGGCCTGAAGGCGCCACGCTGGTGATCCTGCACGCGCTGCAGGAAGCCTTCGGCTACGTGCCGGAGCCCGCGATCCCGATGGTGGCGGAGGCGCTCAATCTGTCCCGCGCCGAGGTGCACGGCGTGTTCACCTTCTACCACGACTTCCGGAAGCGACCTGCCGGACGCCACGTCCTCAAGCTCTGCCGCGCCGAGGCCTGCCAGGCCGCCGGCGGCGATCGGCTTGCGGCGCGCGCGGAGGCAAAGCTCGGCGTATCCTTAGGCAATACCACGGCGGATGAGCGGGTGACGCTGGAGCCGATCTACTGCCTCGGGCTCTGCGCCACCGCACCCTCGGCGATGCTGGATGGCCGGCTGGTCGGCCGCCTCGATGAAGCGCGCATCGACGCGCTGGTCGCGGAGGCACAGCGATGACGATGCGAATTTACGTCCCCCGCGATGCCGCCGCGGTCGCGGTCGGCGCCGACGAGGTCGCCCTCGCCTTCGCGCAAGCCGCAGCAGCGCGTGGCGCAGCAATCGAGATCGTCAGGAACGGCTCGCGCGGGCTGTGCTGGCTGGAGCCGATGGTTGAGCTCTCGACCGCCGAGGGCCGCGTCGCGTTCGGCCCGGTGACCCCGGCCGACGTGCCGTCGCTGCTCGATGCGATGGCCGGCAACGGCCAGCATGCCCTGCGGCTTGGTGTCACGGATGAGATCCCCTGGCTGAAGCGCCAGACGAGACTGACCTTCGTCCGCTGCGGCGTGGTCGATCCGCGCTCGGTCGACGACTACCGCACCCATGGCGGCTACAGAGGCCTGGAGCGGGCGCTGACGCTAAGCTCCGACCAGATCCTCGCCGATGTCATGACCTCGGGCCTGCGCGGCCGCGGCGGCGCCGGCTTCCCGACCGGCATCAAGTGGAAGACGGTGGCGCAGGCCAGCGCCGACCGCAAATACATTGTCTGCAATGCCGACGAAGGCGACAGCGGCACCTTCGCCGACCGCATGATCATGGAAGGCGACCCTTTCGTCGTGATCGAGGGCATGACGATCGCGGGTACCACGGTAGGCGCCACCAAGGGCTACATCTACATCCGCTCGGAATATCCGCACGCGGTCGAGGCGATGAACGCGGCGATCGCGGCCGCCCGGCGCGCCGGCTTCCTCGGCAAGCGCATCGGCGGCTCGGCGCATGAGTTCGATCTCGAAGTACGGGTCGGCGCCGGCGCCTATGTCTGCGGCGAAGAGACCTCGCTGCTGGAGAGCCTCGAGGGCCGCCGCGGCATCGTGCGGGCCAAGCCGCCGCTGCCCGCGCATAAGGGCCTGTTCGGCCGTCCTAGCGTGATCAACAACGTGCTGTCGTTCGCGGCGATCCCCTTCATCCTCGACAACGGCGCCAAGGCCTACGCCGATTTCGGCATGGGCCGCTCGCGCGGCACGATGCCTATCCAGCTCGCCGGCAACATCAGATATGGCGGGCTGTTCGAGACCGCGTTCGGCGTCACGCTCGGCGAGCTCGTCGACGAGATCGGCGGCGGCACCTTCACCGGACGCGAGGTGCGCGCGGTGCAGGTCGGCGGCCCGCTCGGCGCTTATTTCCCCCGCGCGCTGTTCGATACGCCGTTCGACTATGAGGCATTCGCCGCGCGCGACGGCCTGATCGGCCATGGCGGCATCGTGGTGTTCGACGACACCGTCGACATGGTCAAGCAGGCGCGCTTCGCGATGGAGTTCTGCGCGATCGAATCCTGCGGCAAGTGCACACCGTGCCGGATCGGCTCGACCCGCGGCGTCGAGACCATCAACAAGATCATCAACGGCGAGCGCGTGGCGGAAAACCTCGCCGTGATCGAAGACCTCTGCAACACCATGAAATTCGGATCGCTGTGCGCACTCGGCGGCTTCACGCCCTACCCCGTGATGAGCGCACTGAAACACTTCCGGGAAGATTTTGGCGGAGATTTAGGTCCCGCACCGGCCCGGCTGCAGGCCGCGGAATAGCAAGGAGATCACGATGTCGCTGATCCAGGAAATCGATTTCGGCACGCCAAAATCCAAATCCGAGGCGATGGTCACGCTGACCATCGACGGCAATCAGATCACGGTGCCCGAGGGCACCTCGATCATGCGCGCGGCGATGGAAGCCGGCACGCAGATTCCAAAGCTCTGCGCGACCGATATGGTCGACGCCTTCGGCTCCTGCCGGCTCTGCCTGGTCGAGATCGAGGGCCGCGCCGGCACGCCGGCCTCCTGCACCACGCCGGTGATGCCGGGCCTCGTCGTACACACCCAGAGCGATCGGCTGAAGAAGCTGCGCAAGGGCGTGATGGAGCTCTACATCTCCGACCATCCGCTGGACTGCCTGACCTGTGCGGCGAACGGCGATTGCGAATTGCAGGACATGGCAGGCGCCGTCGGCCTGCGCGACGTGCGTTACGGCTATGAAGGCGAGAACCACGTCTTCGCCAAATCGCACGGCTGCGAAAACGACAACTGGATGCCGAAGGACGAATCCAATCCGTATTTCACCTACGATCCCTCCAAGTGCATCGTCTGCTCGCGCTGTGTCCGCGCCTGCGAGGAAGTGCAAGGCACCTTCGCGCTGACGATCTCCGGCCGCGGCTTCGACAGCCGCGTCTCGCCCGGCATGAGCGAGAGCTTCCTCGGCTCCGAATGCGTGTCCTGCGGCGCCTGCGTACAGGCCTGCCCGACCGCGACGCTGACCGAAAAATCCGTGATCGAGATCGGCCAGCCCGAACATTCGGTCGTCACTACCTGCGCCTATTGCGGCGTCGGCTGCGCGTTCAAGGCCGAGATGCGTGGCGAGGAAGTGGTGCGCATGGTGCCGTGGAAGGACGGCAAGGCCAACCGCGGCCATTCCTGTGTCAAGGGCCGCTTCGCCTGGGGCTACACCACCCACAAGGAGCGCATCCTGAAGCCGATGATCCGCGAGCGGATCGAGGATCCCTGGCAGGAGGTGTCGTGGGACGAGGCGCTGAATTTCGCCGCCGCCAAGTTCAAGGGCATTCAACAGAAATACGGCCGCGACGCGGTCGGCGGCATCACCTCCTCGCGCTGCACCAACGAAGAGACCTACCTTGTGCAGAAGCTGATCCGCGGCGGATTCGGCAACAACAATGTCGACACCTGTGCCCGCGTCTGCCATTCGCCGACCGGCTACGGCCTGTCGCAGACCTTCGGCACCTCGGCCGGCACCCAGGATTTCGATTCGGTTGAAGACACCGACGTCGTGATGATCATCGGCGCCAACCCGGCCTCGGCTCACCCGGTGTTCGCCTCGCGGCTGAAGAAGCGGCTGCGCCAGGGCGCCAAGCTGATCGTGCTCGATCCGCGCCGCACCGAGATGGTGGAATCACCGCATGTAAAGGCGTTGCATCTGCCGCTGATGCCCGGCACGAACGTCGCGGTGGTCACGGCGCTCGCCCACGTCATCGTCACCGAAGGGCTCGTCAACGAGAGCTTCGTGCGCGAACGCTGCGACTGGAGCGAGTTCGAGGAATGGGCCGCCTTCGTCGCCCAGGAGAAATACAGCCCCGAAGCGACCGCGATCATGACCGGCGTCGATCCCAAGGCTCTGCGCGAGGCGGCGCGCATCTACGCTACCGGCGGCAACGGCGCGATCTATTACGGGCTCGGCGTCACCGAACACAGCCAGGGCTCGACCACCGTGATCGCGATCGCCAACCTCGCGATGGTGACCGGCAATATCGGCCGGCCCGGCGTCGGTGTGAACCCGCTGCGCGGCCAGAACAACGTGCAGGGCTCCTGCGACATGGGCTCGTTCCCGCACGAGCTGCCCGGCTATCGCCACATCTCCGGCGATGCGGTGCGCGAGCAGTTCGAGGCGATGTGGAACGTCAAGCTCAACAAGGAGCCGGGCCTGCGCATCCCCAACATGTTCGACGCCGCGATCGAAGGCACCTTCATGGGGCTCTATGTGCAGGGTGAGGACATCCTGCAATCCGACCCGAACACCAAGCATGTGGTGGCGGCGCTGTCGGCGATGGAATGCGTCATCGTCCACGATCTCTTCCTGAACGAGACCGCGAACTACGCCCACGTCTTCCTGCCCGGCTCGACCTTCCTCGAGAAAGACGGTACCTTCACCAACGCCGAGCGGCGCATCCAGCGCGTCCGCAAGGTGATGACGCCGCTCAACGGCTATGCCGACTGGGAAGTGACGATCATGCTTGGCAAGGCGATGGGCTACGAGATGAACTACAGCCATCCGTCTGAGATCATGGACGAGATCGCCGCGTTGACGCCGACCTTCACCGGCGTCTCCTATGCCAGACTCGATGAACTCGGCTCGGTGCAGTGGCCTTGCAACGAGAAGGCGCCGGAAGGCACGCCCGTGATGCATATCGGCGGCTTCGTGCGCGGCAAGGGCAAGTTCATCATCACCGAATATATCGCGACCGACGAGCGCACCGGCCCACGCTACCCGCTGCTGCTCACCACCGGCCGCATCCTCAGCCAGTACAATGTCGGCGCGCAGACCCGCCGCACCGAGAACGTGGTGTGGCACGCCGAGGACCGGCTCGAAATCCATCCGCACGATGCCGAGCAGCGCGGCGTGCGCGACGGCGACTGGGTACGGCTGGCGAGCCGTGCCGGCGAGACCACGCTGCGCGCGCTGATCACCGACCGCGTCGCACCGGGCGTGGTCTACACCACGTTCCATCACCCGGACACCCAGGCCAACGTCATCACGACCGACTTCTCGGACTGGGCGACCAACTGTCCGGAGTACAAGGTCACCGCCGTGCAGATCTCGCCGTCGAACGGTCCGTCCGACTGGCAGAAGGCCTATGACGAGCAGGCGCGCAACTCCCGGCGCATCGCGCCGGTGGTGGAAGCCGCGGAGTAGCGATGCGCGAACCGGTCCACAAGGCGATACGGAAGGTCTGGCGCGACGGCGTCTTCAGCGAGGGCGCGCGCCTGATCCCGGAAGAGACGCCGCTGGCGCTGACCTATAATGGCGGCACCTACGCCGTGATGATGGGCTCGCCCGAGGACCTCGGCGACTTCGCGGTCGGCTTCAGCCTGAGCGAAGGCATCGTGCAATCAGCCGACGAGATCGAGACCCTCGACATCGTCGAGCTCGATGACGGCATCGAGCTTCGGATGTGGCTCAAGCCCGACAAGGCCGCGCGGATCGCCGAGCGGCGGCGCAACATCGCCGGCCCGACCGGCTGCGGCCTGTGCGGTCTTGATTCCATCAGCGAGGCGGTCCGGCCGGCCGCGGTGGTGCCCGCGGGCCGCGTCTTCGCACCGCGCGAGATCATGACAGCGGTGGCGGCGGTCGCGCCGCTGCAGGAGATCAACCACCAGACCCGCGCGGTGCACGCCGCCGCGTTCTGGACCGCCACGCGCGGCATCGTCGCGCTGCGCGAAGATGTCGGCCGCCACAATGCGCTCGACAAGCTCGCCGGCGCGCTGGCCCGCGACAAGGTCGCCGCAAGTGACGGCATCGTGCTGGTGACCAGCCGCGTCTCGGTCGAAATGGTGCAGAAGACCGCCGCGATCGGCGCGCCGCTGATTGCTGCGGTGTCGGCCCCGACCGCGCTTGCGGTGCGGATGGCGGACGCCGCCGGCATCACGCTTGCCGCGATCGCGCGCGCCGACGGATTTGAAATCTTTACGCATCCGGAACGCGTCACAGGCGCGGTGCCCGGCAAGGAGTCCGCTTATGTCGTCGTCGCCTGACAAACTGGTCTATATGGCGAACCAGATCGGAAAGTTCTTCCACAGCCAGGGACACGACCGCGCGGTGCAGGGCATTTCCGAGCACATCTGGAAGTTCTGGGACCCCAGGATGCGCAAGCAGATCTTCGCCCATCTCGACACCGGCGGCGCCGGCCTCGACCCCGACGTCCGCGATGCCCTGCAGAAGCTGAAGCAGCAGGCGTAGCGAGGGGCTGCACCCAGCTCTATCACCGTCACCCTGAGGAGCCGCGCAGCGGCGTCTCGAAGGGTCGACGGCCCTGCTCCTTCCGCGTGAATCTACGGGGGCCGTGCATCCTTCGAGGCTCGCTTCGCTCGCACCTCAGGATGACGGGTCGGGTACCCCTATCCCACGATCGTGTTGAAGACGCGGCGTACCTCGCCTTGCGTCTCGCGCAGGCGGGCTTCCAGTGCGGAGAAATCCGGCGCGTCGCCGGCCCGCGCCATCACGCGCCGCAGATCCTCGCCCGCGGTCTCCGGATTGAACTTGCCGGTGACGCACAGCCGCAGGATCTGCGTCAGATCATGATAGAGCCGCGCCGCCGAGCGCAGGATCTCGGCTTCCGACTGGCCGAGCAGGCCGAGCTTGGCGGCATGCTCGAGCACCTGCAGCGTCGAGACGCTGAGGATCTCCGGCTTCGCTGAGGCGTGCGCGAGCTGGAGATATTGCGCGATGAAATCGATGTCGACGAGCCCGCCGGCGGCAAGCTTGAGGTCCCAGACATCGTCCTCGCCCTTCTCCAGCGCGATCGCGCGCCGCATGTCGGCAACGTCGGCCGCGGTCGATGCCTCATCGCGCGGCCGGGTCAGGACGCTGCGGATGATCGCCTCGATCCTCTCGCGGAATTGCGGCGACGACGAGATCACGCGCGCACGCGTCAGCGCCATGTGCTCCCAGGTCCACGCCTCGCGCTCCTGGTAGTCGGAAAACGAATCGATCCGCGAGGCGACCGGACCGGCCCGCCCCGACGGCCGCAGCCGCATGTCGACGTCATAGAGCACGCCGTAATTGGTCCGGGTCGTGAATGCGCTGATCAGGCGCTGGGTGAAGCGGGCAAAATACTGCGCGCCGTGCAGCGAGCGCTCTCCGTCGGAGTCCGGCGCCTCGCCGTCGAAATCGTAGAGCAGGATCAAATCGAGGTCGGAGGACGCGGTCATCTCGCGGCTGCCCAGTCGGCCCATCGCGACGATCGCAGTCTCCTGCCCCTTGATCCGGCCATATTGCGCGGCGAACTGGTCGGTGACGAGACCGTGCACGGTGTGCACGATGCCTTCGGCGACATCGGCAAAGGCCGTGCTGGCGTGTTGCGCCGACACCGTGCCCGACAGGATCCGCGTGCCGATCAGGAACAGGCTCTCCTGCCCGAACAATCTCAGACGATCGAGGAAGTCCTCATAGGAGGACGCGTCCTGCAGCGTGGCGGCGAGCCGCGCCGACAGCTCCTTCTTGTCCGGCATCGCGCCGAAGAAGCGTGGATCGACCAGACCGTCCATGATCTGCGGCTGCCGCGCCAGCATGTCGCCGAGCCGCGGCGCCGCACCGAGGATCAGCGCCACCAGCGCAACGAAATCGCGGTTCTGGCTGAGCAGCGAGATCAGCCGCCCGCCGCGCTGCAACGCGCCCAGGAAACGGTCGAATGCCGCGACCGCATCGTCCGGCTCCTCGGCATCCGCGAGGCCGTCGATCAGGCCGGGAATGAATTCGAGGAACGCCGCCCGCGTCGCCTCCACGCGCAGCGCGCGATAATCGCCCTCGATCCATTGCTGCACGGTGCCGGCGACCATGACCGGCTTCTTGAAGCCGAGACTGGCGAGATGCTCGATCAGGCGACCGTCTTCGGGGCCCGCCCCGTAGTCGACGTCCGGCAGCTTCGCGCTCCCGGTCGGATCGTCGCCCTCGAACAGCTTGCCGTAATGGTTCTGCACGATCTTGAGCTGGCCGAGCAGATCCCTGGCGAAGGCCTCACGATTCTCGTAGCCGAAGAAATGCGCGAAGCGCTCGACCGCCTCCGGCTCCTCGGGCAGCGAGTGGGTCTGCTCGTCGGCGATCATCTGCAGCCGGTGCTCGACCCGGCGCAGGAATTCGTAGGCCGTGGTCAGCTCGTCACGCGCCTCAAAGGTGATCCAGTTGCTCTCGGCGAGGACATTGAGCGCCTCCAGCGTCGGCCGCACCCGCAACTCCGGATGGCGGCCGCCGGCGATCAGCTGCTGGGTCTGGGCGAAGAACTCGATCTCGCGGATGCCGCCGCGGCCGACCTTGACGTTGTGGCCCTCGACCGAGATCTCGCTCTGGCCGCGATAGGTCTGCATCTGCCGCTTCATGTCGTGGACGTCGGCCAGCGCCGCAAAATCCAGATGCTTGCGCCAGACGAATGGCGCGAGCTCGGCGATCAACGCATCGCCGGCCTTGGGATCGCCGGCGCAGGGCCGCGCCTTGATCATCGCGGCGCGTTCCCAGGTACGCCCTTCACGCTCGTAATAATGCAAGGCCGCGTCGGTCGAGATCGCGACCTGGGTCGAGGCCGGGTCCGGACGCAGCCTGAGATCGACCCGGAACACATAGCCCTCGCCCGAGCGCTGCTGCAGCATCCGCGCCATCGCCTGGGTGACGCGGACGAAGAACGGCTGCGGCTCGATATCCTCGGCGAGCGAGGTGGCCGTGCGATCGAAGAACACGATCAGGTCGATGTCGCTGGAATAGTTCAGCTCGCCCGCGCCCATCTTGCCCATCGCAAGCACGATCAGGCCGGAGCCCGCTTCCGGATGCTCGGGATCGACGGCAGTCATGCGGCCGCGGGCGATTTCCTGCAGGAACAGATATCGCAGCGCCGACTGCACCGAATTCACCGCAATGTCGGTCAGCGCCGCCGTCACCCGCATCACCGGCCAGACGCAGCCGATGTCGCACAGCGCGATCATCAGGGCAGCCTCCGCCTTCATGCGGCGAAGCAGAACCATCACGTCGGCCTCGCTGCCGGCGGCGAGCACGTCGCGCGAGGTCGTCTCGATCAGGTTCGCAAGATGCGACTCCGGGTCGCACGACAGGATCCGGATCAGCCGCGCGGCATCAGCCCGCGCGAGCTCGAACAGATAGGGCGAGAATTCGGCAATGCCGCGCAGGATGTCCCGCGCGAACGGGTGCTCCAGCAGCGCCGCGAGCGCAGCCGATTGCGCCGGCTCGAGCTCGGCGAACCAGTCGGTCAGGCGCTGATCGGCGGATACGGGAGCGGCGACACGCGGTCCGTCCGCGAACCGCGCGGCCAGAAGGTGTCGATCCGCGTTTCCCGGCGCGGCGGCATTCATGCCGCCTTCTGTGGCACATCCTGCGTTTGAGCCGCAAGCCTGTCACTGCCGCCCGCCCGCGCCGGCAGCACCAGGGTGGCCACCAGCCCCGGATGGGCATCGCCGAGCCGCAGCTCACCGCCATGGAGCGTGGCAACCGCCGAGGCCAGGCTGAGGCCGAGACCGGAACCGGGTAAGGTGCGGCTGGCCTCGAGCCGGACGAAGCGCTCCACCGCGTGCTTGCGGTCACCCTCGGGGATGCCCGGACCGTGGTCGGTGACGCTGAGCAGGACCTGATCGCCCTCGCGCCGGGCCTCGATCAGGATCTCCCGCGCATCGGCCTTCATCGGCTCTACGCCCGGTTCGGGCTTGCCATATTTGATCGCGTTCTCGACCAGATTGGCGACCGCCTGGCTGATCAATTCGCGGTTGCCGTGAATCGGCGCCGGCGCGGTCTTCACCTGCAGCGTCATGCCGTCGTCCTCGGCGAGCGGCTCGTACAGTTCGTGGATGCCATTGGCGACGTCGGCGCCGTCGAAATCGTCCATGTTGCCGCGCGCCTGGCCGGACTCGGCGCGCGCGATCATCAGCAGCGCGTTGAAGGTGCGGATCAAGCCGTCGGACTCCTCGATCGTCCGCTCCAGCGCCGCGCGATAATCGGCCTCGGAGCCCGACCGCGCCAGCGCCTCCTCGGCGCGGTTGCGCAGCCGCGTCAGCGGGGTCTTGAGGTCATGGGCGATGTTGTCGGAGACCTCCTTCAGCCCCGTCATCAGCGCCTCGATGCGCTCCAGCATGACATTGAGATTTTCCGCGAGACGGTCGAGCTCGTCGCCGCTGCGGCCGACCGGCAGCCGGCCGGACAGATCGCCCGCCATGATGCGCTTGGTGGTGCCGGTCATGGCGTCGATCCGGCGCAGCACGCGGCGCGCGACGAAGATGCCGCCGCCGATGCCGAGCACGACGACGACGAGGATCGACCATTGCGCGGCCTTGGCGACGATGCCGAACAGCCGCCGCCGCTCCTCGAGGTCGCGCCCGACCAGCAGGCGGAAACCGTTGTCCATCTCGGTGACCCGAACCAGCGCGCGGTGATCGGTCTTGTCCTGATCGTCGAACCGGCGATAGGCGGTCTCGCTCCAGCCCTGGACGCTCATCACGCCAGGCGCCAGCGAGCCGACATTGCCGGCCAGCGCCTGCCCGTTCGGCGCCGTCAAGAGATAGAGGTTGGCGCCCGGCCGCAGCGCACGATTGCCCATGGTGGTCAGCAGGCCGTGCAGGCCGCGACGGTTATAGATGGCGGTGATCTCGCCGATCTCGACGTTGACGGTGGTCGTGATCTGCTCGGTGATCAGCCGTCGCGTGTTCCAGGCGAAATAAGCCAGCAGCGAGGCGGCAAACAGCGCGAACAGGAACAGGTAGACCAGCGTCAGCCGAAACGCCGTGGTCCGGATCAGTTTGCCGAAGGCCGTCACGATCTACCTAATGCCATCTCTGATCATATACCCCGCGCCGCGGATGGTATGCAGCAGCGGCCGCTCGAAGCCTTTGTCGATCTTGGAGCGCAGCCGCGAGATGTGGACGTCGATGACGTTGGTCTGCGGATCGAAATGATAATCCCAGACGTTCTCGAGCAGCATGGTCCGCGTCACCACCTGCCCGGCATGCTTCATCAGATATTCGAGCAGGCGGAATTCGCGCGGCTGCAAGGTCAGCTCATCCTTGCCGCGGGCGACGCGATGCGACAGGCGATCGAGCTCGAGGTCGCCGACGCGGTAGGTGGTCTCCTCGGCCGGCCCGACATTGCGCCGCGACAGCACCTCGACGCGCGCGAGCAGCTCGGCGAAGGAATAGGGCTTCGGCAGATAGTCGTCGCCGCCGGCGCGCAGGCCCTTAATCCGGTCGTCCACCTGGCCGAGCGCCGACAGGATCAGGACCGGCGTCCGGTTGCCTTTGTCGCGCAGGATGCCGATCAGCGACAGGCCGTCCCGCTTCGGCAGCATGCGATCCACAACCAGCACGTCGTAGTCGCCGGTCTCCGCCATCGACAGGCCTTCCTCGCCGTCGGAGGCGAGATCGGCGATATAGCCGACTTCACGGAATGCCTTGACCAGATAGTCGGCTGACTCGCGGTCGTCTTCGATGATCAGGATACGCATTTGCGGAGCGGTTGCGGTCACGGGAAAGGGCCCTCTGTCAGCATGGCGCGGCCGGCCTGCACATGCAAGACGACCGCGAATATTCCGGGAATCTTGTGGGCGCATGATCTCCGCGCAAACCCGTTCCGGGTTTGTCGCCGGGGAAAACCGGTTTCCACTTTTCCGGATCATGCGGCGCTGAAAAAAGTGGGCGGTGAAGCTGGGGGACCTCACCGCCCTGAGACCTTCCGACAGAGGGGGGCATATTCCATCGAAAGGCAACATAGGGAGCGAGCAAGGGGCCCGCCCCCCGGAACGCGCCGTCGGCGGGGGCGACTAATGCCGGCGACGCGTTCCAACTCATAGATAGTTATCCCTTCGCCAGCGGCACTGCCACAAAGCGCGACGAACCGCCGCTCTTCACGCGCATGAGAACGCTGTTCTTGTTGTCATTGCGCGCCGCGGTGATCGCATCACGCACCTCACCGGCGGTGCCGACGGACTTGCCGGCGACCTCGAGGATCACGTCGCCTTCCTTGAAGCCCCGCTCAGCGGCAGCACTCTTGGGATCGACTTCGGTCACGACCACGCCTTCCTTGCCGGCGCCGGCCACGCTGTTGGCGGGTGCCACAGTGAGGCCCAGTTTAGGCACGTCGGTGCCACGGGACGAGTTGCCCTTGTCGCCGTTGTTGTCGGTGTCAGCCTTGGCTTCCAGGTTGTTCGGCAACTGGCCGAGCGTGAGGTTGACGGTCTTGTCCTGCCCCTTGTGCAGCACGTTCAGCTTCACGGCATTGCCGGGCGCGAGGCCGCCGATGGTGCGGGCGAGTTCGCGCGCATCCTTCACCGGCTCGCCATTGACGGCGGTGATGACGTCACCGGACTCGATGCCGGCCTTGGCCGCGGGGCCGTTGGCCTGCGGTTCGGCCACCAGCGCGCCTTCGGCCTTCTTCATGCCGAGGCTGTCGGCGATGTCTGATGTCACCGGCTGGATCTGGACGCCGATCCAGCCGCGGCTGACCGAGCCCTTGTCCTTCAGCTGGGCAACGACGCTCTTGACGGTCTGGGCCGGGATCGAGAACGCGATGCCGACGCTGCCGCCGGACGGCGAGTAGATCGCGGTATTGACGCCCATCACCTCACCGGACACGTCGAACGCCGGGCCGCCCGAATTGCCCTTGTTCACGGGCGCATCGATCTGGATGAAATCGTCATACGGGCCGTTGCCGATGTCGCGGCCGGAGGCCGAGACGATGCCCGCGGTCACGGTGCCGCCGAGACCGAAGGGATTGCCGACCGCCAGCACCCAGTCGCCGATCCGCGGCTTGGTGTCGGAGAGCTTGGCAAACTGGAAGTTGGAGCCGCCCTCGACCTTGATCAGCGCGAGATCGGTGCGCGGATCGGTGCCGATCACCTTGGCGGAGAAGGTCTTGCCGTCGTCGGTCGTGACTTCGACCTTGTCGGCGCCATCGACGACGTGATTGTTGGTCACGGCGAAGCCGTCAGCCGAGATGAAGAAGCCGGAGCCCTGGCCCGTCACCACGCCACCGCCACGCGGTCCACCGCGCAGGCCCGGGGGCAAGCCATCCGGACCGCCGAAGCGGCGGAAGAAACGCTCCATCGGCGAACCCGGCTGGAACGGCGAATCGTCATTATTGTTGCTGTCATCCTTCGCGACCTTCTCGCGAATATTGACCTTGACCGAGATCACCGACGGCTTCACCCGCTCGACGATGTCGGCAAACCCGACCGGCTGCTGAACCTTCTTGACCTCGTTATTGACCTGCGCATGCGCGGGCGTCGTGAACAGGTCGGCCGGGTTGTGGGTGGGGCTGAAGCCGTAGGTGGCGGCACCGAGGCCGGCCACGACCGACGCCATCAGCGCGAGTTTGCGGGCAGAGAACAGCGAGCGCTTCGGCGCCTTGTAGGACGGAAGGGTCGAGAGGTCGGGACGGTCGGTCATGTCTTGAGATCTCCAGGGCCAGAATCATTCGGTGCGGGGGCGAGCACCTGATGCGTCTGAACATGGGGTCATCAGCCTTACGGCGCGCTGGCTGCGGAATTAAACTTTGGTAATTGAGCAATCCTGCGCTGCGGCAGAATAGCGCATGCAAATTAAGGGCTTAGAAAGGAACTAAACCGGCTTGTCCGGCGCGGATTCGGCCGCCAGCAGCCGCTCAAGGCGCGCCTCTTCGTCGGGCGTCAAGCCGGGGCTGGAATCGCCCCCGCCGGCGGCCGGATTTGCCTTACGCCGGCCGAGCCGCCAGAGCGCAAAACCGCCCAGCAGAAGCGCCAGCGGCGGGGTCAGCCACAGCACCAGCGTGTGCTCGTTGAGGCGCGGCTTCAGCAGCACGAATTCGCCATAGCGGGCCACCAGGAAATCGATCACCTGGCGGTCGCTATCGCCGGCCGAGATGCGTTCACGCACCAGCAAACGGAGGTCGCGCGCCAGCGGCGCCTCGGAATCGTCGATCGACTGGTTCTGGCAGACCATGCAGCGCAGCTCTTTCGAAAGCTCGCGCGCCCTCGCCTCCTTCGCTGGGTCCGCCATGATCTCGTCAGGCAGCACGGCCCGGGCGGGCATCGCGCCGAGCACCAGGGTCGCCGCAAGCGCGGCGGCTGCGAGCGCGCGCGACCGCATCATTCGGCCGCCTGCAATGCACGCGCCGCTGCCTTGGCCGGCTTCGGCGCGCCGACCCGCAAGCGGCGGTCGGACAGCGACAGCATGCCGCCGAACGCCATCAACACCGGCCCCCACCAGATCATCAGCACCAGCGGCTTGTGATAGATGCGCACCGCGATCGCGCCGTCGGCCGAGGTATCGCCGAGCGAGATATAGAGCTGGCTGGCGCCGCGCGTCAGCAGCGCGGCCTCCGTCGTCGAGGCGCCGCGGGTCGTGAAGTTGCGCTTCGACGGGGTCATCACGCTGACCTTCTCGCCGTCACGGGTCACGGTGAATTGCGCGACCATCTCACGGAAGTTCGGCCCCTGCCGTGGATTCAGGCCGTCGAGCCGCAGCTCATAGCCGGCGACCTTGGCGACATCATCCGGCTTCATGGAGCCGATATATTCGCTGTTCCAGGTGGTCTCGCAGACGATCCCGATCAGGGCTATGCCGAGGCCGGCATGCGCGAACACCGTGCCCCAGGTCGCCCGCGGCAGGCCGCGTGCGCGGCGCAGCGAAAGCGACAGCGGAATCCGGAACAGCGCGATACGTTCGGCGAGATCGCACAGCGCGCCCATGATCACGAAGGCCGCAAGCCCGGTCGCGAGCGGCGCCAGCGTCGCGCCGCCATAGGTCCACGCCCACACCACCGCGATCGCAACCAGCGCGACGATGCCGGCCACCATCAGCCGTTGCGCCGCGCCGAGCAGGTCGCCGCGCTTCCAGGCCAGCAGCGGCCCGAACGGCACCGCGAGCAGCAGCGGCACGAACAGCGGCGCAAAGGTGAAATTGAAGAACGGCGCGCCGACCGAGATCTTCTCGCCGGTCAGGACCTCGAGCGCCAGCGGATACAGCGTGCCGATGAATACCGTCGCGCAGGCGGTGGTGAGCAGGAGGTTGTTGAGCACCAGCGCGCCTTCGCGCGAGATCGGCGCGAACAGCCCGCCCTGCTTCAGCGTCGGCGCGCGCCAGGCATAGAGCGACAGGCTGCCGCCGATGAAGACGAACAGGATCAGCAGGATGAACACGCCGCGGGTCGGATCGGTCGCGAACGCGTGGACCGAGGTGAGCACGCCGGAGCGCACCAGGAAGGTGCCGAGCAGCGACAGCGAGAAGGTTAGGATCGACAGCAGGACGGTCCAAACTTTCAGCGCGTTGCGCTTCTCCATCACCAGCGCCGAATGCAGCAGCGCGGTACCGGCCAGCCACGGCATCAGCGAGGCGTTCTCGACCGGATCCCAGAACCACCAGCCGCCCCAGCCGAGCTCGTAATAGGCCCAGTAGGAGCCCATCGCGATGCCGAGCGTCAGGAATATCCACGCCATCAGCGTCCACGGCCGCACCCAGCGCGCCCAGGCGGCGTCGATCCGCCCTTCGAGCAGCGCCGCCACCGCGAACGAGAACGAGATCGAGAACCCGACATAGCCGAGATAGAGCATCGGCGGATGCACCGCGAGGCCGATATCCTGCAGCACCGGATTGAGGTCGCGTCCCTCGATCGGCGGATTGGCGATGCGCAGGAACGGATTCGAGGTGATCAGGATGAACAGATAGAAGGCGCTGGCGACCCAGGCCTGCACCGCCAGCACATGCGCGCGCAGCGACAGCGGCAGGTTGTTGCCGAAGGCCGCGACGAGGCCGCCGAACAGCGCCAGGATCGACACCCACAGCAGCATCGAGCCTTCATGGTTTCCCCACACGCCGGTGATCTTGTAGAGCAGCGGCTTCAGCGAGTGCGAATTCTCGTAGACATTGGCGACCGAGAAATCCGAGGTGACGTGCAGCGTCACCAGCGCCGCGAACGACGCCGCGACGAACAGCAATTGGGCGAGCGCGGTCGAGCGCGCGACGTTCATCAGCGCCGCATCGCGCCAGCGCGCGCCGAGGATCGGCACGATCGACTGGATCAGCGCGAGGGCGAGCGCCAGCACCAGGGCATAATGTCCGCTTTCGGCGATCACCGCATCGCTCCCTGGGTCGGCGCCGCGGAGGCGCTCGGCATGCTGTTTGGTTTGGCGCCGTAGTCGTCCTTCCAGTGGCCCTGCTTCTTCAGGGCATCGGCGACGTCCTTCGGCATGTAGGTCTCGTCATGCTTGGCGAGCACGGTGTCGGCACGGAATACGCCGTCAGCATCGAGCGCGCCTTCGGCAACCACGCCCTGCCCCTCGCGGAACAGATCCGGCAGGATGCCCTTGTAGGCGACCGGCAGCGTTGCGCCGCCGTCGCCGACGGTGAAGGTCACCGCGAGATTGTCGCCGCGCTTGAGCGAGCCCTGCTCCACCAGACCGCCGAGGCGGAAACGCTTGCCCGGCCCGAGATGCTTTTCGGCGACCATCGAGGGCGTCGAGAAGAACACGATGGAATCGCGCAGCGCGTTCAGCACCAGGCCCGCGGCCACCGCGAGCACGACGAGCGCGCAGCCGATCAGTGTCAAACGCCGTTGCTTCCTGGTCATGGTGCATCCTTGCGCATGACGTCAGCCGAAAACCGCTGCACATGTTTCGGCATCATGCGTTATCCATCCAGCCCGAGATTCTTCAGCCCCTCATTGAGCTGACGCAACCGGTCCGCATCATTGGCCACCGCCTGACGGGCATCCGCAAGTGCGCTCATCGCCTTGCCGCGCTCTCCCATCACGAGATAGGCGCGAACCAGCCGCAGCCAGCCCTCGACGTCGTCGCCGTTGGTCTTCAGCCGCGTCGCCAGCCGATCGACCATACCCTTGATCATGATGCCGCGATCGGCCTCGCTCATGTCCTTGGCCGCCGCCACCGCGCCATCCGGCAGCGCGGGCGCGCTGGCGCCAGCGGGTGCACCGACTCCGCCGACCCGTACCAGCGCAGCCTGCACCAGCGGCCGCCATGGCGCGTCCGACGGCGCCTTCGCCAGCATCTTCTGCCAGATCGCGGCGGCGTCGGCCTTGCGGCCGTCCTGCTCGGCGGCGAGGCCGAGGAAATAATTGGCCTTGGCGTCGTCGCCATTCAGCGCGACCGAGCGCTCGAACTCCGCCTTGGCGTCGGCGGTGACGACGCCGCCGGCGCTCCCCATCAACGCCTCGCCGAGATCGACGCGGCGATCGGCGCTGTCGCCAGCATAGGTGATGGCATTGCGATAGGCACGGACGGCATCATCGTAGCGGCCAAGGCGCGACAGCACCGGCGCCAGCACCGTCCAGCCGCGGCCGTCGGTCGGGTTCTTTTCCAGATGGGCCTCGACCTGCGCGACCAGATTGGTGAGCGGCTGGTTGGCATCGGCCACCCGGCTGCGCTCGGCGAGCGGAAAGTCGCCAAGCCGCGGCGAGCCGAGCGCGAGATAGAAGCCCGAAGCGATGACCGGCAACCCGACCAGGGCCACGATCGCAGCAGTGCGCCGCAGGCTGAGACTGCCCTGCACCGGGGCTTCGCGCCCGCTCTGGTCGGCGGCGGCCAGCAGCCGGCGGCTGATCTCGATCCGCGCAGCATCGGCCTCGGCGGCGCCGATGATGCCGGCGGCCATGTCGCGGTCGATTTCGGCGAGCTGGTCCCGGTAGACCACGACCTCGCTGCCGCCGGTATTCGCCCGTCCGCGGCGGCTGAGCGGCCACAGCACGGCAAAGATCGCCGCGACCGTCATCAGCGCGAACACAAACCACAACGTCATCAAGCGGTTCCCGGATGGACCGGCGGCCTCACACGAGCCGCCTTAGAATCGCTTTACACTACCCGTGGCGAGCCCGGCAATTGACAATTGCTGGATCGACCGAAGGTCGAAATCAGCCGGTTTCCGGTGCCGTTCCGGCGGACTTGCAGCGGGCGTCACCGGACGAAGGGGCCTGCGACCAAAATATCGAAAACAACCCCATGCACAGTAGCCGGCGAGCGCCCGCCGGCGCTCGAATGCCGACTTGACACGTCGGGCAAATCAGCGCCACACTTCCATTATTCCGAAATTACGCAACTGCTTGCGGTCCCGGCCGTGGGTGGGATCCCATGTTATGGCGCAAACTCCACAGACGGCTTAATCGTCATCGCCGCAGTGCGACATGGCCCCACTGGCGTACTTCTGCGCGTCCTTTGGCCATAGATGGACGCTGTCGCGTATGTTGTCGATACAACGCTGACGGCGCTCCTCCCTCATCTTTGAGATTCTAGACTGAAACTCAGTGTCGGTCATGCGAGGGATTGGATTGCTACCCAACCAAGAAATTAGCCCGACAATCCCAAAGATTGCCGCAACAGCCCCAAGACAGCCGATGGTCTCATTCACCTTCGCATCGGACATCCAGAATTCCTCCAGCACCACCTGTCCAAGCCTTAGCGCTGCAACGCGCGAAAGAACGAAGATCGCCGCAGTGAAGCCAGCCCGGCCCGGTGCGGGCTCAAGGTTCCCGAAGAAACCTTAGAAACCTTTCCGCAACCAGAATCATTGTCTAATCGAGATTCTTTGATTTCTTGGGAGCTAGTGATGCCGCATGTCGCTGAGAAAATCCGAGATCTCTACCAGGAATTTGGCTGCACGGCTGTCATTCGCCCTTTCACACACCAGGATGGAGTAACGGGTCAAACCGTGTCCGTCACGATCTCGCCCCAGTACTCCATCCTGCGTGTCGGTAATCGCGAGTACTATTTTACGCGCGAGAGCGGAACCTTCGACGGTACTGCTACCGCTGAGGAGTGATCGTCTTCGTCTGCTGCGCTTCCCAAGTACGAGCCTGTGCTTCAGTGATCGGGCCGACGACCACATACATCTTGCCGCCGGGCCAGCGCTGCTGATGTTCAGCTTCACGTCGCTTCGGATCGATCGTGATGCCAGAGTGTTTTTTGTCGTTGCCGACGTAGAAGTGGTATCCGTAGTAATTCGAGGCCATTCGGCCCTCCATGCTGGACATGCCGTACGCTAACGGCATGCATGCGAGGGTTGGGCCTTGACCGGAGTCCACGATCCGAGTCTAATTCGAATCGCTGTGTAGGATGCGTCCTGCGCCCAACCCTCTGGGTGATGCAGGAACCGATACGCGAAGCCGCCGAGACCTGATCCGTCCGGCGGCTTTTGCGCGAATCGGTCGCCAACGAGAGATTTATGCTGATTCGGTTGTGAGTCGCATAGATGTCGAACGTGAGATTTTTCTGTTGACGATGACAGAATCGACTTTGTCTACGAATCAGCTTGATCATTCGCCGAGATGACGCTCCCAGTAGCCAGCAAGGTCCACTGACTTGCTGCGCTTCAATGCAAGCGCGGCAATCCGGTTTACATGACCGCCATTGGAGACGCGGCGGCTGTCCTTGCGCCATGAGGACTGCTGCGCATAACCGCACGAGATACGCGCCAGCGATATGATGGTGGATACCGATCTCTGCGCGACGCAGACGGCTCCTCAGCCTGATCTTAGGTGCGATGCACAGCGACTATGGTCCGCCAGAAGCAGGCCACAGCTTCTCTACAACCTCACGACTGGTCATAAAGTTCGTCCAGTCCTGCGTGCGCCCAAATCTCTGTTGGCCGATCCTAGTCGGCTTCTCCACATGGACCCAAGCATCTTTGACTAGAGGCAGGATCATGTATCCGGCCTCCAGTTCATGTGTCCCCCAGAAACTCAGTGGGATGGGTTCGAATGGCATTCCACGCTCTGTTCTAGTCCCCCAGACGGGAAGCTTCCCGTCACGGGCCATTTGCCTAACGTCTCTGACAGTCTTGTAAAAGGGTGCCTTGGCGCTCCACTCATCACCGTAATCAACTCTGTCGTTCCAGCGACCGAGATGCGCCCTCCAGATTGCATCGAGCAAAGGGACATCACGGGGAGCATGGCTGTATCGAGAAACGGCCTGGTTTTCACTCGCCCTTTCGCCGCGCCGGGCTATAACGGCCGCAACAAGAATGAGCGCTGCGGCTAGCGCAATTCCTCCCCAAAACGTGAGAGGAATGAAATATCCACTCAGGTGGAGATAATCAGGCGCGACCATCATAGCCGCCCCCAACGGGACCGCCGCAACGGCCAACAGAATCGCAATGAGGTAGTCGCGCCGCATCTGCCCGCTTTAGTCGTCCTTTGACATCAGATTGCTGCAATATCCGCAGAGAGAACTTGAGTCATCTGACACATTGTTTGGAGTGAGCGGCTCACCGCACCTGTCGCAGTCTTCAAGTGAGAGGAAGCAATTGGTGCACTGGTTTTCTTCCTCCCAGATTACATACGTTTTGGCCGTACACTCAGGACACAAGCCGAGAGGGTCCTCTCCGCCATCCTTTACCGACGAGTAGCTCTCGTACTCAAAATGAGCTTCGAGGGCCGTTTCCATCAACGTGATGGCGTCGATCTTCTCGCCGCATTGTCTGCACTGCGCATCAGCAAAGCCAGATTCATTGCGAGTTTGGTCGAGCCGGTAGACGAGATGAGAGCTGCACTTGGGACAGGGTCGCGCGGCTTGCGACAAGCTTTCGGACTTCCAGTCGACGCCGTCAAACGTCTCGGTGCATTGCTTAAGTTCCCGGTCGTATAGTTCCTTGGCGCCGAGCATGACAGTCCAGCTATCGCCGAGATGTTCGTTGGGTTGCTCCTTCAGCAAATTGAACAGGTCGACCACGACGGGGAACGCGCGGGCAATAGCCTCGCGAACCTTCTTGCTCGAAGCGTTGCTGTAGTAGTGCTCCATGTCATTGCGGATGCTGTTCAGGTCGGCGAGCTTCGAGCGGTCGATGCTCAGCCCGAAATCCTTGAACCGCTGGCCAAGCTCGTTGAAGTCGACCGTCTTGTTATTGGCCTCGAAAGTCACGCCGCCATTACCGTCAGGGACCGGCACGAACTTGGTTCCGAGCACGTCTTTGACCGCAGCCTTCGGCGCCGCGCGGACCAGCACTTCTTTAGCGAGCAGCAGCGTGCCGGCGTAGAAATTGCGCACGGCCGAAAGCGCCCGCTTCGGGTCGTTGTGCTCGTAATCCTCGATGCCGAGCTGGATCGACTGGATGGCGTTATCGAATAGGGTATTCATGGCCCAAAACGGCCTCCCGGCAAAAAGTGGGCGCGGCTGCGGGACTTGAACCCGCGCGCTCCTGCCTTTAGGTATGTCTTGCGAGGACCACCTAAATCGTAAGCAGGGCTCTATCCATTGAGCTAAGCCGCGATATCGGAAGAGACGGTCAGCTTGCTTTGGCCGTCTCTAATTTCTTCTTCCTGAGCTTCTTCAGTTCGACCTCTTTGCTGAACTCAGGCTCCAGCTCTTTCAGCTTCTTGATGAGCCCGGTGAACAGGTAGCCGTTGTTCACCTGAGACTTCTTGCCGTTGAACCGCTCGACCCGCTTGATGAGCCCAGCCTCTTCAAGCTCAGTGATGTAGCGCTGGACCTGCCGAGGGCTTTTGCCCATGCGCCGCGCGATCGTGTCTTTGGCCGGGAACGGATACTTGTCCGCTTCCCACCAGTGCTCGCAGAGCTGGGCAAGAACATTGAACTGCGGCGGGCTGATCTTCAGCTTTGCTTGGGCGCGCAGGAGCAGGTTCGGCAACGCGGTGTAGCCGAGTTTCAAAACTTGTGGTGACCACTTATCCTCGGCTCGCTTGCCCGAGATTTTCTTCGGGAAGGGAATCACCGGGGCGGAGGTCGTTGGTGCGGTTGCTTCGGTCATGAACGCGATATGCTCCCAAACATTTTGCGCCACAAGGTCAGCCGACCCGCGAAGGGGAGACGAATCTGACTAGGGGCCTATACGTACTGCTGCGTGCTACGGTCCGATGAGTGCTACGTAATGGTATGCACTTATTCGTAGGACACGTGAGGCTCCCGGCCCCGGTCAGATATGTCTTCCCTGCCGAGACACCAGTGTCTCCCCAAAAATTTCAAAGCGCCTGCAGAACCGCTACTTCTTCCACGTGATAATCACGTCCTGGTGGGGCAAGCCGTCCTCCCACGAGAGCTGAATGCGGTGCCTGGTCGCGCCCATGTCGAAGACAAAGGCGGCGGGCCTGTAGAGCGCCGTGTCAAGGCCCGTGCCGGTCACGTCATGGTCGGCAGCGAGCAGCGCGAACTCCAAGCCCTGCAGGTCCAGCGTGATGCCCATGATCTCGTCACCGCCGGTCTTCACCACCGGCGCAATCTGGATGTTGTCGCGCCGCCAGAACTGGTGACCGAGCCCGCGTGTCAGATAAAAGCCCAACGGCTTCTTCCACTGCTTGGGATATTCCAGCAGCTCGACGATACGCAGCCGGTCGACAAAGTTCTGGTCGATGACCGCACCGTCGATAGCGAAGTTGCCCGAGACGCCGAAGATGGCGAGCGAGCGCAGCATCCAGCGTTCGACATCGTGGCCTGACAGCAGGAACAGCAGGCCCGGTCCGGTATCAGTCGTGCCGCACTTCTGGATTGCCTCGAAGAGCGCCGCGCCGACCGAGTCGATGGGCGACAGTAGACTGTTGTGGCGCTTGCACAGAGCGTTCGTGGTCAGCGCCGAGAATGGCAGCATCTTCTTGTCGCCGGGCTTCAGCCAGGGCGTGCCGCTGACTTCCACCTGCTTCTCGGCCAGAACCTTCAGGACGCTATGGCTGATGAGGTGCTCGCCGGAGATCTTGGTGTCGCAGGCGCCGGTCGCCGACATGTAGCAGCGGTCATGTTTGCCGGTCAGGCCGGTATTGTGCAGGTCCACCGCCACGGGCTTCTTGTGATAGGCATGCGCCGTCCAGCAGCATTCGCCGGCTGGCAGCCCGGTGCCGCAGATACAAGGCAGGCGCTTTCGTCGCTTGGCTTCACCCATAGTTCCCGCGAACTATACGCGATCCGCACGAATCACGGTGACAGTGCTGGACTGCACCGAAATTACCGTAATTACTCAGCGACACGTAGCGCAGCGCCGCTGGAATTACGCTGACAGTGCACTAAATGTCGCTACCCCGCGCGCGACGACTTCCGCTCGCCGGTCACGGCGTTCTCCGCCGCCCGGTTCATCAGCGAGGCGTAGTCGTGGCCGAACAGCACTTCGCAGAAGCGGATCGCGGCCTTGACCTGCTGCTGGCGGAAGGCGCGGACGCGGGGCTCGCCGCCGCGCAACGACTGCACCAGCCCCTCGGTCGACTGCTCGACATAGTGCTGCAGGTCCGAGAAGGTGCGCAGCGTCACCTCGTTGATGGCGAGCTCGCTGGCATAGGTGCGGCACACCGCGACGAAATCGATCAGCGCCGCGGCGTCCTCGACCTCGGACTGATCGATCTTGGCGCCGGCCGTGATGTCCTTGTCGGCGCGCTGACGCAGGATGCGGCGGACCCGGCCGGGCACGCTGTCGATCTCCGATTGCAGCGCGTTCGAGGTATCGGCACGGACCGAGGTGAGCTGGCGGCCGCAGGTGGAATCGTTGCGCAGGTCGAGCTCGGTGCGCAGGCCGCGCACGCCGTCATGCAGGGTCTTGAGCTGCTCGCCGACATAATCGAAATGCCCGCGCTTGATGTCGGTGCGCAGGCAGGCCGCGACGAACGATAAATCATGCAGCGCGATGGTGACGGCGATGCCGTACGGCGTTGCGGCAACCCGCAGTTCGTCGTCGGAGGCCGCCATCTTGATGGCGAGGCGGATGATCTGCCACGGCGCGGCGAGCCGCTGCGTAATCAATGACAGCGCGAACGGCAGCAGTTGCGGCGTCTGCAGCGACGGCAGCTTGAGCGCCTCCATCGCCGAGGCGATCTGGGAATCGGCAAACACGCGGATCTGGCTCGGCAGCCGGCTGCCCAGGGTCTCCAGCGCCTCGCGGGCCTGCAGCACCAGGCCGATCGGCAGCAGGTCCTCGACCACGCTCGGCGGGCCGACGCGCGCCAGCGCGCGCTGGCGGTCGTCCTGGCTCGGCCCCGCGATCTTGAGGATGGCTTCCGCAGCCGCGAGCTGGAACTTGCGTGTGGCGACCTCCATCGGGCCGCTCTCCGGGGCCACCGCCAGCGCCGCCTCGAATTCGCGGGCAGCCTCAGGCGCGCCCTCGCGGGCCAGCCACTGCCAGATCGGCAGCAGCGAGGCGCGCCGCAGCTGGCCCGGCCGGGTCGGGAAATTGGTCTCGGCAAGGAACGGCTCGAGCGGCCGGAACAGCAGCCGCGCCGGGTCGTCGCTCCGCGGCTGGACCTGTTCGTCCTCCTCGGCGCCGCGCGCGATCTTGCGCAGTTGCTCCAGCACCAGATTGGCGACGGTGGCGTCCTCGCCACGTTCGACGGCGCGCTCCAGCTCTCGCATCAGCAGCGCCTGCGATTGCGGCGGAAGCTGCGCGAGATAATCCCTCAGCCGCTCGGTCGATTTCTGGCTCATGCGCCCGGTCGTGAAAGCTTGGTGCCCGGCAAACGCCGCAGCCCGTCCGCCCGCGATGATAGAGGTGGGCGCGTTAAGAAGCCGTTTAGGAATAATAGCGGGTCGAGCCGCCCAAAAGGCTGCGCCGCGTCCGCAGGCCAATTCGCATATGACGTCCGCGAAGATTGTCCGCGAGCTCTCCTCGCCTCCCCCCGCAAGCGGGTGCTGTCCTCATTCGGACACGCGCTCCGGGAAACCAGGACATTTGTCAAACGCCCTGGAAAAAGTGGCAGTTTATTTGCGTTCGATTCACACAGGTGATTTCTGGAACAGCCCGCTGATTCAATCCTTTCGGAACTGGGCAGGGTGTTTCATTAAGATCAAATTACAGCCCAGAAGGGGCCGTCAATTATCGGCAACCGGCGGTTCGGCGTGAGAATGGGAATAAAGAACGGCTCCAGCATCACCTCCAAGGGTGCTGGGGCCGTTTCTTTGCGCGCCACAGGAACGAGGCGTGTTGGCTGGCGGTTGTTTTATGTCCGGCGTCCCCGCCGGGCGCGTCGGATGACGTTTGTAAACTCGGTCCCGGCTTGCGCCCCCTCGCTGGGGCCGTTTCTTTTTCACGGTTAGGAACAGCCCCCGGTGACGTTCCGTTGTCGCGTGGTCCCGGTGCTCAAGACGGACAGCACTTGGACACGGCCTCAGCGTTCCCCCGGCGCTGGGGCCGTTGCGCGTCACGCGCACTGGCCGTTCGGCTCCAGCGGCACACGGCATCCAGCAAATCACCGATCGTCCAAACCTGCTTAGCAATAACAAGCGCGACAGCTGGCGTAGTCCGCAGTGCATCATGCACGCGGCAGAGATTGATGGTGACGTCGGCAAAGAGTTTCTAGGTCGCGGATGATTGCAGCCCCCCAGCGCGCAGCCATTCGGTCATGCTAGCGCCAGCCTCAGCCTGCCGGGCTAGCTTCAGGAGCGCTTCTCTCTCGATACCTGGGGCGAGCGCTTCGGCCTGTTCGCGTAGCTCTCTGGCTCTCTCAACAAGGCGCGCTTCAAGTGAATCGGTGTGTCTGACCCGACGTCGAATTTGGCCCATGTGACCTTTTTCCTCGCTCAGTTCCTTACGGGAACGGGGCTGTAAATCCACATGGGAATGCAAAGTTCCTATCGGGCTTCCTTCATGGTCCGCTCGACTTCATCGGCTAGCGTCCGGTGATGTGCGGCCAACCTAGCGAACAGTTCTTTCTTGGACTTATTGGTCGCCAGCTTGCTGATTAGCTCGCACTCTTCCGCCTCGACACGAAGCTTCTCCAAGTGCGCCTGCATGTCCTTCATGGGCCGTCTCCCGAGATCGGGGGATGATTGCACGGGGAACAAGCCGCACAATACGACTTCTGGAACTCCGTTCACCCACGGAGAACCCCGGGATTGGATCTGAACCTTTGATCTAGATCATGGGCAAGAACAGATGGCGTCCCGCACGAGGGCTTAAATACGGACGGCACCTGCAAGCGGGAGCGGGTGCGAACCGCCTTCGCGACCGCCATTTAACCGAATTCCATCATGCCCTACACCGCCGGCAGCATGAGCTCGGCCCGCAGGCCGCCGATCGGCGCGTCATTCAGGGCGAGCTTGCCGCCATAGAGGCCGGCGAGATCGGTCACGATCGACAGGCCGAGCCCCGAGCCGGGCTTCGATTCGTCGAGCCGCTGGCCGCGCCGCGCCACCTGGGCGCGCTCGTCCTCGGACAGGCCGCGGCCGTCGTCATCGACCACGATGCGCAGCTTCGGCCCGGCGCCCGGGGCCTCCGGCGGCACGACGGTGACCTCGATAAACACCTGCGAGGCCGCCCATTTGCAGGCGTTGTCGACGAGATTGCCGACCATCTCCTCGAGGTCCTGCCGCTCGCCGCGAAACCCCGCCGCCGGGTCGGCCTTCGCCTCGATCGCGAGATCGCGATCGCGATGGATCTTCTCCATGGTCCGGCGCAGCGCCTCGATGACAGGGGCGACGTCGGTGATGGTGCTGACGATGGTGGCCCGGGCGGCGATCCGCGCGCGCTCGAGATGGTGCGCGACCTGGTCGCGCATCAGATCGGCCTGCTCCAGCACCTTGCTGGCAAAGGGATCGCCGGCATGGGCGCCGGCTTCGTTCACGATCACCGACAGCGGCGTCTTGATCGCATGGGCGAGATTGCCGACATGGGTGCGCGAGCGCTCGACGATCTCCCGGTTGGCATCGATCAGCGCGTTGGTCTCGCGCGCGAGCGGCGCGATCTCGACCGGAAACCGGCCCTCCAGCCGCTCGGCGCGGCCGGAACGGATATCGGCAATCGAATCCGAAATGCGCTTGAGCGGCGCGAGGCCGTAGCGCACCTGGAAGATCGTGGTCAGCAGCAGCACGATGCCGAGGGCTGCGAAGGTGCCGCCGAGATAATAGTCGAAGCTGCGCGTCTCATCGAAGATCTCGGTCGCATCGCCGGCGACGCTGACCAGGAACTTGCCGTCGGCGCCGAGGTCGACCGGGCGCTCGACCACACGCAGGCTCTGGCCTTCGGGTCCATCGACATAGCCGAGGCGGACCCCGGCGGCAGTCAGCTCGGCGCCGTGCTCCTCGAGCTTCGGCAGCTTCTTGTCCCACAGCGAACGCGAGGCGCGGGTTTCGCCCTTCTCGGTATCGGTGCGGGTGATCTGCCAGTACCAGCCCGACAGCGGAAGGTCGAACAGCGGCTCGCCGAGCGACTGGAACTGGCGGTCCGCCGGCTCGTCCGGCGTCGCCACTTCGGCGATCAGGGTGCGCAGATAGAGATTGAGCCGCCGGTCGAAGGCGCGCTCGGTGGCGTCGCGATAGACCGACGACAGGATGACGCCGGTGATCGCCAGGATCACCACCACCCAGGCGGTCGCCGAGACGAACAGGCGGGTCGCAAGCGAGCTGCCGCCCATCAGGACACAGGCTCGAACAGCGTGTCAGCGGCAATAGACGTCAGGGACTCAAACATTGGCGAATCCAGTTCTCCCGGCGCGGATCATGCCAATGCCCGTGTACGCCGATCAAGCGCTCTAAGAACATGATCCGATTGAACAGGATATGCTCTCATCCTTTTGTTTGGTCGCGTCTTCTTCACGCGAGCGAACTGGTTATCCACTTCGCTCGAAAACGCTTTAAGTCGGCGGCGACAGCATGTAGCCGAGGCCCCGAACAGTCTGGATGATATCGACTTCCAGCTTCTTGCGGATGCGGCCGACGAACACCTCGATGGTGTTGGAGTCGCGGTCGAAGTCCTGGTCGTAGAGATGCTCGACCAGTTCGGTGCGCGAGACCACCCGCCCGGTGTGGTGCATCAGATAATCAAGCAGGTTGTACTCGTGCGAGGTCAGCTTGATCGGGTTGCCGTTGACGGTGACCCGCTTGGTCCGGGTATTCAGCGCCACCGGCCCGCAGGTCAGCTCGACCTGGGCATGCCCGGTCGCGCGGCGCAGCAGCGCGCGGATCCGCGCCAGCACCTCCTCCAGATGGAAGGGCTTTGCGACATAGTCGTCGGCGCCGGCATCGAACCCCTGAACCTTGTCGCTCCAGCGGTCGCGCGCGGTGAGAATCAGCACCGGCATCACCCGCTTGTTCCGCCGCCAGGCCTCGAGCACCGAGATACCGTCCATCTTCGGCAGGCCGATATCCAGCACGACAGCGTCGTAGGGCTCGCTGTCGCCAAGGAAATGCCCCTCCTCGCCGTCGAACGCGCGATCGACCACATAGCCGGCGTCCGTCAGGGCGGTGGTGAGCTGGCGGTTCAGATCCGGGTCATCCTCAACGACGAGCAGACGCACTTTGGCCTCCGAGAGTGAGCATTGCGATATTCCGGCATCAAATGAGGCTCCCGGCCGTGAACGGCCTATGAATGGAGCCGCAGGGCAAACCTTATTTTTTCGTCAGGTGCACCATCCCGGGAACCCGCGCAAGCGCGACAGGTTCCCGCAAAGAGATGCGCGCCAGGTGGGACCGAGTTTCAGCATACGGTATTTTAATACCTATAATTTGGCAACAGGACGACGCGTCGTGTCGGTCACAGTCGGCGGGCAAGTTAACCTTCGGCCACCATTTCCATGTCGCTGGCACGAGTGATGCGCTAATCCAGCCGGGGGTCGTCTGCGGTACAGGACCGGGAATACTTTGTTGGAAATTTCACAGATACGGAAGTTCGGCGTGATTGCGGGCTGGCTCGCGCTTGCCTTTATCGCCTTCGTGACGCTATCGCCGATCCAGGACCGTCCGTCGTTTTTCCCCCCTCAGACCGAGCGCTTCGCCGCATACGCAGTGATGGCGATGGCCTTTGTGTTGGGTTACCCGCGGCGTACCGCGCTGATCGTGCTCTTTGTCGTCTTCAGCTCGTTCACACTCGAAGCGATGCAACTGCTGACACCGGACCGTCACGGCCGCCTGCTTGACGCGATCGTCAAGGTGGCGGGAGGTCTTGCCGGCATCGGCACCGGTCACCTCATCCTGCTGGTGCTGCGTAGTCAGTTCGGCCGGCTGAGGTCGCGCACGGACGCAGCTTAGTCTTCCGCCATTTTGGGCATGATCTCCTCACACCGTTCCGCGCTTGTCGCGACGGAAAGCCGCGCTTCGCACGTTTCCGGATCATGCCCTATCGCCGGCGCGGATGCGCCTTCTGGTGCCACGCCCAGGCCGAGCGAATGATGTAGCCGAGATCCGACCGGCTCGCCTTGAAGCCGAGGCCGCTTTCCGACCTGGAGGGATCGGCAACCAGGATCGGCGGATCGCCGGCCCTGCGTTCGCGCACCACGCTCGGCACCGCTTCACCGGTCTCGGCGCGGATCGCGTCGAGCACCTCGCGCACCGAATAGCCGGTGCCGGTGCCGAGGTTGAATACACCGCCGGCATGCCCCTTCAACAGCAGCTCGAGCGCCGCGATATGGGCGGCGGCGAGATCGTCGACATGGATGTAGTCGCGCACCGCGGTGCCGTCAGGCGTCTCATAGTCCTCGCCGAAGATCGCAAAGTCCGGCACGTGCCCGAGCAGCGCCATCAGGGCGCGCGGAATCAAATGCGTCTCGGGATCGCGGAGCTCGCCGATGGTGCCGGATGCATCGGCGCCGCAGGCGTTGAAGTAGCGCAGGCAGACCGATTTGAACTGATAGGCGGCGCGATAATCGTCGAGCATCTGCTCGATCATGAACTTGGAGCGGCCGTAGGGATTGACGGTCGGCCCTGCGGCGCTCTCCGGAATGGGATCGCGCCCGGCATTGCCATAGACGGCGCCGGTGCTGGAAAACACCAGGCGGTCGCAGCCTGCCTCACGCATGCCACGCAGCAGGCCGAGCGTGCCGGCAACGTTATTGCCAAAGTATTTCTGCGGATCCGCGACGGACTCGCCGACCGCGCTAAACGCGGCGAAGTGCATCACGGCCAGCGCATTGTGCTCGCGGATGGTGGCGGCGATCCTGTCATGATCGGCGACGTCGCCGATCACGAGCGGTCCCCATTGCACGAAATTGCGATGGCCGGTGGAGAGGTTATCATAGACGACCGGAACGAACCCGGCCTCGGCGACCGCCTTGGCGCAATGGGATCCGATGTATCCCGCGCCGCCCGTGATGAGGATCGAACCCCTGCTCGCCATTGAAAACGCCGTCCCTGCGCGGACCAATCCCGCGCCTCAACAATCGCAATGATGGGTACGACATTCCGTCCGGCGCAGCAAAATGACGATGGGAATAGCGTTAAGACCGAACGGATTTGCTGCCGCAGCAACGATTAACGCGTCGCAAGCGGCGCGTTGGCCAACTCAGATGCTATTAGACGCCGGCCTGTGCGAGGGCGGCCCAGCGACCGGGATTCGCCGGGGTCTGCATCCTGACCCAGCGATAGCGCGCCTGCGACCAGTTGCGGATCTGCGCGTTCAGATTGTCGAGCACGACATCGCCGCCCTGGGCGCGGACCACCAGCACGAGATGATGCTCGCCCCAGGAGGTCACCACCTCGCTCAGCAGCAGGTTGCGCATCGGCCAGCCGCGCGCCAGCAGCTCGTGGCGCTTGCTGACGGCATAGTCGTTGCAATCGCCGCGCGCCGGATTGATCAGCCATTCCTCGCCGGCGAGGCCACGCTCGTTGCGCTGTGGTGCGATGCTACGATTGACCGAGGCATTGACCTCGATCAGGTCGGCCATGCGCTGCTTGGTCAGACGTGTTGCGCCGCCGCGGAACACCACGCGGGCGCGCGGCTTCGGCTTGCATTCGTCGGCATAGCGCATGCAGAACATGATGTAGGCCATCGGCGCCAGCGTCGGCTCGCTGAAGCGGATCTTCTCGACCATGCCGCGCAGCGGCAGCGGCGAGCCGATCATTGCAGCCTGCGTTTGCTGCGCGCTGGTCCCGAGCGCGACGATGGCCAGAAGCAGGGCCATCACTCTCTTGACGTTGTACATTCTTCACTCCCCACAGTGAGGGGAAGCATGTACGGGAAATGTCTTGAGCTTAGGCTCAGGCGCGCGGCGGCATTTGCCTCAAATGCTCAGACGCGAGCGAGCAGTCCGTTAACCAAGCGAGGTTCGCGCGCCGGCAAGCCTTTCGGTTGCCGAACGATAACGCACATGCCGGTCAACGAATCGCGACTCCATCGCGCTTCCGGGCCATTTCTCCTGCTTGTTCGGAGGACGCCGCCGGCAGATGAAGCGGCCGTCGCGGCGCAGGATTTCTTGCTCCCATGCAGGCATGGTTAGCCTGATGTGAAGCAGCCGGAGCGCTCAGTTGAATCTAGACCGTCACGCGCTGCCGGGGTGCGATCCCGCACCAGCTCATGACGAGATCGGCGAGCGTCTTGATCTCGATATCCGCGGGCGTACCGCTGGCGAAATCGGCAACCGATTGCCCCAACGCGACGGCGCGAACATAGGCCGAGCGGCTTCCGATCATCGGTCCGATCTCTTCGTCGAGCGTATCCAGCTCCTCGATCAGCTGCTGGCCCTCGAGCGTGCGCTGGTCGACGCGGTTCGGCACGATCATGGCACGGAGCGCGGTTCGCCGCGTCGCGCGCACCTCGCGCACGATGTCGAGTGTCCGCGCAGTGGCCTCGATGTCGAGGCCGGACGGCGTACAGGGCATCAGCACGATATTGGCGACCGCGAGCACGGCGCCCAGCACCCGGTCGTTGGGCGCGGAATCCACGACGATGATCTGATGCGGAATCTGGCGCATCAGCCTGGCCCATTCGGCAACCGGCCGGGTTTCCGGATCAAGCTGGTAGACGGGAAACGACAAATTGCCGGGCTCGGCCCAGTGGCAGGCGGACGCCTGGGAGTCGGCGTCGACCAGTCCTACCAAGCCCGTACGCCGATCCAGTTCTGCAGCCAGCAAAACCGCAAGGGTCGTCTTTCCGACCCCGCCCTTGCGCTGGGCAACCGAGATGACAAGCGGCATCGCTAGCTCCTGGCGTTATCCCCCGTGCGCGCGCGCGAGGACACCTTCATCGACGAGCGTCAGCATCCGCGGCAGACAGACCCGCTTTGCGTCGTAATTGTCTCGCACAAAGCTCCTCGCCTTCATCCGCATCTTCTTGAAGGCTTTCGGCCGTGACAGCACCGAGACGACCTGATCCGACAACGCATCAATATCAAAAAACGGCGCCAGCAGGCCGTTGCCGTCCGAGATGATATCGCGAAGCGGGGCGGTGTCGGATGCCACCACCGCACATCCCGCACTCATGGCCTCCAGCAGCGACCATGACAGCACGAAGGGATAGGTCAGATAGACGTGCACCGAGGATATCTGCAGCAGCGCGAGATACTGGTCCCGCGGAATCCGGCCGAGGAAATGCACGCGGCGCAGGTCGATGTCCGATCTGATTTCGTCGAGGAACATCGACTTCCAGCTCGAGCCCTTCGGCGGATTCGCGCCGTAGGATGTCCCGCTGCCGCCGACGATCACGACCTGCGCATTCGGCCGCGCAGCCAATATCCTCGGCAGCGATCGCATGAAGACATGGAATCCGCGCACCGGCTCCAAATTGCGCGAGACGTAGGTGATCACCTCGTCGTCCGCCGACAGTGTCGCGCCGTTCGGAAGCTGAAACCTGGCGACGGGATTGGGCTTCACCTCGTCGGTGTCGACGCCCTCGTGGATGACATCGATCTTGCTCTGAAACTCGCGGGGAAAGGTCGACCTCTGCCATGGCGTCGGCGAAACGCCGGAATCGCATTCCGTGAGCGCCAGCAGCGTCGTCGCGTTCTTCAGATGAAGCGCGACATTGCCGTCGAGGCCCGTCATCGGAAACTCGGGATCGAAGCCGACGTCCCTGCCCTCGGCGCCGTAGTAGAATTCGCAATAGAGGATGATCCGCGCTTTCGGAAACATCGTGCGCAGCGGCAGCGTCTCCCCCCAACCGGGATGCGCGAAGATCAGGTCGGGCACGAAGCCCTGCCCCGACAGCGACGACAGCGCATACAGGACCTCTTCGGCACGCCGCGCCTCGACGTCGAAGCGGCGGGCAAAGGGATGGACCATCGCGGAGTCCGACTTGGTCGTCGAATATTTCAGCAGCCGGATATCCCGCGTCGTGCTCGCGGTCGATGAACCGACCGCAACGACCTTGTTTCCGGGCTGCTCCGCGAGCGCACGCGCAATGTGGCGGTACTGGGCTGGAAAGTTGTTGTGGACGAAGAGGACGTTCATTGGCGGGCGGGCGCGCCCCCCGGCCGCGCGGTCTTCGGTTGGGGTCATGCTCGAGATCATGACCGGCAGGGTGTCTTCGATATGCACGTGCGAACTATCTCACCGGATTAACATTACCCCCCTTCTATCACACCAATTTTTGGGGCACACTGTGGGAAACATATCGATCCATTCCGTTAGGCTCACAGGCGACCATGAACGAACAGATTCAGCAGAAAACCATCGACCTGGCACGGGGTCTTTTCCTGGTTCGCTACAATGGCGCGGAAGACAAGACATCACCTCCGGTGGTGCGCGTCTATGCCGATCGCGCCAGCCTTAACAATTGTAACATTATTACCGGACCCGATGCGGCCAATGGAACCCTGTTTGCGCCCGAGACCGCGCTGGTCGTGTCGGTGGCCCGGCCAAGCCGCCTGATCGTCGAGGTCACGGCAGGGCGCGTCGGGGGCTCGACCGCCGCCAATATCAAGATCGAACCGCTGAGCCAAGGACAACCGGCCGTGCAGCCGATCGGTCAGCCGGCCAGCCAGCCATTCGACACCTACGAGCCCGAGGCCGGCCCTGACGAGCTGAGCGCCCTCAAGCTGCTCGCGCATGTCGCGGGTTTGGGTGACGTGACGGTCGGCCCGAATACCTGGATTGCCGGACCGGCCGCGCCGGCCCGAATCGAGGGAATTTCCCTCGAATGGCCGAACAAGCCGTACGATCTCAACCTGCAATATGCGGTCAAGTTCGCCAGGCCGCAGCGCGGCGACAACCAGTTCGTTCCGCTCGGAACCTTTGCCGGAACCCGGGGACGCGCGCTGGCCATCACAGGGTTCTCGCTGGAGGCCACAGGCCCCGGCGCGGATCGCTACGCCATCGCCGCCGAAACCATCTTCCTCGGGGCTCCCGCCTTGCGCGTGACCGGGAACCGGATTGTGGTATCGGGCCCTTCAGGCCGGGAACCCTTGGTGGGCCTCAAGCTCAGTCTTGAGGAGCACCGGGCGCAAGCAGCGCCCCTCGCGCCCCGGCAGCCAAGGCACGCTGAACCCGCTCCCCCGATGCCTATGCCGCGCCAGGAGGCACCGCGCCTCGAGGGACGGGTACGCGTATTCCGGAGCCGGCAGAACGCGGTCAAGACGGCGGGCTGACCATGCGGGCAGACAAGGGCGACATTTGACCGCCGACGCGCGCAGGATCGCCTTTACGTCCAGAACGCTCCACCATGTCGATCTCGAGCGGGCCGCTGTCAGGGCGCTCGAGGCACGTGATTTCCGTCGCGCATTTGCGCTCGCCGACCGCCGCTGCCGGATCTTACCGCATCCGGGCGCCCGCGCCCATTTGCTGCGCGCAGAAGCGCTGTTTCGCCTCGATCTCAAGGAAGCGGCGGTCGCCAGCGTAGCCAAAGCGCTCGAGCTCGAACCGGACGATCTTGCCGCCGCTCGGCGAATGATGGCTTGGGGCGACGGCGTTGCGCAGATCGAAGCCGCACGAAGCGTCGCGCGGCGCGATGACGATCCGGATTCAGTCAGGAGCGCTCTCCTGCTGCTCGAGCAGAACGGTCAGGACAGCTGCGCCCGTATCGACTTCCTGGATGAGGAAGTGAAGGGATGGGTGACGTGGCGAGGCGCGGACGATCCCCACCTTTCACTGGCGCAGGCCGATCAATCCAGCACCGTCCAGCTTCCCGCCGATCCCCGTCACAGGTTTGCGCTCAATGGGCGACGTGCTGCGAGCTTCCGTCTGATGCGGCCGGCGTCCGCGGCCTCGCAACGCCTCGAGATCGCGCAGGCGGGCCGCGTCATCGCGAGCATCCAGCTCCCGGCCAACCGCGCGCCGGATCGCCGCGCCCCACCGCAACGGCCGCTTCGCGCCGGGAGCGCCGAAACTCCGCCGCTCACCATCATCATTCCGGTTTACCGGGATCTGGCCGCGACGCGTGCCTGCATCGAGAGCGCATTGACGGCCGTGGCCTGCACGCCGGGTGCGACCATCGTCGCCGTCGATGATGCGTCGCCCGAGCCCGACATCAAGCGCCTGCTCGGCGAACTGGCGTCCGAGCAGCGCATCCGGCTCCTGACCAACGCGCACAATCTCGGCTTTGTCGGCGCGGTCAACCGGGCGCTTGCCGAGACCGATAGCGGCGACGTCGTGCTACTGAACTCGGATACGACGGTGCCGAAATACGCGCTGCAACGCCTGCGGAGCGCGGTGCAATCGACGCCGGGCGTCGGCACGGCGACCCCGCTCTCGAACAACGGCGAATATACCAGCTTTCCAGTTCCGAACCGGTCCAACCCCCTGCCCTCGCCCGACGAGCTGGAATTGCTGGACGCGCTTGCCGGCACGGCAAATTCCGGGATCGCCATCGACATTCCCAACGGCATCGGGTTCTGCCTCTACATCACCCGCGAATGCCTCGACGCCGTGCACGCGCTCTCCGACGATTTCTATCGCGGCTATCTTGAAGACGTCGACTTCTGTCTCCGCGCCGCGGAGGCCGGCTTCCGCAATGTGTGCATCCCTTCGGTCTTTGTCGGACACGAAGGTTCGCGCTCGTTTCTTGGCGAGAAGCGTTCGCTGGTGCTGCGCAATCTTCGCGTGCTCGAGCACCGTTATCGGCGCTATGCGACGGAGTGCGCGGCATTCCTGCTTGCCGATCCGCTGCGCGATTGCCGCGCGGCGCTTGAGCTCAAGCTGCTCGCCAACGAACAGCACGCCACGAGCCCGCACGTCATCCTCTGCGGCTCCGCCGTCGGCCGCGAGATTGCGATCAGGCGGTGCCGGCAGCTCGCGGCGAACAACAAGCGCGGTCTGATCGTTCACTTCCGCGCCGAGGGACGACGCGAGCTGGCTGCGATCTTCGCGCCGGACGGCGGAGCGCCGCAGTCGATCACACTCGACGTTGCGACGACCGAGGGCCGCGAGGCCCTTCTGAGGTTTCTCACCGATCTCCAAATCCGCTCGCTCGAGATTGCGGAGCCGAACCGCATCCCCGGCGCATGTCTCGTGCAGCTCACGCAACACTTCGCCTACGAGCTGCTGATCACCGACACCAGACTTGCCGCGCGCGCCGCGATTGGATCGGGCCTCCATCCGGACTGGATCGGTCTCGTCGAAGGCGCCCGAGGCGTGATCGCGATCGGCGAAGAGGGAGCAGCCTTTGCGGTGTCGGTTCTCGGCCTGCAAGTGGTCAGGCCGAGCGACCCGCCGGCGCGGCCGGTGCGGCATCCTGCCGTGGACGGCCCGGCGCGCCTCGGCCTGCTTGCCCTGCACGGCAGCGCGGCGGAATTTCGCTTCGTCAGAGCGCTCAGCGATCAAATGGCCGACGCCAATGCAGACGCCGAGATCATCGTGCTCGGTACCACCCTCGACGATCTCAAGCTGATGCAGCGGACCAATGTGATGGTCACCGGCGAAATCGCCGTCGACGGCGTTGCGACGCTGATCGAAGGTCACGGCATCACGAAACTGGTTCTCGACATGGGCGAACCGGCATTCGGGCATCCGCTGGTCGATGCGCTGCTGGCGACCGGATTGCCGGCCGCCGCGACGGAATGGCTTCCGACACCACCGGGACGTAACCGAAAGACCGACCTGAAGCTGCGGCCAGACCTTGACGCCGATGATGCGATTGCCGCTGTCCTCGACTGGGTGGTCGAAGACGTGCAGCTACATCCCGATCGGAGGAGCAGTCGGCACAGGCGGGAGGTTGGCGCGCGGCTTCCATGACCGCGGCGGCCATGCAAGCGAGGAGAACGGCGTCGAATCCAGCCCGAGCAGCGGGCTGTAATAGGGATCGTCGAGCAGCACCTCGCCCCACTTCGCGCGCAGCATCGCCAGCTCGCGCCCGAAGCGTGCCTTGCGGTCCGGCGCGGAATCGCGGCCCCGGCTTGCCGACTCCAGGTGAACGAGCTTCGCGTCCGGCGTGAATACGATCCGCTTTCCGATCTGACGCAGCTTCAGGCACAGATCGATATCGTTGAAACTGATCGGAAAGCGGACCGCATCCATGCCGCCGACGGCCACGAAATCGCGCTTGCGCATCAAGAGGCACGCGGCCGTCACCGCCGAACATTCGTGCGCCACCTGGAGCAGATCGCCGTAGCCGGGATCACCATCCATCCGGTCGTTGAAGGCATGCGCAGCCGAGAAATTGGCCCCCAGCACCACCCCGCCATGCTGCACGACGCTGCTCGGCCAGAGCAGCTTTGCGCCGACGGCTCCGACGTCGGGAGCGGACAGCCGCCACAGCATCTCCGCCAGCCAGCCGTCGTCGAGCGCCTGGATGTCGTTGTTGAGAAAGCAGATGTTCTCCGTGTCGACGCAATCGACGGCGGCGTTGTTGATGGCTGCGAAGTTGAAGGGCCCTTCGACCGAAATGACGTCGATGTCGTCCGCCGAAAGACCCTCGAGATAGTCCAGCGCTTCCGGCTCGCTCGAGCTGTTGTCGACGACGAGAATCCGGGCGTTGGTCTCATGTGCGGCCGGCAGGACCGTCTCGATACAGCGCTTGAGGAGTTCGGCGCGGTTTCTGGTCGGGATGATGATGGTGGTGCGCTCGTTCCAATCGACCGCGCGCTTGACCCGCACAGCGGGAAGAAGCCCCGCTTTCCGTGGCTCGACATTCGCCTCGACGCCGATCCCAGCAAAATACGCCTGGCTTGCAGCGACCAGCTCGGCGGTTGCGACGGACGCATCAATTCGCGGCAACGCCGCAACGGATCCCGGCAGATGATAGGTTCGCTCGGCATCCACGCAGCCAATGAAGATGTCGTAGAGCGACGCTGACGATCGCAGCGCTTCCACGGCTCGTTCCCGGCGCACCGCAAAGCAATACGCGCCATAGCCCTGCTCGAGTGCACGTTCGCGGTCGAATGCCGAGAAGGCCAGCGGCCAGACCGCGCCGGCGCCGGCCGCGACCTCGACGTCGCCATAGACGAGATCGCAACCGGGCTCGGACGCGAACACGTCGGCGAAGCGCTGCAAGGCATCTTCCGCCAGGATCGTGCCGCTCAGACAGAAGACGAAGAACGCGCTGTTGGCGGCATCGCCGTCGACGAACTCGCGCGCAGCTTTCGGCTCGAACTGACTGACCCCCCGCGCCGGCAGAGACACCGCCGACCAGGCCGCGTGCCGCTGGGCCTCCAGGCTCTCGATGCTTTCGTCCACCCTGGCATCCCCGATCAGGACGACCGCGGCCTCGGATGGAACGTCGGACGGCGCTGTCGGCGAGAACCGCTCTTTCCAATTGCGATAGGCATGGAACGGCACCGAGGCAGGCAAGAGCTGATCGAACAATTGCCCGCGCAGCCGCTCGCTGTCCCAGCGTCCGAGCTCCGCGATGGTCTGCTCCAGGCCGCGCTCGAAAGCGACGAAGGCGACCGGCTCCGAGATCAGGCTCCGTCCCGAAATTGTTCGCGCCGACAGCCCGCGCACGCGACCATCGGCAAAATGCTCGGGCAGATGAAAGTCGATCCGGCGGCCGACGCCGAACTCGCTGCCCCGCGCAACGTTGGTCCACCCAGTCGGCTTCACGGTCATCACCGGCCGTTGCGCGATCAGGATCTCGATGTCTTCGTCGACGTCCTGCGAGAGCCAGCCCTCGAAGCGCAAACCTCCCGCCCATTTGATCTCGCCGATTCGGTGCCACTGCGCTTCCGGTGCCGCGTGGTCGCAGCGAATCGGAGCACCGACGGGACTTCCGATATTTGCCAGTCTTGCCTCGATGATCGCAGCGTTCGAGCTGACCTCGTCCTGCACGTTAAACGTAAAACCAAATCGACCGTCGCCGATTCCGGCATCGGCAAGCTCTGTTACAAACTCGTCACATAATGATGACATGTATGGCTCGCCGTCGACCAGCAGCTCGACGGCGTAGCGTCGGCTGGGATCGGCGCGGTCATAAACAAATCCAGAAAACGTGGTGCGATCGTATCTGGAGAATTGCGTCTGCAACGACGCGTATTCAGTTCCTGAGGGCCTCTGCTTGCCTATCGTCTTCGTGCTCATGTCCACCCCTCAAACGGCGGCTCGATTGTCGGTCGATTTCAAGTTGAGAATGTGTCCATGGCGCGCCCTAGGCGACTAGCGAGCACTCACCTGCACTGAGGCCATCACCGTTTGCACAAAAAGCCGTCGCGCTTCAACACAATCGATACGCTATAAAACTTGGCGTTATCGACTCCAATTGTGCTAGTGCTAACTCCTCCTCTCCACACTGATCGACGAGCGGATTCATGAAGATTGCAATGGTTGGAACGGGATATGTAGGTCTCGTATCCGGAGCGTGTTTTGCCGATTTCGGCCATCAGGTCGTGTGTGTCGACAAGGACGCCGACAAGATCGAAGCCCTGAAGCGCGGCAAGATCCCGATCTACGAAACCGACCTCGATAAGCTCGTCGAGACCAATACCGCCGCCGGCCGGCTGACCTTCACGACGGAGCTTGCCGGGGCCGTCGGCGACGCCGATGCCGTCTTCATCGCGGTCGGAACACCGTCGCGGCGCGGCGATGGCCATGCGGACCTGAGCTACGTCTATGCTGCCGCCAAGGAGATCGGCGCAGCACTGAAGAAGTTCACCGTGGTGGTGACGAAGTCGACCGTGCCCGTGGGCACCGGCGACGAGGTGGAACGCCTGATCCGCGAGACCCGTCCCGACGCGGATTTCGCGGTTGCTTCGAACCCCGAATTCCTGCGCGAAGGCGCCGCGATTCAGGATTTTCGCCATCCCGACCGGATCGTCGTCGGCACCGAGGACGATCGGGCCAAGAGGGTGATGGGCGAAGTCTATCGCCCGCTCTATTTGAACCAGGCGCCGATCCTTTATACCGCACGACGCACGGCGGAATTGATCAAATACGCCGCAAATGCCTTCCTCGCCACCAAGATCACCTTCATCAACGAGATCGCCGATCTCTCCGAAAAGGTCGGGGCGAACGTACAGGAGGTCGCGCGCGGCATCGGGCTCGACAACCGGATCGGAACCAAGTTCCTGCATGCCGGCGCAGGCTATGGCGGCTCGTGCTTCCCGAAGGATACCCGCGCCTTGTTCAAGACGGCGCTCGATCACGACGTCCAGCTGAAGATCGTCGAAGCCACGTTGACCGCGAACGACAACCGCAAGCGCGCGATGGCGCGCAAGGTCGCCAACGTGCTCGGCGGCGAGCTGCGCGGCAAGACGATCGGCGTGCTCGGCCTGACCTTCAAGCCCGATACCGACGATATGCGCGAGGCACCGTCGATCCCGCTGATCAACGGCCTGATCGACTTCGGCGCGAGCGTTCGCGCCTACGATCCGGTCGGCATGGAGCAGGCCCGCAAGGAATTGCCCGAGATCGCGTACTGCAAGGACGCCTATGAATGCGCCCACCAGGCGGATGCGCTGGTGATCGTGACCGAGTGGCGTCAGTTCCGCGCGCTCGATCTGAAGCGCATCAAGCAGGAGATGAAGCATCCGGTCGTCGTCGACCTGCGCAACATCTACCGTCCGGACGAGATGGCCGCGCACGGCTTCACCTACGACAGCATTGGCCGGCCGCGCTAAGCGGCCGCGCCGGCGCTGTCTAACCCAAAGCGCGATGAGGTTGAATCCTCATCGCGCTTTTTGCTTGTTGTCTCACGATCAACTCAGCGCAAACGCCTGGCATTTGCCGCAGGAAAATCCGCTCCGCACTTCGGGCTCTAGGCGTGGGCGAGCGCGCCGAGCTGGACATACGAGTCCAGCTCGCGTGCGAGCGCTTCCTGCCACGTCGGCATCGCGACCCCGAACTGCGTCTTGAGCCGCGTCAGATCCAGCCGTGAATTGCCCGGACGTACCGCTTTGGTCGGGAAATCGGCCGTCGCGATCGGAACGATGTTGTCGACCGCGAGCGTGACGCCACGCGACCTCAGCCCGCCGACAATGGCGGTTGCAAAGCCGTGCCAGCTGGTTTCGCCGGCGCAAACCAGATTGACGACACCGCCCCTGCGCGCGAGCTGATCGTGCAGCGAGGTGATGTTCGGCAGGACGATGCCGGCGACCGCGCTCGCAATCGCCTGTGCCGTTGTCGGCGCGCCGACTTGATCGGCCACGATCCGCAGCTCCTTACGCTCGCCGGCGAGCCGCGCGATGGTGCGCAGGAAATTGGTGCCCTTTGCGGCATAGACCCAGGAAGTGCGCGCGATCAGATGCGCCCCGCCCGCCGCCTGGATCGCGACATCACCGGCAAGCTTGCTTGCGCCGTAGGCCGACAACGGTTCGGTCGGGCTGTCCTCGCGCCACGACCGGTCGCCCGAACCGTTGAAGACGTAGTCCGTGGAGAAATGCACCAGCGGCACACGGTTCGCCGCCGCCCATTTCGCCAGCGCTTCGGGTCCCCTGGCGTTCACCAGGAACGCCAGCTCGCGCTCGTCCTCGGCGCGATCGACGGCCGTGTACGCAGCGGGATTGATGATGAGATCGGGCTTCAGTCGCTCAAGCTCGCCCGTCAACATCTCCGGCTTCGCGAGGTCGAACTCCGCGGTCGGCGGCGCGATGATGGTGCCGTGGCCTTCCAGCAGAGGCTTGAGCGCACTGCCGACCTGGCCGCGCGTTCCCGTCAAAAGAATCCGCATCAGATTTGTCCATAGGTCGGAAGATTGCTGGCGTCGGCGAGCAGCGGCGCATCCGCATCCTTGGCCGACAGCTGTGGCTTATCGACGCCCCATTTGATCCCGATCGCCGGATCATTCCACCGGATCGAGAGCTCGTCCTTGGGGCTGTAGAAATCATCGCACTTGTAGAAGAAGTCGGCGGTTTCCGAGAGCACCACGAAGCCGTGGGCAAAGCCGCGCGGCACCCATAGCTGACGGCGGTTGTCCTCGCTCAACTCAACCGCGACATGCTTGCCGAAGTTCGGGCTGCCGACACGCACATCGACGGCAACGTCCAGCACCTTGCCGCGCAGCACGGTCACGAGCTTGCCCTGGGTGAGCGGGTTTTGCAGATGCAGCCCGCGCAGCACCCCATAGGCCGAGCGGGACATGTTGTCCTGCACGAAGGGACGCGTGATGCCGTGCTCGACATAACGGGGCGACTGGTAGGTCTCGAGGAAAAAGCCGCGCTGGTCGCCGAACAGCTTCGGCTCGACGATCAGAACTTCAGGAAGCTCGGTCTTGATGACGTTCATTTAACATTTGTTCCAGTTTGACGCGCCCGAAATGTTAATTTCTCCCTCATAACAAACTTGTGCAGCGCACGCTATATGTTATGTTCTGATAATCAAATTGTGAGGGACCATGAAAGGCATTATCCTTGCCGGTGGCACCGGCTCGCGCCTCTACCCCGTGACCACCGTCGTCTCCAAGCAGCTGCTGCCCGTCTTCGACAAGCCGATGATCTATTATCCGCTGTCGACGCTGATGCTCGGCGGAATCCGCGATATCCTGATCATCTCCACGCCGCAGGACAAGCCGCTGTTCCAGCGCCTGCTCGGCGACGGCAGCGAGATGGGCGTCCGGTTCGCCTATGCCACGCAGGAGACCCCGCGGGGCCTCGCCGACGCCTTCATCGTGGGACGCGGGTTCATCGGCGATGACTCGGTCGCCCTTGTGTTAGGTGATAACATTTTCTACGGCCACGGCCTGCCGAGCATGCTGTCGGCCGCCTCGGTCCGCAAGAAGGGCGCCACCGTGTTCGGCTACGTCGTCAACGCGCCCGAACAGTACGGCGTGATCGAGCTGGACGGCACCGGGCGGGCGCTTTCGATCGAGGAGAAGCCGAAGCGGCCGAAGTCCAACGTCGCCGTCACCGGTCTCTATTTCTACGACAATGACGTGGTCGACATCGCCGCCGGCATCAAGCCGTCGCCGCGCGGCGAGATTGAGATCACCGATGTCAACAAGGCCTATCTCGAGCGCGGCGATCTCTATGTCGAGGTGCTCGGCCGCGGCTTCGCCTGGCTCGACACCGGCACCCATTCCTCGCTGGTCGAAGCCAGCCACTTCGTCCAGATCCTGGAGCAGCGCCAGGGCCTGCGCATCGCCTGCCCCGAGGAGATCGCGCTGCGCCAGGGTTACATCTCGCTGGAAGCCTTCGCGAGGGTGGCACAGAAGACCGCCAAGAGCAGCTACGGCGAGTATCTGCTGTCGGTCTACCGCTCATTCCATGGTCAGCCCCGCACTGCCGAGGTATTCAAACATGCGGTTTAAGGGATCGACGATTTTCGTCACCGGCGGCGCGGGCTTCATCGGCTCCGCCGTGGTCCGGCACCTGCTGCGCGACACCCACGCCCGCGTCATCAACATCGACAAGCTGACCTATGCGGCGAACCTGGCCTCCCTGCCCGGCTCGACCGAGAGCCTGAACTACACCTTCGAGAGGGCCTGCATCTGCGAAGCACAAGTCCTGCGCCGGCTGTTCGAGAAGTATCAGCCCGATGCGGTGATGAATCTTGCGGCGGAAAGCCATGTCGACCGCTCGATCGACGGCCCCGGCGAATTCATCCAGACCAACATCGTCGGCACCTTCACGATCCTGCAGGAGACGCTGCGCCACTGGCGCACGCTCTCGCCCGAGAAGCGCGACCAGTTCCGCTTCCTGCATATCTCGACCGACGAGGTGTTCGGGTCGCTCGGCGACGAAGGCCTGTTCACCGAGACCACGGCCTATGCGCCGAACTCGCCCTATTCGGCCAGCAAGGCATCGTCCGATCATCTGGTGCGCGCCTGGCGCGAGACCTACGAGCTGCCGACCCTGGTGACCAACTGCTCCAACAATTACGGCCCCTATCACTTCCCGGAAAAGCTGATCCCGCACATGATCATCAAGGGGCTCGCCGGCGAGCCGCTGCCGGTCTATGGCGACGGCCAGAACGTCCGCGACTGGCTGTTCGTCGAGGATCACGCCAAGGCGCTGACCTTGGTGCTGGAACGCGGCGAGGTCGGCGAGACCTACAATGTCGGCGGCCGCAACGAACGCACCAATTTGCACGTCGTGGAAAGCATCTGCGACCTGCTCGACGAGGTCACGCCGGCTGCGGCCGGCCCGCGGCGCCAGCTGATCAATTTCGTCGCCGACCGCCCCGGCCACGACCGCCGCTACGCCATCGACGCCACCAAGCTCGAGACCGAGCTCGGCTGGCGCGCCGAAGAGAATTTCGAGACCGGCATCGCCAAGACAGTGCGCTGGTATGTCGACGAGCAACCCTGGTGGCGCGCGATCCTGGAGCGCGGCTACAAGGTGGAGCGCGTCGGGCTGAACCAGTAATCGCCGGCCTCTCCAAGCCATCGGCGTGGATAGCCAACAGGAAGCCGAGAAGCGCGATGACGATTCAACCGGATCTCATCGCGGCTTGACGAGCCGCGACCGCCTTCCGACGGTGGATTGGCAACCACCCACCAGACAACAGATCGAGAAACCAAGGGATCCCGCCATGAACATCGCAATGGACGGCCAGGAACAGACGCTGTTCAAAAGCTTCGTGGATCTCTCGACGCGCTACCTGGAGTTCGGCTCGGGCGGAAGCACCTGGCTCGCCTGCCAGACCAAGAAGGACTGGGTCATTTCCATCGATTCCTCGTCGGAATGGCTCTCCAAGGTCGCTGACGCCACGCGCGGTGCGAGCACCCAGCCGCTGCTGCTGCACGTCGATATCGGCAAGCTGCGCGAGTGGGGCTATCCGGTGGAGAAGGAAAAGGAGAGCTCCTGGCCCGACTATCACGAACGCATCTGGGAGCGTCCGGAAAGCAGGACTGCGGACTTGTATTTCGTCGACGGCCGGTTTCGCGTAGCCTGCTTCGTGCAGTGCGTGCTGCACGCCGCGCCGGGAGCCTTCATCGCAATTCACGACTTCGAGAACCGTCCCCACTACCATTCGGTACGGACGGTCGCGCGGGAAATCGCGCGGGCCAACAACATGTCCGTCTTCCAAAGGCCGCCAAGGATCGACGTCGATGCCGCACAGGCCCTGCTCGCGAAATACCGCCTGGAGCCGCTATAGCCGACCAGAGCCTCGGTAGCCGGCCGCTACGGTCGACGATCGGTTCAACGCACGAAATAAAAGGGCGCGCCAATTGGCGCGCCCTTCTTGTTTCCCCCGGATTCAGCTCTGGACCAGCTTCTTCAGCTCCGGCAGAAACCGCTGGATCGTCGCGTCTTCGATATCGTTGCGATCCCGCAATGTGAAGAACTCCATCGCGCGGATCTTCTCGGGATCGCCATCGGCCAACGGCCTGCCGCGCTCACGCTTCTTCAGCAATTGTTGCCGCGACTTCGTGTAGTAGTGATTGATGACGAGCTTGTCCCGCTTGGGAGCCGTACAGCGGCCGCCGATCGGGAAAACGGGCGTGCCGTCTTCCTGGACGTAGCAGCCCAGAACGAGCGATTGATGGGGATGCAGGTAGGACACGATGGTGTCCGGCCGAATGATCGACTTCATGATGAAATGATCCGGGAAGTCGTCCGGAGCACGACGCGTGAAGGACTCGATGCAAAAGCCGGCCGGCTTCGCGTCGTGACCGTTCGATCCGAAGTTCAACCAATGCACCGCCACTGCCGGCGCTGATCCAACCTCCGCCAGGACGTCCTTGATGTTGCCGGCCTTGGTCGGAAACAGGTACTCATCGGCATCGATGAAGGCGCACCATTCCGAGCAATTGCGATAGCTGTCGATCGCATGAGAGAACGCGCGCATCTGGCCAAATTCCCCCTCCACGAAATGATAGGTGATCATTTCGGGCCACGGGAAGGATTCGATGACGGCGCGCGTATTGTCGGTGCTGCCGTTGTCGTAGAGGTAGAAGTGATCGACTCCGACCAGTCTGTGAAAATGCAGCCATTCCAAGAGGTCGTCGCCCTCGTTCTTGATGGCGCACACGGCGGCCAGGCCGTGCTTCTTCCGATCGACCCCGACATAGAGTTTCTTCGCCTCCATCACGCGCAGGAGGCCGGCAAACTCTCGCCGCAGATTTTCACTTTTCGGGGCCGCAGCGAGCGCGGAAAGATAGACGTCCTGCGCCTCTTGGGCTGATCCCATGTTGAGATCCGCGATCGCAAGGCGATGCAACACCCGCGAGTCGGATGGCAGCTGCTTGACGAGGTCGAGAAGGATTGCACGCGCTCCGGCGAAATCACATGCCTGCACAAGCGCTGCCGCCTTTGCAAACTGGAATTCCTTGTAGTGGCCGTATTGCTGCTCCAACTGCTCGACCGATTGGATGAGCTCGTCGGGCTTCGGATTCGCGATCCGCCCGGAAAAGAAATCTCTAAGCCTTGTCTCGATCTCACTTGCTGGAAGCGTATCGAGATTCACGCCTGAGCTGAAACTAGACAATGCAGGAATTTCCATGTCCAACCTGAGCCGCTCCCCACGAGATCAACAAGCAATTACCATTGGTTCGCACCACGAATTCCCTATTAGCGCACTTATCCTACAAGAATAAGGCTATAACACGCAGCGCTCACATTTTAACTGTTGTAAGGTTATTTCGAGGAAAATCAATACAATAGAGCAGAGGGGCTTGCTGTCATTTGCACGAAACCGTCGCACCGGACGGGAACGATCGGAGATCGCCAATGGACAATGGGAACGAAGCAGTCCGTAAGCCGTTCGCGCTTACAAGACGGATGTTTTTGACATCGTTATCCGCGAGCCTCCTGCCCGGCTCGCTCAGCGTGCTGGGTTCCGGCCATCCTGCTGCGGCCGCGGCAGCTTCCCGGCCTCTGGTCGGAGCAATCCGATGGGACGCCTGGTATTCGCCGGGCTCGCAGCCGACCGAAGCCATGAAGCAATCGCTCGGTCCCGAAAAATATCGGTGGCGAACGCCGTTCTTCGGAACGCAGATAAACCGCGATCCCAACGCGCTCGATTTTTCGGCTTCGATCGAGGCCGAGATGGACAAGGAGATCGACCAGGCCATCTTTGCAGGACTGGACTATTGGGCGTTTGCCGCCTACGGCGCGAACCACCCGATGTCGAAAGCCCTGTACGCGTTCAGAGCCCGGCCGAAGGCGGCCGAACTGAGATACTGCATGTTCACCGAGCTCGGGCGATGGGGATCGGCGGCCAAGCTATCCTCACTGCCCCAGGAGCACATCGGCCTCATGGCGGACAAGAACTATCTGAGGGTGGAGAATGATCGGCCGCTGTACTTCCTGGGCTTCATCAAGGGTGCGGATGTGCAGCGAAGCTGGGGCGGTGTGCAAGGTCTGCGCGCCCAGCTCGGCAAGTTCAAATCCGACGCGAACGGAGCCGGACTTGCCGATCCTTACGTCGTGCTGGCAGGAGACACGAAATTCCTGAGCCAGGAGGCCGCCAATCTGGGCGCTGACGCGGTGGGGTCATATGCGATCACAACCGGCAACGGCCGCGGCAGCTTTGCGGATCTCGCGAAGTATGCCGAAAAGGGCTGGAATGATCTTTCCGCAAGCCAGGTCCCGGTGGTGCCCACGGTGATGACCGGATGGGACAGGCGCCCGCGCATCGAACGTCCGGTCCCCTGGGAGAAGTCGCAGCGTCCCGGCGATGGCGTCGCCAATTTCTATGCAGCGCCGACGAAGAAGGAATTGGCCGGCCATCTGGCGCAATCGATCAGCTGGGTGAACAGCCGTGCGCCCGATCGTCGGGCCCCCGCGGTGCTGATCTACGCCTGGAACGAAAATGACGAAGGTGGCTGGCTGGTCCCCACCGTGCCCTGCCAGACCGATCGCCTGGAAGCGCTGCGCGAAGTTCTCAAGACGACCGCAAAGACGGCGTCGAAAAACCTCTGCTAGGTCGGTTCTAAAGACGTGTGTCGCGGCTTGCGTGAAGCCGCGGCGCACGCTCAATCAGGGCTCCGTTCCGATTGCATTGGAACGGACAAGGCAGGCTTGCCCTCGATCAGCGCCAGCGAAGCGGCCTGGTGCGATCGTTCGACTCCACCGTCCTATGCTCCGGATGATAGGGCGCGTAGATCTGCTTGACCCAATAATTGAAGTTCGGGTGCAGCTTCACGAAGTCATAGAATGAATCGCCGAAATTGGACGGGCTGAGGCAGGTCTTGTTTTGCGGTCGCGACGAGATCGCATTCAGGCAGTACGACTCCATGCAAGCCTTCGTCTCGCTCTCCGCCACCTTGCTCAGACTTCGGAAGCTGTTGGTCGAGTGAAGTCGATACAGATAGCGATCGGTCTCGAGATAGGTCGGTTCGACCTTGGTGACGGCGCGCAGGGCGAAGTCCCAGTCGTGACAGTATTTGAGGTCGGCAAGCCAGCCCACCTGCCGCAGCAGCTCACGGCTGAAGACGAAGTTTCCGGTCGACGCGGCAATCTGGGAATCCAGGAACGTCCATGATAGCGGCGCACCTGCGATCTGGGCCCGATCGATTGCATAGCGCAGGCGCGTGGGAAACTGGTAGTTGCTGATCGACCTGCCGTGCTCGTCGATCGGCTCGACGGCCGAGAAGCCGAAGAACAGCCGCTCATTGGCATATTGATCCGCGAACTGCCGAACCCGCTCCGTCGAAAAGGCATCGTCCGAGTTCAAAAGGAAGATCATGTCGCCGCTCGTCAGCGACAATGCCCTGTTCCAGGTGTAGTGGGCGCCGAGGTTTTGCGGGTTCTTGAGCAGCTTGCAGGAGACAAAGCGCTTTCCGAACGACCGCTTCTTGATCACCTTCTGCGCGACTTCAAAACTCTTGTCCGGCGAGTGGTCGTCGACGATGACGAGCTCGATGTCGGCAAAAGTCTGCTGATAGACAGTCTCGAGGCATTCCTCGAGATACTGCTCGTGCTTGTAGCACGCGATGACGACACTTGCGAGCATCGGCCGCGACCTCAACGTCTCACGATGATCGAATGGCGGGACCGCACCAGCGCGCTGGCGCCGTCGCCGACCTCCAGGACCGCGAGCTGATATTCACCATCCGGCAAATCCCGAATCGAGAAGGACAGCTGGAAGCCGAAATAGCAGTCCTTGCTTTCGGCCTTCATATACTCCTTCACGTCGACGCGCTCGTGCCAATCGACGATCAGGCAGTACCCGCTGTTGACCGCGCTATCCGGCGCAAACGCCGACAGCACCAGGAATCCTGTTCGTTGCCGGCTTGCTTCGAACGTATTGCCCGCGCAGATCCAACCCCGTACCAATATCTCGAACCGCGGATCGACGATCACCCGCTCGCCCGTCTGCGAATTAATGTTCTCGATGACCAGCAATGAACCTGCCGGATTGTCGGACGCGCCTTCTGCCTCGACCGGCGTGCCGCTTCTGACACGCTGTACGCCTGAATGGGTGAGACCCGACCGGTGCAGGTTGGCCAGCACTTCGACATGCGTCGAGGCCTCCTTCACCGCCCACTCGAGCTCCTGCCGGCTCAGGCAGTCGAGCAGATCCGGGCTATTTCGGATCTGGGCCGAAATCGGCTCCGCCGAAGCCACCCTTCGCACGACCTCCAGGAACGCTCGTCCGTGACGCGAATCCGGCTCGAGATGAGCCCCCTCCGCCCACTCGTTCCAGGAATTGATGAACACCAACGACTCGGAGAAGCTGTTGCCCTTGGCGCGCAGGGTCGCGTCACGAAGCCAGACCTCGAACGCCTCCGGACTGGACCTCGTGAAGACGTGACCGCGCGCGCCCTTGCGCGGCGTATTGTCCCAACGCGGCATCACGGCAGGAAAGAACGGGAAATCGTAGGTCTTGCCGATCGACGATCGCATCGCATCGACATAGTCGTACACCTTTCCGGCGAAGGTCGGCGGCGCATCGACTTCGGCCGGCGGCACCTCCCGCGTCGAGACTGTGTGCGGCGGAAACTCGATCGCAGCATCACAATTGACGTCACGCGGATCGAACTCTCCAAAGGTCATCGCATTGCAAATCAGCAGTTCGCCGATCCCAAGCTCTCTGGCCCTCTCGCGCCAAATCTCGAACAGACGCTGCTTGTCCGGCAACAATGACGGCCTGTAGACGACGATGATCTTTCGACCATCGACGGTGATGTAGCGCTCATCGAGCAGCAGGTCGGCCATGTCGTCGATAAAGCGGACATCGTCGTCGAGCGAGTGATTTTGTCCCAGCAGGAGCTCGGCATCGGAGCCGTCCCACCGGCGGGACCAATTCTCGTTTGCCCAGCAGATGCAGAACGGCAGGTTCGGCTCGCCGTCCTCGAGCAGGAGCTGAAGCGGCTTTTCCAGCAGCCGTCGCCCCTGAAACCAGTAGACGTAGTAGCAAAATCCATCGATGCCGTACTTGCGCGCGAGGTCGCCCTGCTGACGGCGCGTCTCCGGCAGGCGGACGTCATAGAATCCAAGATCGGCCGGCAACCATGGCGATTCGTGAGCCGGAAACTGGGCACGCATGCGCGCGACATTGGTCCACTCGGTGAACCCCGGTCCCCACCACCTGTCATTTTCTTCAAATGAATGGAATTGCGGCAGGTAGAAGCAAATGTAGCGCACCTCTTTGGTGGCGGCGGCCGCCGGTCCGGCGATTGTCCTGTTGTCGTTGTTCGGAAACAGCAGATCGTCGTAGTCTTCGATCGAGAAGCCTAACGCTACGACCACTTCGCTCGGCGTAAAATTCTCGAACAGCGGTATCTCGTAGTATTCGCCATCGTTCAGGCTGATGCGCAGATAGATCTGCGCATGCTTGGGCTCCACGAGCGTGTTTCGCAGGGCGCGCGCCAGCCGACGGCGCACACCCGGCGTGGATAGATCGATCCGGAATCCGGGACGTCCAATCACGCTCCGCGGACCGATACGGGCCGGCATGGATCGGCCGGTGCGTCCTTCTTCGACACAGTGGGAAGCGACAAAGAGCGCTATCGAAACCGTTGAAGCAGGCGACTGGGCATCGACAATCCAGCCCGAGATTCCCCGCCCTGAATATTCGAGGATCGCGCCACGCAACCGCGATCCCGACTGAAGATCGCTGATATCGGGATCCAGGAACAGGCTCTGCGGATGATCTTCCTGTTGAACCGGACTGGCAACGGGCAACATATCCTTCGTATCCCTGACGCTCCGTTCGACCATCTTGTTCATTGCCACTCAATCTCCTGCCAACGTTTAACGCCGGCTCCAGTTTCTTTCCCGGTCACGCGGACGTTCGATCCCGGGATCACGTTGCCTGACACGCTCCAGATCGTGACCTCTCGGTTCTTATCGATCATCTTCACACAACCAGAGGTGCAATGAGCATTTATTCCGCGAACCCACATTAACGCAATCTCTCTATCGTCGATATGAAAGCCATTGTTAGTTCTGCCTAGATTGTCACGCGGACATGCACGCTTCCGTGCCTTCGCGCCCAAAAACAAAGCCGTGTCACCGTCTCTGCCATTGCTTGCGCGCGACGTGATGTCCGCCTCCAACAATCTCAGCCGACGCTTTCGCCCATCGCCTGCAGACGACGTAGCGCACCTTCGTTGTTCTGCTGCGCCGCCTGCCGATACCAGCGCAGCGCCTGATCGCGATCCTGCGCGACGCCGTTGCCGGCACGCAGTGCATCGCCAATGGCGAGCTGGGCTTCGGCCATGCCCTGCTCCGCAGCTGCCGCGAACCACTCGGCCGCCTTCGCCGGATCGGCGTCGCGGCCCTGTCCTCGTCCGAGCATCACGGCAAGGTTGTATTGCGCGGTCGTGTGGCCCTGGCGCGCCGCGGCTTCGTACCATCTCACGCCCTGGGCAAGATCCTGCTCGATGCCCTGCCCGGTGCAATACATCACCGCCAGCTTGAACTGCGCTGCGGCGCTGCCACCATCGGCAGCCTTGACGATCCAGCCGGCGGCGGCCTGCGGATCCTTGAGGGCGCTCTTGGGATCGGAATACAGCACCGCCAATGTGTGCTGGGCCTCGACATGGCCGGCGCTTGCCGCGCGCTTGAACCATTGAGCCGCGGCCGGTAGATCGACGGCGCCACCGGACCTTCCCATGTGGAGCCCGCCCAACTGGAATGCCGCGGCGGGATGACCGACCTCGGCGGCATCGGTGAGCAGCGTGCGTGCTTGCGCAAGACCCGCTTCGGATGGCTCCTGCTGGATGAGAAACAGGGCATAGGCCGTCTTTGCATCGGCGTCGCCGCCCTTGGCCGCCTTGCTGAGCCATTCGGCAGCGCGCACCTGGTCGCGCGGCACACCGTTGCCCGCCGCGTAGAGCCGGCCGAGTTGCACGCCAGCGGCGCTGATGCCTCCCTCGCACGCGCGTTCGAACCACTTGATCGCGGCCGCAACATCGCGCGTCACGCCGTTGCCGTTGAGATAGAACACCGCGATGTTGTGGGCCGCCGTGGCATGGCCGCTCTCGGCGGCGCGTTCGAACCATTTCGCGGCCTGGCGGATGCTGGGCGGAACGCCGGTGCCGGTGGCGTAGAAGCGCCCGGTGAAGAACTGCGCCTGCACGTCGCCGCGCTCGGCCGCCTTCTCGTACCAGTACGCCGCCTCGCGCAGATCCGGCTCGGCGGCAGTGCCGAGCGCATAGAACTCGGCCAGCGCCTGGATCGCCGGCAGGTAATCCTTCCGTGCCGCCTTGCGCAGCGCGGTCTCGGCCTTGTCGAGGTCCTTGGCCACCCCTTTGCCGCTCAGCCGCAACAGCGCGATGTTGTAGAGCGCGATGGTATCGTCATGCGCAGCGGCACTCTGGAACAGCCGCGCGGCTTCTTCGACATTTTCGGGAAGTCCGGTGCCCTTGAGGCACATGAAGGCGAGCGCCACCTGCGCGCGGACATGCCCCCGCTCCGCGGCTTTTTGATACCAGATCGCGGCCTGCGCAAAATCGACGGGAACGCCGCGTCCCTGATAATGCACGTCACCGAGCGCGAATTCGCCGGCCGCCGCCTTCTGCTCGGCCGCGGCCTCGTACCAGCGCAGGGCAACAGCGTGATCCTTGGCGCAGCCTTGCCCGTTGGCGTACATGTCGCCCAGGAGCGCCTGTGCGTCCGCCTTGCCGGCCTCCGCCGCCACCGACATCCAGAGGAAGGCGGCGTCGAGGTCCCTCGGCACGCCGATTCCGTTCGGGAACACCAGATCGTGGAGGTTGGTCGCCTTGTCACCCAGCCGCGCTGCGGTGGATTGCCGCCACATCTCGGGCCTGTTCGGTCCGAGCGCGGCCTGAAACCCGTGGAAGTAGATCAAGCCAAGCTGGAATTGCGCTTCGGTGTGTCCGTTCAGGGCGGCGCGTTCATACCACGCGACCGCATCGGGAATATTGCCGATGACGCCCTCGTTCCTCGCGTAGAGCAGCCCGATCCGGTAATCCGCCTCCGGGTTGCCCGCTCGCGACGCAAGCCGCCACAAGCGCAGCGCCTCGAGATATTGCCGGTTCTCGTAAGCCTCCAGTCCCCGTTCAAACTGCGAAGAGTCTGAACGGGAGGAACCGGGCCGGAGCAAGTCGAGAAGGGATCGCGTCGATACCATCATGGCTCGCGCATTGCTTCTTTTGCACTGCGCAGCATGCCGCCGAGCAGATACATTGCCACCGATCGGGTGCCGACATTGACATCGCCCTGCAACGTCATGCCGGGAATGAGGCGGAAATTCCTCGGAACATCCTTGAAGTTGGTCTCGTCGACGGAGCATCGCGCCTTGTAGTAGGCATCGACCGGCTTTCCGTCATCATCGGTCGTGAAGGCGCCTTCGCTGATCCAGCGAATCTTGCCCTGCGCCGTACCGTGCTCCGCCGCGTTGAACGCATCGACCTTCATGGTGCAGGGGTCGTTCGGCCGGACGAAGCCGACGTCGCGCGACAGGATCTGGATCTCCGCCTCGAGCCGGGTCTTGAGCGGCATCAGCGTGATGAAGGGATCGCCCGGCTTCAGCACCGACCCGACCGAAAGCTTGGCGAGGGTCAGGACGACCGAGGGCTCGGCCGCCGTCCATCGCACCAGGTCCTGATGCTTGATGGCCTTGTCATAGTTTGAGCGGGCGGTATCCAGGCTGTTGCGCGTCGTGACCAGATCCTGGCTCAGCTGCGCATTCCATTGCTCGGTGAAGGCCTTGCGATCGGCTTTCAACGATTCCAGCTGATGTTGCGCTTCCAGCAAGGTGTTGTGAGTGTTGTCGATCTGACGCAACAACTCCAGGCGATTATCCTGTGACAGATACAGGTTCAGCTTGGACCCGCTGCCGCTTTCGGCAAGCGTCGAGCGCATGTCCTCGATCTTGCCGGCGATCTCGGCACGTTGACTGTAGCGCTCGTCGTCCTTCTTCGACTTCTGGATCGTCGCTTCGGTCTGACTGATCTTGGAGTCGTAGCTGTTCACCTGCGCATTGTACTGGGCGACGCGCTGGTCGTAGAGCGCCTTCTGCAAGGCGTTGTACCGGGTGGCTTCCGGATCGTTGGACTGACCGAATGTCAGCGGCTTTCCGGACAATTCGGCCTCGTCGCGGGCAACCTGTGCGTCAAGGCTTGCGATCTGCAGCTTGTACTGCGTCACATCGGCCACGGTGAAGGTCGAGTCGAGGGTTGCGAGCAGCTGACCCGTCTCGACCTGCTCACCTTCCCGAACATCGATCGTCTTGATGATCGACGCGTCCAGGGCCTGCAGCACGTTGATCTGATCGACCGGAACGATCCGGCCGCCCACGCTGGTGATGACCCGATCGACGCGCGTGAAGCACATGATCGCCACGATGGAGACCATGAACGCCGACAGCACGAACAGCGTCGCGCGGGCCAGCAACGGCTCAGCCGCCTCGCGGATGGCATCGGTTTCGGACTGGAACTGGCGAACGGTCGCGAGCGAAGCCTGATTAGGAGACAAGGGTCGGACTCCTGAAGTTCTTCTCGTTGCGGCCCGCCGGCACCAGATGGGTATTCTGCTGGTACCAGAGCGAGCTGTAGATGTCGTTTCGCTCCAGAAGCTCGTCGTGGCGCCCGATATCGTTGACCACGCCGCGATTGAGCACGAGGATCGCGTCGGCCTTCGTGAGCGACGACAGCCGGTGCGAGATGATGATCAGCGTGCGCCCCTGGGCGATCCGCGAAATATTCGCGTTCACGATCGTCTCGCTCTCGGCATCGAGCGCGCTGGTCGCTTCGTCCAGGATCAGGATCGGCGGATTGACGATCAGCGCGCGTGCGATCGCGAGGCGCTGACGCTGCCCGCCGGAAAGATTCGTGGATCCCTCGTAGATATAGGTCTCGTAGCCGCGCGGCAGCTTGTCGATGAACTCCTCGGCACCGGCCAAACGCGCCGCCCTGACAATGTCGTCGAAGGTCGCATCGGGCTTTGCGGCTGAAATGTTCTCGCGGATCGTGCCGCTGAACAGGAAGTTCTCCTGCAGCACGACGCCGACGTTGCGCCGGAGATGGTCGACATCGTATTCGCGGACATCGATGCCGTCGACCTTGATCAAGCCGCCGTAGTCGGAGTGCAGCCGCTGCAACAGCCGCGTGATCGTGGTCTTGCCCGAGCCGCTCTTGCCCATCACGCCCAGCGTCGTGCCGAGTGGAATCTCGAACGAGACGTTGTTCAGCGCCGGCGACACCGCTCCCTTGTACTTGAACGTGACGCCGGAGAATTCGACCAGTCCCTTGAGCGGGACCCTCACGCCATGGCCGGAACGTCCCTCCTCGGGCGGCTGATTCACCAGCCTGCCGACGATCGTGACCGCCGTGCGGGCCTCGTCGTACTGGTTGATGAGCTGGGCCATCTGCATCAGCGGGCCGGCCACACGTTGCGACAGCATCAGAAAGGCAAACAGCGCGCCGACATAGACCGGATCGCCGCTCGACACGGCCAGGTAGACACCGAACGCATAGGGCGCACTCACCGCCAACCGTTCCAATGGGCGCACCACCGTCTGGATGGCGGTTCCGGTCAGGCCTTCGGCAAGACGCGCCTTGGCGACGCGCGCCACAAGCACATCCCACATGTGGCGCTGCCGTGTATCGAGCGCCAGCGATTTGATGGTCCGCATGCCGTTCAGGCTCTGGATCAGGAACGCGCCCTGTGCGCCTTCGGCCGCCAGGGTTGCCGAGGACTTCTTCCGGTAGGTCGGCAGCATCAGGACAAGCCAGGTTACGATCACCCCGGCAAAGGCAAGAACCATCAGCGTCATGATGGGACTGAAGAAGAACATGACCGGCAGGAAGAAGAACAGCGTCGTCGAATCGAGAACGGTCCCGAACAACTGCCCGGTGAGGAAGCCGCGAATTCGAAACACCTCGCGGATGTCCCGCGAGATCAGGCCGACCGCGTTCTGCTCGAAGTAGTCGATCGGCAGATTGAGCACTTTCTCGAATACGTAGGTCGACAGCTTGACGTCGAGGCGGGCTGTCAAGCGCTGCACCAGATACTGCCGCAGGAACGTGAATGCCGCCTCGAACATGATGACCACGAACATGGCGATACACAGCACGTAGAACGTGTTGTAGGCCTTGTAGAAAATGACCTTGTCGGAGAGCAGCCGCCAGAACATGATCGGTGCCAGGCCCATGAAGCCCAGGATCAGCGCCGCGATCGCGACGTCGCGCAGGATCCGCCGCTCGCGGAACAGCAATGCGGTGACAAAGCCGAAGCTGAACGGCTGGGTCTCGTCGGAGATCTCGTAATCGCGCTTGGCCATGACGACGTCGCCCGACCAGATGTCCTCAAAGCGCGGTTGATCGATGACGAGCAGCGCATCCTCACTCGCGTTCGGATCCTGCAAGACCACCCGGGTGCTGTTTTCATCGCCTTCGAGGCGCAGCAAGACCATGTGGCTGCCATCGCGCAGGCGAACGATTGCCGGCAGCGCCCGCTTGAGATGGCTCAGCCCCTTCCAGTCCAGCGTGACGGCCTTTGCCGTCATGCCCGAGGAATTCGCGCACTTCAAAAGCTCGGCAAGCGTGACTTCCTGGTCGCCCAGGAGATTATCATGGATGAGCTGGGACGGGGTCAGGTGCAAACCATGCTGTCTTGCCACGATGACGAGACAGGCGAGACCCGAGGGCGGCAGCGCCTCCACCGAAGGTGCGCCGACGAGCGAGAGGTGTTTGGTCATGGAAGCCTCGAGGTTTCGACTGCGCAAGATCCGGTCCCTAGCGAGATATAACTTATCACTGTTAGTTCGCTAACGCAGCATTTTCAGCGCATGGTTCCGAAAAGATATGTGTCGCAACAAGCACAGAAGCCAGTTCCGGCCATTGCTACCGGTGGTTTAACCACGGAACCATTATAACATTATTTAACATCGACGATCACGGGGCGGCGATCTCCGTCTCCCGGAAGTCGAAGCCGCAGGCCTCGAGCTGCGGCCGGATCCGCCTCTCCTCGGCCTCCGGCATGAGCGCCAAGGCGCAGACCTCGAAGTTCCCGCTGCGAACGGACACCGTCGGAAACCCGGCGCTCAGCAGCAGGTTTCCCATCCGGTCGCACGAAAACCCGGTCTTGTGCGCCATGTGGTGACGTCCCTGCTCGATCGCGCCGGAATGCCCGTAGATCATATCAAGTGGCCGGATCGGACCGGCCGGCGAGACATAGGCGACCGCACCGAGACCCTGGGTCAGCATGTGCTGAGCCACCGCCTCCAGGTCGGGCGACATGATCAGCGCGAATCCGTCCGGTTTGAGAACCTCGCGGAACTGGACGAATGTGGGATGTATCTCATGGGCATAGAGATGCTCCATCAGATGGGAGCACCAGATCGCGTCGAACGAGGCCGGCCGGCACAGTTTGGCGAGATCGGTAATCGAGCCGACGATGTCCGGAGACACGCTGCCGTCGACATCGAGGCGAACCTCCTCCCACTCATGCGACGTCAGGAGCGGCTGGATCCGCTTGGCAACCGTCGATCCAGCACCGGCGTTCAGCATTTTCTTCTTGGCCAATTCGAGAGCTCCGCGGTTCGCGCATTAAGCGGCTGATTTCTGCAGCGATCGCTCGTCTTGACCAAAGTTGCCGGCGCCGCGGGAAAGGCCACGGCACCACTCAATCGAGCGAGCCACACGCCTTTACAAAAGCTACGTGGTCCGAATGTGACGAACTAACGTTCTAACGTCCGTTAACGGAATGCCTGGAGCGGAACTTGAGACGGAACTCGCCCGATCCGACGCCGAATGATCGACAAGTTCCGATCACCGTGTTCGCACACCGACGAAAGGGCCGCCCAACCGAGGTCGAGGCGGCCCCCTCACTTCGTGAAGGCCTGGGATGTTTACAACCTGGTCGAGTGACCATCGTTGAAGATCAGGTATTCGATGTTGCTGATCTGGGTCACCTGGCCATTGCTGAAGTTGATGTCCAGAGAACCGTCCTTGCCCGCACTAATGTCGGTCACATCGGTCGAGGCGTGATCCAGGAAGGTCAGCGAGTCCTTGCTGCCGGCGCCGCCGTCGATGGTGTCCTTGCTGTGGAGGTTGGACAGGTAGAAGTAGTCCTGACCCGAGCCGCCGACCATCGAGGCCGTGCCGGTGGCGGAGCCGACGAACGACGAACCGCCATTGCCGCCGATCAGCGTCTGCGTGCCCGAGCCGGCGACCATCGTATCGTGGCCGGAGCCGCCATGCAGCGTGTCGTTGCCGGCACCGCCATAGAGCGAGTCGTTGCCGTCACCGCCATAGAGCGAGGTCGCATGCGAGGCATCGCTGCCCGAATAAAGCACGTCGTTGCCTGCGCCGCCGTATTCCGCAACAGTGCCGGTACCGCCGACCAGCAGGTCGCTGCCCGCGCCGCCATCCAGCGAGTCGGCACCGGCCCCGCCATAGAGCGAATCGTTGCCGTCACCGCCGTAGAGTGAAGTCGCGTGCAAGGCATCGCTGCCCGAGTAGAGCACGTCGTTGCCGCTGCCGCCGTATTCGGCAACAGTGCGGATACCGCCGACCAGCAGGTCGTTGCCGGCGCCGCCATCCAGCGAGTCGGCACCGGTACCGCCATAGAGCGAGTCGTTGCCCCCACCGCCGTCCAGGATCGTGCCGTGCGCCGCATCGGAGTGCGAGTAGATCGCGTCGTTGCCGCTGCCACCATACTCCGCAACAGTCCCGGCAGCGCCGATCAGCAGGTCGTCGCCGGCACCGCCGTCCAGCGTGTCGGAACCGATATTGGCAGGATTATACCCTGCACCGGCAACCAGCGTGTCGTCGCCCTCACCGCCATCGAGCAACGTGCCGAGCCCATAACCGGCGCCTGAATAGAGAACGTCGTTGCCGCTGCCACCGTACTCCGCAGCAGTGGCGACGCCGCCCTTCAGCAGGTCATCGCCGGCGCCGCCATCCAACGTGTCGGCTACGGCACTGGCACCACCCTCCAGCGTGTCGTTGCCGTCACCGCCCGACAGGAACGAGCCGTACCACGCAAACAAGTTCGCGTAGAGCAGGTCGTCACCCGCGCCGCCGTAGAGCTGATCGCTGTAGGTGCCGGCGACCAACGTGTCATTGCCCGCGCCGCCGTCGAGAGTCTCGTTGTAGAAACCCGCGCTCAACCAGTCGTCACCGGCGCCACCATACAGGCGATCATTGCCCCAGCCACCGAACAGCACGTCGTTGCCGCTACCGCCGTCCAGCGTGTTGATCCGGTCCAGTGAGTCCAGCGAGCTGCCGGACAGCAGGGTATCGTCGCCGCTACCGCCATGCAAATCCGACCAGTCGCTACCATAAAGCCAGTCGTTGCCGGCGTCGCCGTAAATCTGGGTGTGGCCCACGCCGCCACCGTACACCGTATCGTTGCCGGCCCCGGCAAGAACCGTGGTACCGCGGTTATTATTGATGGTGATATCGTCGTTGCCGACACCGGTCGCGACCACCACCGGGGCGGCGCCGTTCACGGTCAGCGTCACGTCGCTCTTGGTGGCTTCGATGATCGCCTTCAGATTGGGGTCAAGCTTGATCGTATTGTTGGCATTGGTTTCGATCAGAACATTGGCGTTCGGATCCGGGCTGCTGATCCCGGCGCCCACCTCGACCGGGATGGTCGCGCCGTCATCCGGGCTGGTGTAACCGACCCCCGCGCTGATCAGATAGTCGAGAATCTGTTGCCGGGCTGCGTGATCGATCGTGGAGTTGATCGCGACCTTGAGCCCCGTCTGGTTCAGGTTTTGCGTCACCATCGATCGAGCCCCTGCTTCGACGCGCTACATCATCTCTAAGCAAATACTCAAATGATCTCGGTGGTTCACAATTGGAGCAGGCAGCAACACTGCGACATTATCAGACAGCGTTTGATAGCACCACCTGTAATCGCAAAAAATCGCCGCCTCAACCAGAGTTGAGGCGGCGCCCTTGCTTAGTGCAGACCTAGTCTAGTGCAGACCTGGGATCTTACAGCTTGGTCGAGTGACCATCGTTGAAGATCAGGTATTCGATGTTGCTGATCTGCGTCACCTGGCCATTGCTGAAGTTGACGTCCAGAGAACCATCCTTGCCCGCGGTGATACCGGTCACATCGGTCGAGGCGTGATCCAGGAAGGTCAGCGAGTCCTTGTTGCCGGCACCACCGTCAATGGTGTCGCTGCTGTGGAGGTTGGACAGGTAGAAGTAGTCCTGACCAGAGCCGCCGACCATCGAGGCCGTACCGGAGGCGGAACCAACGAACGAGTCGTTGCCGCCGCCGCCGAGCAGCGTCTGGTTGCCCGAGCCGGCGACCAGCGTGTCGCTGCCGGAGCCGCCATACAGCGTGTCGTTGCCGGCACCGCCATAGAGCGAGTCGTTGCCGTCACCGCCGTAGAGCGACGTCGCATGCGAGGCATCGCTGCCCGAGTAGAGCACGTCCTTGCCGCTGCCGCCGTACTCGGCAACAGTTCCGGTACCGCCGACCAGCAGGTCGTTGCCGGCGCCGCCATACAGCGTGTCGGCACCCGCACCGCCATACAGCGAGTCGTTGCCGGCACCGCCGTCCAGGATCGAGCCGTGCGAGGCATCCGAGTTCGAGTAAAGTGCGTCGTTGCCTGCACCGCCGTAGAGCTGGTTGTTGCCCGCGCCGCCGATCAGGACGTCATTGCCCTTGCCGCCTTCGAGAACCTGGTTGCCCGAACCGCCGGTCAGTGTGTCGTTGCCGTCGCCGCCGAACAGGCGATCATTGCCGGCACCGCCGTACAGCGCATCGTTGCCCTTGCCGCCATCCAGCGTGCTGGAATTGCCAGCGGTGCTGCCGGACACCAGCACGTCGTTGCCGGTACCGCCATTCAGCTCGGACGAGCTGCCGCCGTAGAGCGTGTCGTTGCCGGAGCCACCGTTCAAGGTGTCGGCACCGGTGCCGAACAGCAGATCGTTGCCTTTGCCGCCATCGAGCGTGCTGTGACCGGAGACGTTGTCGATCAGCACGTCGTTGCCGTTGCCGCCGTCGATCGAATCGTGACCCGCACCACCGAAGACCGTGTCGTTGCCGTTGCCGGCAAAAACCGTGGTGTCGCCGGTGTTGTTGAGGAAGATCTGATCGTTGCCGTTGCCGGTCGCGACCAGCAACGGGGTGCTGCCGTTCACCGTCAGCGTCACGTCCTTGTTGGTGGCCTCGATGATCGCCTTCAGGTTGGCGTCGGTGGTGACAGTGTTATTCGGATTGGTTTCGACGAGAACGTTGGCGTTCGGATCGGGGTTGCTGATGCCGGCGCCTACCTGCACCGGGATCGAGCTGCCGTCGTCCGGGCTGGTGTACCCGATGCCTGCGTTGATCAGATAGTCAAGAATCTGTTGCTGGGTCGCGTGATCGATCGTGGAGTTGATCGCATGTTTGAGGTCAGTCTGGTCGAGATTGTAAGTCGCCATCGATGTAGCCCCTGCTTGGGATACGAGGATTCAAGCCGCTCGCCCGCACGTAAGCTGTTGAATCACAACCAGTTTGTTGCGACGCAGCTCAAATGTGGACACACGTTACGAACTTGTTAAGTCCATTGTTAAGTCCGCAATACCGGAGTGTCAATCAGCAATGCGCTATTAACGTCTGGTTCCATGAGACTTATGTGAGACTTAGCGGCACCTCGGTCGCTGACTAACATTCAGCGCAGGCAGCTCACAAATGTTAGCCGCGATGCAAAAAAGGGTAGTGATTATACGGGGTTTCATCCGGTCCCAAGATGGCGCCAGGGCGCGGAATTTCGCAGCCTTTGCGCGCGCTTCGACGGGATTTTCTGGTCTGAAAAAATATTTCTGCGCCGCGTGTGAGCTTTTTCAGAAAAGCGTCAAACTTCACAACCGGCCGGCAAGCGGAGCGGCGTTATGCCGGGCTCCGGTTGCAGGCTGCGAGCGGCAAGCGGGCGAAAACCGGGAAATCGATCACAGAATCGGGCAATTCGGCCGCCCCGCCAAAGCCGAAGCGGACCCAGATCAAGCGCCCAATATAACAAATTAACATTAGATTCGTCGGAACCCGTTAGAGACAAGAGCGCGGCAACCGGCAAGACGGCGACCGATCACGGGCAAGGCATCCGTCTGTGGCAATCATCCAGCGGCCGCGCGCGCGTAGATGGCCTCGAGCAGCCGCAGATTCTCGTCCGGCGCGTAGCGCTCGAGATAGGCGGTCCGCGCAGCCTGCCCCCATGCCGTTGCGCGATCGGGGGCGTCCAGAAGTTCAACAATCCGCTGTCCGAGCCCGGCCGCATCGCCCGGCGGCACCAATGCGCCGGTCTTGCCGGCGCTCACCACCTCGGCAAGTCCGCCGATCTCGGATGCGATCACCGGCGTACCCTGCGCAAAGGCTTCGACCACGACCATCGGAAATCCCTCGTACCATAGTGACGGCACGACCAATGCCCGGGCACTCGCCATCTCCCGAAGGACGTCTGCACGCGAGCGCGCGCCGAGGAACCTGACATTGGCTGGCGCCCGAGCCTCAAGCGCAGCGCGCTCCGGTCCTTCACCTACGATCCGCAACGGCATGCCGGTCCCCGCAACAGCGGCGAGCAATACGCCGACGCCCTTCTCGCGGCTCAGCCGTCCGACATAGAGCAGCCCTGTGCGCGGCATCGCCGGATCGGGTGCACCGGGATCGGCCATGAAGTTCGGCTTCACGTCGATCCGGCCGGCATCGAAGCCGGCCTGCGTGAACAACGTTCGGGCAAACTGCGTCAGCGCAATCAGGCGCAGACCGGGACGCGTCCAGGTGCCGCGGCGCTGGTGCCGCGCGATCATGTAGGCCGAGGCCAGCGAGCCCGGCAGCGATCCGCGGTAGCAGCGGTGCACGACGCCCCAGAGATGGCCGCGGTCCAGGCATTTGTGGCAGATGCGGCCGTCGCGCAGCAGCATGCCGCCGGTGCAGATGCTGCGATAATTGTGCAGCGTCACCACCGCAGGCACGCGCTGTTGCCGGCAGACATCGAACACGGCGGGCGAAAGCAGCGGGAAAAAATTGTGGACGTGGACGATGTCGGGGCGAAAGCGGCCGATCGCCTCCGCCATGGCCCGTCTTCCCCCCGCATTATCGGCGATCGACAGCGTCGTCGCGATCCGCGCGGCAAGCGAATTGATCGCTTCGTTGCTGACCGTGAGCGTCTCAACGCTGTGTCCGGCGGCGCGCAACAGGTCGACTTCCGCTTCGAACACGACGTCTTCGCCGCCGCGTCCCTGATACCTGTTGTGAGCGACCAGGATCTTCATGATCGGCGCACCGGCTCGGGAAACCAGCGCAGCTCCGTCACCAGGCTTTGGCCGGCGGCCAGCGTTCCGGAGCCGATCAGCGTCGTCGCCGGCACCTTGAGATCGAACGACGGCGAATACCAGCCGGCCGGCACGGTTTCGTCACCGCGATACAGCGTCCAGCCGAGCGCCGCCGGCAGCTCGAGCTCGCCGCGTCCGCCCGGCCATGACAGGCGCGCGTTACGCCCCTCGAGCTCGCATTCGACGTCGGGACCAAGATGCCAGCTGAGGCTCGCCGGCACCGCAAGTCCCTCATCGGCAAGCACAATATCCGTGACGACGAGCCGCGCCGCCAGACGCTGCAATTGCACCGAACGGCGATGCACGAGACGATCTGCTGTGTCCTGATATCCCGAATGCTCCGCGACCCAGCTTGCGTCCGCATCACGATCGTCCAGGCCGCTCGATGCGATCAGCCGGCTCTGCGCATGCCGCGTCCAGAGAAACGGCCCGCCCGACACCGACTGGTCGCGCCCGAACAGGCAGAGCGTGTTGTGCGCCAGCGTCGAACGGAAATAGGCACGCCATCGAGGATCGCCGTGATAGCAATAGGTGCCGGGGTCGGCGAGGATATCGACGCCGCCGATCCGGCATTCGAGCGACAGCGCATCCGCATGCGCATGCCCCGCAATGCGGCCGAAGCCATGCGGGCCGTGATCGCAGCGGCACCACACCGCTCGGTCGGAATCGACGAGAAAGGTCTGTCCCGCCTCATCAAGCAAATGCGGGCGGCGCGCGGGCCGCGCAGCGATCGCACGCGTCTTGATGCCGTTGGTCAGAAGAAACGTGCGCAGATCGGGCCCCGGCAGCTTGGGCCACCACGGCAGCTCGCCGAACAGGCGCGCGCCGGTGGCGAGCAGACCGAGCCAGCGATTGCAGGCCGGATCGTCGAGCAGCAGGCCAATGCCCTCGTCGCCATCGCCTTGACGTGGAGGATGACCGCGGTCGTCGAGCATGGTGGCAATGACGTCGCTCATGCGGCACATCGTGGTCCAGACCATTTCGTCCAATTGGTGCCCGGACGCTTCGCCCTGCACTGCCGCGGCCAGCAGCAGTTCGAGGACAAAGCCGTGGTAATCGGTCGCGAGCTCACGATTGCTGCCGCAGGCGAAGGTTTGCGCAACAGCCTCGTCTGCCAGCGTCCTGGCGGCATTCTGGCGCCACAGCGCGCTGTCGCGGAAAAAGGGAAACACGCAGGCCGCCACGAACTGCCCGGCAGCCTCCGCGATGATGTGGTTGTTGGCGGAGGAGCCCCGGCTCGGGAACTGCGACAACCAGTATTGATGCGCGTAAAGCTGCGTCAGGAACTGCTCGTTGTCCTCGAACAATGCAGGCGCGCCGGGCCAGTTCTGCAGCAGCTGGCGCACCCAGGCCCACGAGATCAGCCGCACGCCGAGCTCGATGCCGCTGATCCAGTGCGGGCCACGCGGAAACGGATTTTCGCGCCACCAGCTCGACAGATGCGCGGCCACGCGCCTGGCGTAGCGTTCGTCCGAGGTCAGGTAATACGCCGACGCGAGCACCGTGAGATGGTGGTGACGCGACGGCTCCCAGATGTATTTGATGTTCCCGACCGCGGCCTCGTCGCGATAGGGAACCACAAACGCGTACAAGTCAGCAGGCGCCCGCTTGCCGCTTCTGATATCGACGAACCAGTCCGGCCGCTCGCCCAAAGCATCATGATCTCTGGCGAAGACCCGCCAATGTCCGGCGAGAATGCGTTCGGCAACATGGATCAGCTGCTCGGTGGCCTGCTGTGGAGCGTACGCCGGCAAGGGCAGCGGCTTCAGCCGCGGCTGTCGCGGGCCTGGGGCAAGCCTGGCGCTGGCGTGTCGTGCGATATCGGGGGGAGTGATGCGCCAGAGCAGGCGCAGCAGCTGGTCGTTCACCCGGCCCGCAAGCTCGGACGGCTCCATGCGCTGCAGCCTGCGCAGATACCAGGCCGGGTTCATCTCACGCCGGTCAAGGCGCGTGCGACGCCCTGCTCTGCTGCGCCGATCGTCAGATCGACCGGCATTCCGGCGGCTGCGCTCTCCTGCACCGCGAGCGTTGCGCGGGTGGTCGCAAGCAGCGATGGGAGCCCGATCGGCATCGCGGCCCCCGATGCGACTGACGCAACGAAGGCATCCAGCATGGGCCGCTGCCCCTTGTCGAGCCGCGCTTTCTTCGCCGTCCGCTGCCCGGCGTGCCCGACCTCAAAGCCTGCAAAATTGTCGAAGGCGGCAAAGCCGGTGCTTGCCGATATTTCAAGCGCCTCCTTTGGCACACGCGGATCGCCGCCGGTGAGATAGCTGAGGCTCGCAACCGACCCGTCGGCAAAGTCGAACGTGGCGATGAGATTGTCGACATCCTTGCCCGCGGTACTCGCGGAGACACGCACCGGTTCGGCGCCCAGCCACCAGGACAGCACGTCGATGAAATGGCCACCCTCACCGACGAAGCGACTGCCCTCGCTCTCGGTCTGCAGATACCAGGACGATTTCTCCAGCGGGCCGGCGATGACACGATATTGCAGGGTTTGCGGCCCCACCGGCGCGAACGCCGCGCGCATGCCCTGCAGCAGCGGCGAGAAGCGGCGGTTGAAGCCGACCATCAGCCTGTTGTTGCCGGTCTCGCGGATCGCCTGCTCCAATTGATCGAGCGAGTTGGTGTCGATCGCCAGCGGCTTCTCGACAAACACCGCCTTGCCGGCGCGCAGCGCCTGCGCCGCAAGGTCGGCGTGGGAGGCATGGCGCGTCGCGATCAGCACGGCATCGATGTCGTCGGCCTCGAGCACCGAGGCCGCATCCGTCGAGGCACGCGCGAAGCCGAACTTGCGCACCGCGGTGGCGCCGCTCAGGCCGGTGTTGGTGGCAACCTCGACGAGATCGACGCGCGCGTCACTTGCAAGCTGCGGCAACAACATGCTGGAGGCATAATTGCCCGCGCCGATGACGCCGAGCCGCACCCGGCCGCTGCGCAGCGCAACGGTCGGACGATAGACCATCTGCATCGCGCGGGGAGCGGCGTCCGGATAGGCGAACACCATGCCGAGACCAACCTCGCCCCGGCTCATGCGCTCGAATGCCGACGTCGCCTGCTCAAGCGGCACCACTTCGGAAATCAGCGACGAAAAATCGAGCCGCCCGTCGGCGAGCAGGGCGACGATCGCCTCCATGTTGCGCTTCTCGGTCCAGCGCACATGGCCGATCGGATAATCGATGCCGCCCTCCTCGTAGAGCGGGTCGTAGCGGCCGGGGCCGTAGGAGCGCGAGAAGCGAACGTCGAGCTCCTTGTCGTAGAATTCGTTCCACGGCAGGTTCAGCGTGCATTTGCCGATGTCGACGATGCGGCCGCGGTCGCGCAGCAACGCGGCCGAACGCGACGCGAGCTCCGGATCGTCGCTGCCCGCCGTGATGAACACACAATCGACACCGTTGCCTGCGGTCAGCTGATCGATCCGGGCGCGAAACCCGGCCGCAGCATCGTCAGATGCGACCGCACAGAGCGCGGCGCCCGCCGCCTCCGCCTGACGGCAGCGCGGCTCCAGCCTGTCGAGCCCGACGACCACGACACCGGCGCTGCGCAACAGGCGCACCATGATCTGCCCGATCAGGCCAAGGCCGATCACGCAGGCGGTCTCACCGAAACCGATTTCCGACTGGCGCATCGCCTGCAGCGCGATCGAGGCGATCGTGGTGAACGCGGCCTGGTCGAGCGCGGCACTGTCCGGCAGCGGCACGCAGAGGTTCACCGGCACCCAATTGTATTCAGCGTGGGTTGCATATTGATTGCCGCCGCAGCAGACCCGCTGGCCGACCGAGAAGCCCCCGACGCCCTCGCCGACTTCCACGACGGTGCCCGACAGCGAGTAACCGAGCGGCGTGTAGGAATCGAGCCGGTTGATCACCTTCTGATAAGTCGCAAGCAATCCCTGCTGGCGGACCGAGCGCACCACCTTGGCAACCTGGTCGGGGCGCGCACGCGCCTTGCCGAGCAGCGACAGGCGCCCCTCGGTGAACTTCATCATCTCGGTGCCGGTCGACACCGCCGAGAATGCCGTGCGCACCAAAACCCCGCCGGCGCGGCAGCGCGGCGCCGGCACGTCGATCAGCTTGAGCTCGCCGCTCTTATAGTTTTGCGCGATCTGCTTCACGGTCGGTTCAATCGCCTCAAGTTAACAGTGCCCGTTATATCGCGTCCGCCGCCCGCAATGAGGCCGGGAACATCGTCATAGTTATCTCATCACCCGGGGTTTAACATCGTTATCATTCCAGCAACAGGACCGGTTTGGGCGAGATCTCGACCTCACCGTTGGCGACAGCTCCTTCGCCGCCGTCGAGGCCCTGGTAACGGCTAAAACGCGGGTCGACCCGATGTACCGACCGCCCCCTGGTGGTCCAAAGGATCAAGCCGTTGCGGCCATCCGGCATGCGGAGTTCGACGCGCCAGGTCGACGGCGACGTCCTGTCTGCCGCCACGACGCTGGCGCCGACCAACCATGACTGGACTGTGCGATAGGCAATTCCGCTCGGAAGCAGCCCACGCGCCCGGTCCCACAATTTGCCGAAGTCGCTGCCCCCGCCGGCGAACTCGTACCAATAGAACCGGTCGACACCGCTGATCCATTTCAGGATATAGGCGCGCGCGAGACAGCCATCCGGGTTGTCCTCGTGGGACGACCAGCCGGCCTCCGTGTCCCAGATCGGCCTTGTGGAGAGATCGTGCGCGGCGAGGATCTGCTTGAAGCGGGCGATGATTCCGATCACCGCTTCGGGTTCACTCGTATAGCCGTGGAAGGCGAAGACATCGGCATATTGTCCGCCGCCTTGCGCCATGAAGGCCTGTTGCCAACGATAGCCGTCCGGCGTGCCGTTGGACGACGGCGTCAGCACAGTCAGGGCGGGATCGCTGGCCTTGATGATCTCGTAGGCCCGTTTCTGCATCTGGACCATGGTCGCGATATCGCCCGAGTAATATTTGGGATCCTCGGGCTCGTTCCAGATTTCCCAGTATTTGATGCGGCCGGCGGCGCGCGTAACAGCCGCACGCACCCATTCATCCCATGATGTGAGATCGGCAGGCGGCGAGCTTGCGCCGGGCGTGAATGCCGGCGGCGCATCCTTCACCGACGCGGCCCAACGCGGCGTGAAGGCGAGATTGAGGACGATATCGACGTGCTCGCGCTCCGCCGCCGCAAGGATGGCGTCGAAGCGCGCCCAATTGTAGATGCCGGGCGCCGGGTTGATCTGCGCCCAGTAGATCGCGCCCCACAGGCGGACGCCGTCAAATTTGAGCGCCGGCCATGGCTGCGACTGCCCGATCGCATTGATCGTCATGCCGAAAAGCGTCGGCGGGATCACCACGTTCACATGGCTCACATTGAGCACATCGTTTGCCGCCGCACCGGCCCACTGCAGCGGCCATTTGTGAGCCAGCGGCGCCAGCGCACTCAAAACCAGTGCGATCGACGCCCTTTGTGCCCAATCCCTCACTTTACCTGCCATGTCCGTGTCTCGTCGCCGTCACATCCGCGGCGGGATTGCAAAATGGAAGCTGCGCATGTTAATGCCGATGTTAGTCGGATTGTGATGTTGTTAGGTCAATGGTATAGATCATCGCAGATGTCGAGAGCTGAACCATCACCGCGGCGGATCCTGATCATCGTCGAGAACCTTCCGGTTCCTTTCGATCGCAGGGTGTGGTGCGAGGCAACGTCGCTGCGCCAGGCAGGCTATGAAGTTTCGGTGATCTGCCCGAAGGGCCGCGGCCATGACGAATCCTACGAATGCCTCGACGGCATTCACATTTACCGTCATCCGATGCCGCTGGAAGCGCGCGGGGTCGCCGCCTATCTCATCGAATATCCGGTCGCGCTGTTCTGGGAGACGTGGCTTGCGATCAAGGTGGCGTGGAAGCACGGCTTCGACGTGATCCATGGCTGCAATCCGCCCGACCTGATCTTCCTGGTCGGCCTGCTGTTCAAGCTCGGCGGCAAGCGCTTCGTGTTCGATCATCACGACGTCAATCCCGAGCTCTACGAAGCAAAATTCGGCCGCAGGGACTTTTTCTGGCATCTGCTGCGGCTGGTCGAGTATCTCACCTTCAAGACCGCAAGCATCTCGATCGCAACCAACGAATCCTATCGCGAGATCGCGATCGCCCGCGGCCGCATGCCGGCCAACCGGGTCTTCGTGGTGCGCTCCGGCCCCAATCTCGACCGGGTGCGCTCCCGCCCCGCCGATCCGGCCTGGCGCCGTGGCCGGCGCTACAGCGTCGGCTATGTCGGCGTGATCGGCCAGTCGGAAGGCATCGATCTCCTGCTGCAGTCGATCGGCCACATCGTGCACGATCTCGGCCGCACCGACATCCAGTTCAACATCGCCGGCACCGGGCCGGAGTGGAATGCGGTGGTCAAGCTCTGCGAAGAGATGCAGCTCTCCGATTACGTGAACTTCACCGGCGCCGTCGCGGATGACGCGCTGTTCACGATGCTCTCGACCGCCGACGTCTGCGTCAATCCGGACCGCGTCACGCCGATGAACGACATTTCCACCATGAACAAGATCATGGAGTACATGGCGCTCGGACGGCCGATCGTTCAGTTCGAGGTTCGCGAAGGCCGCCGCTCCGCGCTCGACGCCTCGCTCTATGCGGCGCAGAACGACCCGCAGGATTTCGCCGGCAAGATCATCACGCTGATCGATGATCCGTCGCTGCGGCAGACGATGGGGGCCTTTGGCCGCAGCCGCGTCGAGCGCGAATTGTCCTGGACGCACGAGGAGCCGAAGCTGCTCGCCGCCTATGAGGCGTTGTTCGCCAGAAAGCTTCCCTGGCAGAGCCGCGCCCCACGCGCGACCGCCACCGCGGAGCGGCCGACCGCGCAGGCGTCTGGTGTCAACGCCAATGCAGCTGCCGGGCGGGCATCGCGTTGAACGCCCCGCCGCCTCACTCACGCGAAACACGACGCGGTCACGCACAGGTCGCTGGATTGTCGAAGGTCGAAGCATGAACGTCAGCATTTTCGGCCTCGGCTATGTCGGAACGGTCTGCGCGGCCTGCTTCACCGAGCTTGGCCACCAGATCATCGGCGTCGACAAGAGCATCGCGAAGGTCGACCTGATCCGCGAGGGCCGATCGCCGGTCATTGAGCCCGGCATCTCGGACAAGGTGGCGCATGCGGTTGCGACGGGTCAGTTGACCGCAACCAGCGATGCCACCGAGGCGATCGTCAACAGTGACATATCGATGGTCTGCGTCGGCACGCCGTCGTCCGGCAACGGCAACCTCGACCTGACCGCGATCCGGCAGGTCGCCATCGAGATCGGCCGCGGGTTGCGGGCGAAGAACGCGCCGCATACCGTGACGATCCGTTCCACCGTGCTGCCCGGCACCACCCGCGACACCGTCGGGCCGCTGATCGAGGAAGCCTCCGGCAACAAGATCGGACGCGATTTCGACCTCGCCTTCAATCCGGAGTTCCTGCGCGAAGGCAGCGCGATTGCCGACTTCAACGCGCCGTCCAAGACCGTGGTCGGCGCCTTCAACCAGGAAACCGCCGACCGCGTCATGGCGCTCTACAAGGATCTGCCGGGCGCCAAGATCACGCCGCCGGTCGAGACCGCCGAACTGGTCAAATACGTCGACAACAGCTGGCACGCGCTGAAGGTCAGCTTTGCCAACGAGATCGGCACCATCGCAAAGACGCTCGGCATCGACGGCCGCGACGTCATGAACATCTTCCTGCAGGACACTAGGCTCAACATCTCGCCGGCCTATTTGCGGCCGGGTTTTGCCTTCGGCGGCTCCTGCCTGCCCAAGGACGTCAAGGCGCTGAAACACCTCGCGCACAGCCGCGGACTGTCGACGCCGGTGCTCGAAAGCATCCTGCCGAGCAACGACATGATCATGTCGCGCGGCGCCGACTGGATCCTGTCGCATGACGGCCGCCGCATCGCATTTCTCGGCATCAGCTTCAAGGCCGGCACCGACGATGTTCGCGACAGCCCCTTCGTCGAGCTGGTCAAAAGCCTGCGCGGCGAGCGGCGCGACATCCGGATCTACGACCCCAACGTTCGGCTGTCGCAGCTGATCGGCGCCAACCGGGACTTCATGATGCGCAACCCGGAGCTGGTCGGTCTGCTGCATGACGACGTGACGGCGACAATCGAATGGGCCGACATCATCGTGCTGACGACGGCCGATCCGCGTTTCGTTGCGGCGCTGAAGGTAACCCGGCCCGACCAGGTGGTGCTCGAACTGTCTGATATCGGATTGCCCGACGAGGTGCGGGCCAGAGTGAGCGGCTTTCACTGGTAGGGAACACCATGGCCACCATGGCCCAGACCCGCGACCGACCCGAAATCCGCTTTCACGACGAGATCTCGTCGGAGTGGGAGACGCTGCATCGGAGCCGCACCTTCAAGGCGCGCACGGCCGCGATGTTCGATCTGCTCGGGAACGCGGACCTCGAGGGCCAGCGCTGGCTGGATGCAGGTTGCGGCACCGGAACGCTCTCCCGCCTGCTCGCCGCGCGCGGCTGCGATGTCACCGGCGTCGACGCCTCGTCGGAGATGATTGCGGCGGCACGCGGCCGTCCCGCCGACGGCACGCCGGCCGAACGGCTCACATTTCGGCAGATTCCGACCATCGCAAGCCTGCCGTTTGCGGATCGATCCTTCGACGGCGTGCTCTGCGCGAGCGTGCTGGAATATGTCCCCGACGTGGCGCAGTGCCTCGCCCAGATCCATCGCGTGCTCAGGCCCGGCGGACTGCTGCTGCTCTCGATCCCCAACCGCGGATCGCTGCTGCGCCAGGGCTACAAGCTCGCGCATGCGGCTTCGTCGCGCGTGTCGGCGCGGCCGCTGTTCCGCTACCTCGCCTTTTCCAAGTTCGACACCACGCCGGCCGTGATGCAGAACCTGCTGCGGCAACATGCTCTCACGATGCTCGGCGCCAGCTTTGCCGGCTCCCCGCTGCCGCCGGCGCTCGATCGCCGGCCCGCGGTCGGCACGCTGATCAATATCCTCGCCCGCCGCGACAATTGATGCAGCGGGCAGTTACCTGCTTCACGCCTTGATCGCCATCAGCGACTTGGTCATGCCGAGATATCGCTCGCGATAGATCTTCGCGTCCGGGAACGTCTCCGTCATCTCGTCCCAGTCGAACAGGTGCCAGTCGGGCGCGGTCCGCTTGAACCAGAAGCCGTTGAATGTTTCGATCAACGAGATCTGCTGTCGCCTCGGCAACAGGACGATGAATCCGGGCAGCCAGGTATGGCTCTCGATCGGAAAGTACCGGTACGGCGTCTGCACGTAGAACGACTTCGCGACCCGCGAGATCTCGCCGGCAAAGCGGTTCTGGTGCTCGCGCGCGATATCGCGGAATGCCGTGTCGTTCTCGATCGTCACGACATCCTGCTTCGGCCCGGTGACATGCTCGATCACCGACGAGCAGAAGCAGAAATCGAACGCCTGATCCTCGAACGGCAGCCGCTCGGTCTCCCGCAGCAGCACCGTCTTGAACCCGAAGCGTTCGCGCGCCGCCTTCAGATCGTCGGCCGATATATCGCAAACCGTGATGTCGGTATGGCGGGGCAGGATCGCGCGAATGTGCCGGCCGGTGCCGCCGCCGAGATCGAGGATCCTTGCGTCGAGCGGCAGGTTCACGGTGCGGACGAGGAACTCGCCGCGCCGCTTGCGCGCTGCACCGGAAAATCGGGCTTGGATTGCGCCCAGCAATGTCAATCTCCTGCTATCGGTCGCGTCGGTCTAGCACGGCGCGCGCAATCCTCCACGCAACGGTGGATCGATTTGCCGATCCCGCTCACTTGATCGCCTCGAAGAAGATCGACTCGTCCGGCCGGTTGTCGAGCCGGTCGATGTCGGGGCAGATGCCCTCGCGATAGGCCCGGGTGTGGGTCTCGGAACAGCCCGCCTCGCGGAACAGCGCCGCAAGGGAGGCGCGCGTAAAGCCCCAGTGATGCGCGAACGCGGCCTCCTTGCGGCGCTCGATTTCGAACACCCCCTTGAGGAAGGCCTGCGGTGCGGCCGGATCGTAGAGCGCGACGATCCGTTCCATGTCGGGGACGACGATGCGGCACACCCCGCCCGGCGCCAGCACCCGCGCAATCTCACGCGCCAGCCGCTCGACCTCGTCGGGAAACAGATGCTCGAAGACATGCGCGCTGAACACCGCCGAGAGGCTGCCATCCGCGAACGGCAACGGCTTGGTCAGATCCATGTAGCGCAGCCCGGCAAACTTCCCCTGGCGGTGCTCGGCATAGCGGGCGTCGCTCAGCAGGCCGGCGAGATGCAACGCTTTCGCCGCGAGCGGCAGGCGCGCGATCCACAGATGCATCGTGATGTCGGTGTTGATCCAGCCCGCGATGCCGCAATTGAAGGCGCCGATATGCAGCCGCTGCAGCGCGCGGCCGGGTGCGTCGTCGGTCATGTCTTCTCCCGCACCGAATTGGTCAGCACAACCACGATCACCGACGCCGCGCTGGAAGCCACCATCGCCGCAACCGCCCCCATCACCTGCCAGGCCTCCGCCGCAAGCGGCAGAACGCAGCACAGCGCGACGAGGCCGGCGATCCGGCTCAGCATGAACCGCTGCGGCCTGCCGGTCGCAAACAGCGGCAGCGCGAGGCCGAGCCACACCGCGTCGAGCGCCATCGCGGCCCCCATCAAGGCGACGCTGCCGGTACCGATCTCGTAACTCTGGCCGTGGATGACGAGGGCGAGCATGCGCTGGCCGAGCAGCACGGCCACCGCGCCATAGGCGAGCGCGATCGAGCCGAGCAGCACGGCATTTTCGCGCGCGGCGGCGGCGACCGCGCTGCGCCGGCCGGCGCGCAGCTCGGAGGCGATCTCCGGCAGGCGGACCGAGAACATGGTTGCGCAGAACTGGCTGAGCGGTGCGAACACCAGGAGCAGGATCCGCAGCGACGCGCTCGCGTCCAGCCCGATCAGGACGCCGCAAACCGGGATCAGCCCGATGCTGCCGATCCAGTAGGTGAGCGAGGTCGCGACGAACCAGCGGCCGTTGCGAAACAGCCGCCGCAGCGAGCCGCGAAGGATTCTGGGTAGCGGCCAGGCCAGTTCGCTGGTGTGAGCGAGCAGCAGGCTGCCGGCGAGCGCCGCCGAGATCGCGATGCACGCCATCGCAGCCGCAGCGCCGGTCAGTTTGAGCGCGATCATCAGCCCGGCCGACACGACGAGCGCCACGCAATAGGTCAACGACGACGCCACCGCGCGCGGCAGACGCCCATCGAGATAGCAGATGCGGCGGAACATGCTTTGCAGCCGAACCGCAGGGATCGCGAGCCCGGTTGCGATCACGAGCCCGCCCGCGACGCCGCCGCCCGCACCGATCACGAGGCCCGCAATCACCAGCAGCAGCCCAAGCACCGCCGAGACCAGCAGCGACGACAGATAGAGGCCGAGCCGCAGCTGCGGCCACAGCGATTTCGGGATGCGATGCGCGGTGGCCGGCAGCCCGTCGTCGAACAACCCGCGCAGAAACACCGCCTCGATCAGGATCGAGAACGACCAGGCGACGCTGAACTGGCCGAACGAATTGATATCGAGCACATTGGCCAGCACGACCGTCAGCACGAAGGCCGAGCCGCTGAGCAGCGCCTGATCGATCAGGCCGAGCGCGACATTGCCCCCGGCGCGCCACAGCCGGCCGAGCGCTCCGCGCGCAGCACCGGCGACCCGGGTCTGGGCCGCCATTCGATCCAGCCTTTCGGTCAACGCACTCACGCCTCACTCACACGCAGTCTGGCAAACGCCCGCCGCGGCGCCATTTGCAGCCTGGCTTCCGGCCCGAAATAGCACCAGAACACCAGCACGCAGCCGAAATAATTATGCAGCAACTGACTCGAATCGTTGGCTGACGCGATCACGACGAACAGCAGCATCGCGAACGGCGCCAGCCAATACATCCCGCGCCGCTCGAACGTGAAGACGATGGTGTTCCACAGCGCCCGCGCCAGCAGCAGCATATAGAACGCGCCGCCGAGCAGGCCGAACTGGAGGAAGGCATCGAGATAGGAATTCTCGAACGAGCCGAACTCGGTGTTCCATGGCGCCATGCTCGTCAGCTCGTTCACGGGCGAGTTCGGCAACTCGTTGAAGAACCCGGAGAAGCCGTAGCCGAGCCAGGGGTGTTGCCAGAAGAAGTGCGGCCAGACCGCCCAGAGGAACGAGCGGCCGGTCAGGTTTCCGCTGCGGCCGACCAGCCCGTACAACTCGTCGCTCGGCACGGCGAACATGACAAGCGCAACAAAGGCGAGGCCAAGCCAGTAGATCGAGGCGGCTCCCCTGTGCCCAAGCACCACCAGCAGCAGCCCGAAAGTCACGGCGAGTGCCGTCAACATGCTGATCAGCGGTCCTGCGGCGCCGGCCGCGGCGAGCGCAAAAAGATGACACCCCATCAGCAACAGCGACCAGCCGAATTGCCGCCGCGGCCCCGCCAGCATGCGCACGAAGCAGATCAGCACCATGAGACCGAAAAAGGCGCCCGCGAGATTCTTGTGGCCGAACACGCCGGCATAGGCCTGGGTCCCGAGCACGGTCGGCCGATGCAGCGGGTCGTAGTCCCATTGCGAGCCGATCACCGGAAACAGCAGGACGTGAACGATCAGCACCACGATCCCGATCCGGAACAGGGTGTCGACGAGCCGATCGACGGGGCAGCTGATCACGATCCAGGCCGAGAACAACGTGGTCAGGAGGTACATCGCGAACTTGATCGACGCGCCCGCGGGGTCGGCGCTCAGCGCCAGTGACACCAACGCGAAGGCAATGAACGTCAGATAGAGATGCGATTGCAGCATCAGCAGGCCGAAGCGTTTCCGATCGACCGCAATGTGCAGCATCAGCAGGATGTAAAGCAGCAGCCACGCGCCGCGGAACAGCGTGGACTCCCCGGCCCGTTCAGCGAACGAGATGCCCTCGATGAAATTGAACAGGAAATAGATGCAGCCGAGCACCATCACCAGATAGGCGTGCAGAAAGACCTCGGTTCGAAACCACCATCTGCCGATCATTGAGCGGCTTCCTGCCGGGCCGGCGCCCTCGAGAGATGATCGACCGCGGCCGCAAAGCGCGCCGCGGCATCATCAAGTGCGTCCTTTCGCACGCTGTGCCGGGCCTGCTGCGACATCGTCGCCCAGCGCGCGGGATGTTCGAGCAAGCCGCGCGCCGCTTCGACCCAGACCTGCTCATCGAGCGCGCAAACATGACCATTGTCATGGTCGCGCACCAACTCGCCGCCCGCCCCGACATGGGGCGACACCAGGCAGGGAACCCCGCACTGCAAGGCCTCGTTGCACACCAGACCCCACGGTTCCAGCAACGAGGGCAGCAGCAACAGCCGTGATTGCAGATAGACCTTCGATATCGCCTGCCACGGCACATAGCTGTCGTGGCTGACATCGATGCCGGCGCCACCGAGCCGCGCCAGCATGCGCTGCTCGGCAGCGCCTGACCCGACCACGCGAACCCTTAGGCCGGGCAAGACCCGGCCCAGCGCGATGGCGACGTTCTCGAAGAAGATCGCGTTCTTGGCGTCGTCGTTGATGCGGGCGCACCAGAGCAGGTGAAATGGACGATCGTGGAAACCCGGGACGGTCTCCGGCGGATCCCATGCCGGCACCAGCGGCACCACGAACAGATCGTTGTCGCCGACACCCTCGCCGCGGAAATACGCCCTGCCCTTGTCGCCGCAGCACACGACCGCGCCGCACTGGCGCAGCAGCCATGGCCGCGCCAGGCGATGATAGGCCGTGTTGGGCATCGTCTCGCGCCAGCCGTCAATCGTCAGCGCAAGCGCCCTGCCGTTGGCGCGCGCCCATGCCGCGCCGGCCAGCATCGATGGATAGAGGCCGTTGACGAACAGCAGGTCGGGTGCCAGCGCGTTCAGGGCGCGCCCGATCCCGATATTGAGATGGGTGTGACGCGACCGCGACAGCGGGATCGAGACACCGGGCAGCGTGCGCGTCGTGTAGCGCGGTGTGAACGATCCCGCCCAGGAGCGATCGGCCTCCTGCGCGGTACAGGACAGCACGGCGAGATCTAGCCCACGGTCAACCAGCTCGTTGTAGAGCCGGTTGGTGTAGGGTGTGATCATGTTGTTGAAGACGACCACGCGCGGCGCCATGGCTTATCGGTCCCGCGGGGGCGGCGGCGCCTCGGCGCGCCGGCAGAGCGCCCCGCAATGATAAGTCGCAAGCCGGGTCGCAAGTTCGGGGCTGACCGACAACAGCGACTTCCGCACAAGGCTCTTGGCAAGCCCCTTGACCCGCGAAGAGTGAAAGGCGTGCACCGGCAGGCTGTGATCATAGATACCGAAGCCGACAACATGCAGCCCCGCGGTCTCCAGCACCAGGCGGAACGTGTCCGGCGTGTAGAAATTGATGTGGCCGATGTCGAGCGTCGATTGCAGCGCCCGGCGATTGGTCCGCGCGTGCAGCTCGCACGGCACTTCGAGATAGATGAAATCCCGCGCCACCCGCACCAGCTCGTGCAGCAACGCGCGCGGCTCGGGCACGTGTTCGAGCACGTGGCTGGCATAGACGAGGTCGAACGATCCGTCGGCGAACGGGATCGTTGCACCGTCATAGCTCGACCAGCGGAACGGGGCTGAAGCGGCGCCGTCGGTCTCCAGATTGGTTGCGGGATCAATGACGTCGATGCCGGTGAAGTCACGGCCGATGCCGATCGCGGACAGCCGCGCCAGCACGGCGCCGGTGCCGCAGCCGACCTCGAGCACATTGCCGACACCGGCGGCGGAGGCACCGAGCAAGCCGGCAATATGGTCGGCCTTGTCGACCGCGCAGACGCGGCGCCAGTCGCGCTCCTGCGCCGAATAGACGCCCTCATAATGCGCGTTGTGCTGTCCGATGCTGAATTCCATCGTCATGGTCTAGCCATCGCTGCGGGCGGCATTCGGACAAGCTCGTCGAGGCGGTCGTTCGATTTGCGCTCCGGATTGCGTCGCTCTGCCGGCGAGCGGCGGTCGAGATCGTATCCGATGTCGGCCATGGTGCGGGTCAGGATGTCGACGTTCCGTTGCGGGACAGCTGCCAGACCAGCCAGCAGCCTGTCCCGATGCACCCAGCCGGGCCCCTTCAGGAGGTCGATCGCCTCGGTGTACAATTCGGTCTTCACGAGGCGCGCGAACTCGGCCACGACCGCGTCCGAAAGGTCGGGCGGCAGGCCATCGAGCATGGCGAGCGCCATGGCGCTGCGCTTGACGACGATCCAGCCCTCATTGGGTCCGAGCCGGTAAGACATCCGCAGCAGGTCGAAATTGGCGTCGTTCAAACCCTGCCTGATGTTGCGCAGCCAAAACAGCACGCCCCAGAGATAAGGATCGGCCGGCGCGCAGCCGAGCGACTTGCGGACGGCCGCGTCGAGCTCGCCCATCCGGGCGTCTACCCGGTCGCCCGATGCGAGCGCGTTCTCGGCGAGCCGCAGCCGGATCACCGCCGCGCTGCGATCGATCGCCGGCAAGCAATCCGGTCGCGCCGCGGCGCGCGACAGCAGCGGGCCGAGGTCGCCGAGCTCCGCGTCGCTGATCGGCACGTTGCGCAGGATCAGGTCCCTGGCACCATCGAGCCGGCTCTGGTCGACAAAGACCGGCAGAGTGGTCGCACCCCAGGCGACCAACGAGCACGCGACCGCGGCCAGGAAGCCGCGCGCAAGCCAGATGGCGGCACGCCGGGGCATCCCACCGTGCGTCTCACTCGGTGTAACCATATCGCCCATAATGCGAGTTGTAATAGTAGTTCTTGCCGCCATAGCCGCTATAGCGGCTCATCGCGGCGATATCGGCCTTGTTGAGCACGACACCGAGCAGGTTCTCGTTGACCGCACGCGCGCTGCGCAGTGCCCGCTCGACCACCTGCACCTGGGTCTTGCCCCATTCCACGATGAAGACGAAGGAATCGACGAAGTGCGCGGTGATGCGGACATCGACCACCGGCGTCAGCGGCGGGAAGTCGACGATCACGTAATCATAATGGCTGCGGACCCCGTCGATGAAATCCTTCATCTGGTCGGAGGCCAGCACCTCGTGCGAATGCGCGATGCGCGACCGTGTGGCGCCCGGCAGGAAGGCAAGGCCGGTCTCGGGATCGCACCACAGCGTGTCCTGCAATGTCGCATTGTTCGACAATACATCCAGAATGCCGCGCTCGGCGTTCGCGGCAACCTTGCGGCTGAGCGAGGGATTGCGCAGGTCGCAATCGATCAGGAGCACGCGCGCCCCGCTCTGGGCGACCAGCTGCGCGAACACGAAGGCCAGCGTCGACTTGCCCTCGTTGGGCAGCGCCGAGGTCAGGCCAAGGATCTTCGACGGCTTGGTGACGTTGAGGTCGGCATTGACCTTGATCGAGCGGATCGCTTCCGAGAACCGCGAGAATGGTGAATCGATCGCCGCCCACAGCACCGGCTCGTCGCCGCGCTGGATCAGGCGCGCGCCGACCGGCAGGTTCGGACGACCGGCCACCGGCGCCTTGAGCTGGCTTGGCGAGAGGCGGGGAACGATCGCGACGCAATCGGCATCGAGGATGGTCTCGACCATGTCAGCAGTGCGGAACACCCGGTCATAGAGATCGCGCAACACACCGAGCGCGAGCCCGGCAATCAGGCCGCCGAGCGCCGAGAGCGCGAGCACGACGAGGGTCTGCGGGTGGCTCTTGCTGAGCGGACGCGAGGCACGGGTGATCACCCGCGCCTCGTTGACCGGGAACGATTGTTGCTGCACATTTTCCATGTAGCGCTGCAGGAAATTGTCATAAAGCGAGCGATAGGTCTGGGCCGAGCTCTCGAGCTCGCGCAGCGTGACCTGTGCCTGGTTGGTGGACTGCGACTGCGAAACCGAATCGTTCACGGCGCGCTCGATCTCGGTCTGACGCTGCAGGGCGATCGCATAGTCGCTCTTGTAGCTCTCGGCGAGCCGCTTCAATTCGTCGATGATCGACGACTGGATCTCGCGCATCTGGTTGCGCAGATTGACGGCTGCTAGGTGATTGTAGCCGTAGCGCGATGACCAGTCGGCCTCGCGGTTGGCAAGTTCGAGATATTGCGAGCGCAGCTTGGTGATGACCTGGTTGTTCAGGGTATCGGCAACCGTCGCATCGGGGACGCCTCCCTTCACCACCGCCTCGATGCGGTCGAGCCTGGCCTTGGCGTCGGTGACCTGCGACTTCACATGGAGCAGCTGGGTGTTGAGCTCGCCGAGCTGCTGCTCGTTGAGCAGCTTGCCGCTGGACGTGACGATGTTGTTGGTCTTCTTGTAGTCGAGCACGGCGCGCTCGGCATTGGATGCCTGGCTGCGCAGCTCCTGGATGCGGTCCTGCAGCCAGACGCTGGCGCGGCGGGTCGCCTGATACTTGGAATCGAGCTGCTCGACGATGTAGGCGTCGGCAACGGCGTTGGAGATCTGCGCCGCGCGCTCGGGATCGAGCGAGCGGAAAGAGACCTCGATCACATAGGTCATGCCGCGGCGGCGAACGTCGAGCTGCTTCTCGAAGGTGCGGACCGCGCGCCGGGTCCGGTAGAACTCGTTGGGCGGCGCGCTGCCGGCAAACAGACCGGACACGAAATCCAGCACCGCTCCCGCCGCGCCGGCCCCGGAGCCGATGAATTCCGGATCCTCGTTGAGCTTGAGGTCGCGGATCACCGCGAGCGCCACGTTCTCCGACTTCAGGATTTCGACCTGGCTCTCGACCGCGGAGGAATCGACCGGGGCGTCATTCACCGGCGATTGCTGCTGGGCGCCCTGGAGTTTGCGCATGTCGATGATCATCGTGGCGAGCGCGGTATAGCTCGGCGCTGCCGTCATCAGGTAACAGATGCCGCCGAACAGGCAGAGGCCGGCAGTCCCGAGGATGACCAAATACTGCCGCAGCAGATAGGTGACGAAGGCGTCGAAGGTTTCCGCCAGCGACGGCAGTTCGGCCGGACGATTTCTCAGATCGACAGCCGGCGAAATCTGGTTGCGTTGAAGCATCTCCGTCCTATCGCCGCGCCGGCAGGATGCCTGCCCTCGCGCCCTCCAATGATCCCGGGAAGCGTCCCGCCGCTGACACCGAAGCGCGTTGCTGCAGGGAATTCTCCATTGGCGATCGCAAGCCCGCTCAGAGAGTAACTGTTGAAAGAAGCGTGGTGCGGCCCGCGGTCGTACCTGTCGCCCCGTTGCCGGATCCGGTGACCGACGAGGTGAAGCTGAAAATGCCGGTGTTCACGTTGTTGCCATTGATGGCCTCGAGCGCGCCGCCGCCGGGCGCCGCGCGTGCCAATACCGCCAGGCGCGGAGCGGGAAGACCGCCGGACCGCTCAAATGTGAACACTGCTATCTCCCTAACGAATACTAACAGTTCGTTAGCATAGTCAGAGTTATCGCGCCAATCAAAACCCCTGCCCCGCCGCGCCCCCGGGCCGGCCCGCGAATTCAACGTTAATTGGCGAACCCGCCACAATACAGGCGTCATTCTCGCCGCGACCACTGCCTGTGGTCCTGCCGGAGCGGAACGATTGTGACAGGCCTGCCCCGAGCAAAGCCGCGATAACAACGGCGTAGCCGGTGATCTGGAGCGGGAAATCGATCATCGAATGGAGTGCGCCGGCAGCCGACGCGCAGAGCGCCGCGAGCGGCACGATCACGTCGCGGCGGCGGGTCCGCACGCCATGCGCGAGCACGCCGAAGGCTGCGAGCAGCGCGATCATGACCGCGCCGGCCATTAACATTCCGCCGTCGGACGCCAGCTCGAGCCAGCTGTTGTGGGCCCGGTTCCAGGTCCCGCGCAACGAGATGTCGTCGGTGCGATAGGCCGGATAGACCCATTCGAAGGACCCGAAACCATCGCCGAGCCAGGGATGATCCCAGATCATCCGCACCGTCGCGCGATAGGTCGAGAATCGTCCCTCATCCGACAGGCCGATCGTGCTGAAGCGCGCGCCGACGCCGCCACCGAGCAGTTGCAGCAGCGCCAGCGCGACCAGGCTGCCGAGGCAAAGCGCCATGATCAGGCCGTAGCGGCGCGGCATCCGGTTACGAAAGAAGATCGCAGCGGCTACGACCGCAGCGAGCAGCGAGATCCCGACGCCGCCGCGCGATCCGGTCAGAAACATCGCCAGCAGGCAAGTGAGCCAGCCGAATGCATGGCCGGCGAGCCGGCGCCGTGCCGGCATATCGAAGCGCGTCAACAGGCGTGGCAGACTGGTCCGACGCGACGGCCAATGCCGCTCGATCAATTCGCAGCCGTACAACAGCCAGATCAGCGCACAGCAGCCATAATAGATGCCCGCCGTGTTGCGGTTGACGAAGGGAGACGTCAACCACTCCAGATGAGCCTGCTTTTCGTAAAGCAGGTAGTTCCGGGTGGGATCGATCACGAAGGTGACGATGCCAAGGATCGCATAGACCAGGCCGGCTACAGCCACCGCCCGCAGCAACCCGCGCGCCAATGCGCGGTTCGCACCGAGCACGACCCCGATCGCAAAGCTAAGCAGGCAGACGATCCCGACGCCCACGGAATAGAACGGCTGATCGCGCGCGATCGTCACGGCTGGCGGAAGCTCGGCGGGCAGCAATTTGCCGGCCTCCGCCCACAGCGCGTTCGGCGCCACGCCCAACCAGGGCCGCACCGCCGACTGCTCGTGCAACACCAGCATGGCGAGCGCCGTCAGCAGTGCCGTCATCGCGAGGATTGCGAGCTGGCTGCCGCGCAAACGCATCGGCAGCACCCCGAGCAAGGCGATTCCGAGCAGAACCGACCAGATCGCGGACGCGACGCCGCCGACCGAGCCGAGCGGCAGTGGAGCCAAAGCGACGACGGCGCAGAACAGCCATGACGACCATCGCACCGGCCACGGCAATGCCGTCGCCCCGCGTGAGCCGGAAGGTGATCGTAAGCGTGTCATGAAGCCGGCCGGGCCGGCTCACGCCCCAGTATCAGGGCGCAAGCTTGATTGAATTACGAAGTAAAGTTGCGTTGTAGGCGGCCACGATCGGACCGTTCAGCGTTACGGATCTGATGCATGACATTGCTCGAATGAAATGCGCACGCGACATTCAAATACTCCGGCGGAGCCGTAACGCGCCGACTGCCACAATCACAATAATCCGCGATATATTGCACGCAATTGATAGAAAATGTTAGCAAGATGAGGCAATTCAGCGGCACCGGCGCGGCGCCGTGAGGCAAGCGGCCCCGCGCGACATCGCCTGGGCTTTGATCTTGGGCTTTGATTTCGTGTGACCTTCCGACGATTTGCGACGACCGGGTTAACCCCGGCTTAGGACCCGGCCCGATAATATGCGGGCACAGGGTTTGGTTATGTTATTTGTTTTGCTTGGCAATTTGATCGGCGGCGCCGTGCTCGGGCTGCGCCAGCACTGTCTGGTGCTGGTGCCGGTGATGCTTGCCGAACTGATGCTGCTGGCCGCCATCGGTGTAGCGCGCCTCTCGTGGTCCGAGACTGCGCTGCTCATGATCATCGCCATGGTATCGCTGCAGGGCGGATATCTGGCGAGCGCCCTCACACCGTTGCTCCGGTCCCGCACCTCGCCGCCGCTCATCGCCGCGCGCCGTCCGCAGTAGCGCGCTACGCGGTCGTGCGATCTGGCCCGCCCGATTTCCATTGACCTTGCGGCGAGCCCGGGGCATCCCGCTGCCTTGCGTTCTGATCTTCCGCAGGACCTGTTTCCCAAGGATTTGCCCCTCCCGTGTGGAACGTCACGGCTTTCATCTGCATCTTGATCGGGGCGTCGATACCGGTGGGTCTCATCGATGCGTCGCTCGCCATTGGCCTGGTCGGCGCCGCAACGTCGCTCGGACTGCTGGCAAGCCTGATGGCGATCCGGCCAGGTGAACTGTCTTTCCTGAAGCGGGTCGCCGGGCCCGCCGTGGCGGCAGCGCTGATGCCGATGCTCTGGATCATCCTGCAGATGCTTCCGCTGACGTTCTGGGCGCATCCGGTGTGGAAGTTCGCCGGCGAAACATTGGAGACACCGCTCCGCGGCAGCATCACGATCGATACCGGTGCAAGCCTTGGCGCGCTGCTGCTCTGGCTGTCGCTCCTCTCGGTCATGATCACCGCCGCGGCGATCGCAATCGATGCCCGCCGCGCCGACATGGTGGCCCGCAGCATTGCAGCGACCGCGGCCGTCGCGGCGCTGATCCTGCTGTTGTATAGCGATCCGATCAAAGCCTGGCTTGGCGCGGCCGACGCTGCGCATGACGGGACGGCAAACGGATTCCTCGTCGTCGTTCTCATGGGCGTCCCGTTCAGCCTTGCGCGCGCGCTCGATGTCGGCGGACATATTGGCGGCCGCACGGCCACCCAGTCGGCCCGATTGCGCCGGCTGCTCGCCGCCAGCGCGCTGTTTTGCGCCGCCAGCGCCTGCTGGTACGGAAGGCGCGGTGCCGCGATCGCAATCGCAGCGGGCATCGTGCTCGTCCTGATGACCTTCGCCGCGCGAAAACTTCATCTGCGTCGCTGGAGCAGCGCTGCCGCTGCGGCTGCGATCGCGCTGATCGCGCTGTTAACGGCGATCGCCAACCGTCATCCCGACGTGGCGCTTGCCATAGCCTTCACCCATGCGCCGGACGAGCTCGTGCAGTCGACCCACAATCTGCTCGCCGACCTGCCCGCGCTCGGCGGCGGCGCCGGCACCACGGCAAAGCTGGCATCGACCTACATGGACTGGCAAGGCGCAACCACGCGGCCTGTGGTGGCGACCAGTGCCGCCGCCTTGATCACGCAGTTCGGTTCCGCCATGTTCTGGACTTCACTCGCGGTTACGATCGTGGGCATCGCTGCGTTCATGGCCGGTGCACGCAATCGCGGCCGTGACTGGTCCTATCCAGCGGCGGCGGCAGCCGTGTTGCTGACGCTGGCGCTCGCCGCCTTTACCTTGCCGGAATTGCCGGCGCTGCCCGGAGTGATCGTGTTGGGAGCCGTGATCGGAACAGGACTGGCACAGCGGATCAGCCGTTCACCGTTGCAGGCGGGCTAGACCGCAGATGCGCAGCCTCCTCCGGCGTATGGTCGGCCAGACCGGCGACCTCGAACATGACGAGGGCGACGAGACCTGCATCTACGCCGTCGGCGATATCCACGGACACGCCGACCTGCTGCACGAGATCTGCGCACGGATCGACGCCGATATCCGCAAGTTCCGGCCCGCGCGGCCGATCCAGGTCTTCCTTGGCGACTACATCGATCGCGGACCGGATTCGCGCGATGTGATCGCGATGCTCGATCAACGCCGCCGGACCCAAAGTTTGGTCTGCCTGCTCGGCAATCACGAGGCTTGCCTGCTGGAGTTTCTCGTCAATCCCGACATGCTCTCGCAATGGCGGCAATTCGGCGGCCTGCAGACGCTGGTATCCTATGGACTGACGCCCTCGCTCAATCCCGACGCCGCGGAACGCAGGGCGCTCGCCGGGCAGTTGGTCCGCCAGATGCCGCCGGCCCATCTCGCCTTCCTGCGCTCACTGCCGATCAGCTATTCCCGCGGCCGCTATTTCTTCGTGCATGCCGGCGTCAGGCCCGGCGTCGCACTGAAGCAACAGCGCAAGGAGGACCTGCTCTGGATCCGCGACGACTTCCTGGTGTCGGAAGATGATTTCGGCAAGGTCGTGGTCCACGGCCACACGCCGGTGCAGGAAGCCGAGCTGCTGCGCAACCGCATCAATGTCGACACCGGCGCCTATGCGACGGGCCGCCTGACCTGCGTCAAGCTGGAGGGCGTGCAGCGAACCCTGCTGATGACTGGCAACCGGGCCGCGCGCCATGGCTGATGCGAAGGCTGACGCGCCCCGGCGTCACGCACGGCAGCTGTCGCCGGCCTTCGTGCCGGCCGCGGCAGCGATCGGCGCCGCGACGCTGGCGTTGTCGATCTGGTGGCTGGCCGCCGATGCATTGCGCGGCAAACCCTGGCTCGCCGCCGATGTCGGCGTGGTCAGGAGCGAACTTTGGCTTGCCGATGGCTGGAGCGAGTTGCAGACCTCGCCCGAGGCGGCCGAAGCCGCCTTCACCCGCGCGCTTCGGCTCTCGCCGATGGACGCCGGCGGCTGGTTCGGCCTCGCCTCGGCGACCGGGCGGTTCGACTGGCTGAACCCGACCGCATCGAAGGCGCTGAAGATGTCCTACTACACCGGCTTCAACCGCAGCGACCTGATCGCGCCGCGGCTGATCCTGCTGGCGCAGGTCGACACCACGCGCGATGTGGAGCTGGTCGATCTGCTGCAGCGGCAGATCCGCCTGATCCTCACCCGTGCGCCGGAGCTGAAGGGCGCGCTCGGCCAGGCCTATCGCGTGGCGATCGATGCCAACCGGCGCATCATCGAGGCGGAATTCAAGGACGCCGGCCAGAGCATTCCGGAGTAGCGCGCGCCGGCACGCGGGCAGCCGCCGGATGCCCGACCCGCTAGATTCCCTTGTGCCGCAGCACCGCGCCGACGGTGCGCAACAGGATGCGCAGGTCGAGCACGAAGCTCCAGCTCTTGATGTAGATGAGATCGTGCGCGACGCGCAGCTGCATGTCCTCGATCGCGGGCGTCGCGCCGCGCAGTCCCTGCACTTGTGCGAGGCCGGTGATGCCCGGCTTGACGTGCTGGCGCTGCGCATAGCTTGCGATCAGCTTCGAATATTTGTCGTCATGCGCCAGCGCATGCGGCCGCGGCCCGACCAGCGACATGTCGCCGCGCAGCACGTTCACCAGCTGCGGCAGCTCGTCGATGCTGCGGCGGCGCAGCGTGGCGCCAATCCCGGTCAGCCGCGGATCGTTCGCGCGAGCCTGCGTGATGACATCGCCGTCCTCGAGCACATGCATGGAGCGGAATTTGAGGATGGTGAATTGCTTGCCGTCGAACCCGTTGCGGCGCTGCCGGAACAGGACGGGCCCCCTGGAATCGAGCTTGATCGCAATCGCCGTCCCGATCAAAAGCGGCGCGAACAGCACCAGAAGGCCACTCGATGCCACGATGTCGAACAGCCGCTTGCCGGCACGCTCGACCGAGGTCAGCGGTGAGCGCTGCATTTCCAGCGTCGGTATCGGGCCGGACGCCACCATCCGCAGCGCCAGGAACCGCTCCGCCGTCCGATCCGGCAGCAGCCGCACCGGCAGCGGTGACGCGCGCAGCTGATCGCACACGAACTGGATGCGCGGTTCCTCCTGCCAGGGCATCGCCAGGATGATCTCGTCGGCGCCGCACTCCCGTGCCGCGCGAATGGCTGACGCGACGGCGGCGCGGTCGCCCGCGTTGTCGGACAGGCTGGACAACTGGATCCGTCGCACCTCGCTGAGGCCGAAATCGCGCAGCAGGCTCGATTGCCGCACCCGGGACAATTCGTCCGCCATCCCGACCACGACCGCACGGCGCGTCGCCAGCATGCCGCGGTCGATCGCACGTTGCAGCGGCGCCTGCAGCAGCATCCGTCCGGCCACCAGCCCAAGGCCGCCGATCAGGCCAAACGACATCACCGACCCGCGCGAGACGCCGGAGCCAACCTTCAGAAGGAAGATGATCAGGGTCATCAGCAGGACCACCAGCAGCCACCCGCCGAGCAGGCTGCTCCAGCGCCGATCGAGACCGGCCAGCACCTGCGCATTGTAGAGGCCCTGCGACTTCGCCACGAACATGTGAAGGATTGCGGCGAGGACCCCGATCCCTAGAAAACCCTCGAAGCTGTTGCTATAAACCGTGTGGTAGTAAAACAGGTGATAGGTCGCGCCGCCAATGATGCTGGACAGCACGACGATGATCATCTCGAAGACGACAGCAAACGCCTCGAGCGAGGCAAAAGCAAACGAGAAGGCGCCGAAGCTAACCGGTACCTTCGCTATTCGAGCGTCCGAAAGGTCCGTCATCGGGAATTAACATTCGTGTTAACAATTCACATGTTTAATATCAGGCAGGTCGTGAGCTCGCAAGACCTGCCGGCAATATCAGGCAGAGAGCTTCCATGAGTTCATCGGCTGGCGAAACCGAGGCCGCGCTGTTGGCCCTGCTCCATCTCATCCGCCTGATGGGCGCCGAACTGGTCGCCGGCCAGCACCGCGACGACGTCGAGTTGCTGGTCAAGGCGGTCGAAACAAAGCTGCGTTCGGCCCGTTTTCCGGCCGAAATGCCGAATCAAGACATTGTCAAAGGTCTGGACCTCGCACAGGCGAGACTGCGTCCGATCCTCGAGGAGCTGCGCGCAAGATCAGAGAAAGCGCATCTGAGCGACCAGCTGCTGCTGGCTCCCAGGCCCTCGCGTATCCATTAACGGATCAGCTTACGTCAGCAACGGATCAGCTTACGTCAGCTCTGGACTTCGCCACGGCGGGGCAAACCGTTCCCGCCGCTGGATCTCAGCGCAAGCTTCTCCTCGATCTTCATTTTCTCGAGCAGCAGGTCGGTCACAATCCGACGCAGCCGTTCATTTTCCAGCCGCAATTCGTCAATACGGTTGTGGACGTGGGGAATACCATCTCGATCATCGGAACGAGCGGTAAGCTCGGTCACAGTACCATTCGGGTGATGGCTGCGTGCAGCCTCCTGCTTGCGCCAGCGGTGAAATGTCATCACGCTAACGCCCAGCACCTTGCACGCCTGGGCTTGTGACTGCCCCCGCGCCATGAGTTCCTCGGCTTGTTTGACCTTGGAACTGATCTCGTCAGTTGAATGACGCCTCATTGGTCATCTCATTGCCCCCTAGATTAGCAATCATCGCATGGCCTATAAGCTATGTAAATGCAACAGGAAATTCAAATTGAGGATTCCCCGGGGGCCTTCGGGAGCCTCGAACTTGCCGTAGGCAGCGCCGCATTGTGCGAAGAAACACCGAAGCTGCAAGGTGTTTACCGGAATATATGAGCAATATTCCCGCCGGAAGACGATCTCACAGAAAAAGTTATACGACTTTCTACGTATGACAATTTGATCGGGATAATTGGCGCACCGTTTGCATTCCTGAATGAGAAGCAAATGAGAACATCCAATCGGTCCTGCGACAGATTGTGAGTGCACCATGCCTCTCCGCGATAGCTACGCCGCCGGTCAAGCGAGAGTTTCACAACATTCTAACAAATTAATCCCGCGACCTTCGCGTCCGGCAGCTTGCGGGCGCGCACGCGCAGCGGTAGTTACTAAGACGTTAGGTGTCATGAGAGTTTCAACATATTTGAGGATCATTTTCAGGAAACCTAACACTCATAGCTCGATCCGCGAATTATCAATTAGGCGCTTTCCCACCCGAGGCCATCAGGCGGAACCACGACCGCCCGACAATCCGCGAACTATTCTGTGCTGACGCTTGTCAGAGCCAGCCTCTGATCGACACATCTTACGAGGATCGACACTATGGCGCGTCTCAAGGTCTTCGAGGGGAAGCAATCCGCGTCCAGCGAGGCGACCGACGCCTTGGAACGCCTCGTCGCGGAGAATTCCGAGCTCCGGCATACCGCCGTCGAGCTGGTGTTGCAGACGTGGATCCTGCGCGAGCGCCTGTCCTACGTCGTGGCGCACAAGCCGGTGCGGCAAGAGCACTGACTGCCCTGCCCTCACGACCACAAATTGTCCACACGGCAACCACAGCTAGATCGCGCCAGATCGCCCAAAACGAGGATCGGGCGGGACAATATTCAATTTAAAATTGAATTGTCCATAGCAGCAGGCGCCGACATCCTCGCCGGACTGGCTTGGATGTGGCCGCAAATTCTGCTCAGTGAGAAATAGGCTGACGGACTTCAGCTGTGGTGAACCCGGCGCAATGCGACGCGCGGAGCGTTCTGCTCACGCGACATGCCGAACGAACGAGACGCAGCTGGGCGCTCGTGGATTTCACGCAACGCGGCGATATCAAGCATCAGCGCAACGACTTCGTTGCGCAGCGATTGATTGGTCGCGAGCAACGCCTCTTCGATTGGCTGATGCGAATGTTGTACTTTGTGCTGCTTCATGGCGCGCCCTCGCTCTGCGGTTAAGGGTATGAGCGATGTGATTGAAGTTTCAATGACAGAGTTTTAGCTCACACATATGGAATGCGGTTAATGGGGCAGGTTTGCGACGAACGTGGCTCCGCGTTAAATTTTCTCAATCAGGTTCCACAACCTGATCGCGAAACGTTCGATCGATGGCCTTATATGTGTCGTCGCGATGGGATGTCAGCGGCAGCGACGCGGCGCGCGGCCAAAGAGCGCAGCCGGCACTGACCGTGAGGCGCGAGCAAGAGCATGAAATCATTTGACGATCGTTGATCGCAGCGATCGGCGTCGAAACCGGCGACACGCCTGCCGGCTATCACAATGTCGCCGCGCCAATGGCTCGGGACGTGATGAAGTGTTCCAGCCTCGAACCAGATATTCCACCAAACACCGCGTGCACACACTAAATCTGCTGCTTTCGATCAATCAGTTTTTTCGCCGCGCATAACAGGTTGAACCGAGCAGCATGGATGCAGCGAACCGACTCCGCGTCGTCTGCATTGATCGCAGAATGTTTCGATCCGTTTCGGATCTCGAGGCCGCGGATCTGAGCATTCTGATCCGCCCTGACGATGCGGCGGAGGAAATCAACGCCACACGTTCGATCATGCAAGATATCCACCTCGACCTGGCCGAATGCGACAATGCTATTCAAATTCGAAATGAGCGGTAATGAGGCATTTCGGCTTCAGCAGAGGCAGCGAAATGCCTTCACTTTCTCACATGCGCTTGCACGATTGCCACGGCGGACAGCAGCGGATTCGACCAACCGCCATAAGCATCGCTAATTCGCAACGCGCGTCGCGATCGTGCGCTATTTCGATTTGGGAGGCGTGTGGTCGCCCATCTTGCCGCCATTGGCGACGCATGGGTTGAAATAGTCGCGCTGATCCCTCGCTCCGCCCCTCGCGCTGCCGGAAGCAGGATTGCCGGGCTCTCGCGGCGGAAACGCCCTCGCGACCAAGGCATCGCAGGCGCGTGCGACCTGGGCGTCGATCGCGTGCGCCGGAACGATTGCACTGGACATGATGATCACGGCTGACGCGAACGCAAAACCACTGACAACTCTCAGTGCCGCACTCCGTTCCACGCCGAGCCAGGTTTTTCTCGAGCCGGAATTCGCTAACGAGCGCGCTACGTCCGATCGACGTTGTGATAAGCCCGGTACCAGGCGACAAATTTAGCAATGCCGTCCTCGATCCGCGTCTGCGGCCGAAAGCCGATTTCATGCTCCAGATCGGAGACATCGGCTGAGGTCTCCAGAACATCCCCAGGTTGCATTGGCAACAACTGCTTTTCGGCCTGCCGGCCGAAGCCCTGCTCGAGCAGCGCGACCACATGCATCAGTTCTTCCGGCCTGGAGTTGCCGATATTGTAGACGCGCCACGGCGCCTTGCTCGAACCCGGATCGGGATGCACGCCCGACCAATCGACGTCGCCCTCGGGTGCGCGCCCGATCAGCCGCACCATCGCCTCGACCACGTCATCGACATAGGTGAAGTCGCGCCGCATGTTGCCGTTGTTGAACAACTGGATCGGCTTCCCCTTGGTGATCGCGTCCGCGAACGCATAGAGCGCCATGTCCGGCCGATACCACGTCCCATAGACGGTGAAGAACCGCAGCCCCGTCGTCGGGATGCGATAGAGGTGGCTGTAGGAATGGGCGAGCAACTCATTGGCCTTCTTGGTAGCCGCGTACAGGCTGACCGGATGATCGACGTTGTCGTGGACTGAGAACGGCAGCTTGGTGTTGGCGCCATAGACCGACGATGACGACGCAAACAGCAGGTGGCGGCACGCAGTATGCCGGCAGCCCTCGAGGACGTTGACGAAGCCCTCCAGATTGGAATCCACGTAGGCCTGCGGGTTCTGCAGGGAGTAGCGCACGCCGGCCTGGGCAGCGAGATGCACCACGACCTCGAAGCGATAGCGCTCGAACAGCGCCTTCATCCCGGCGCGGTCGGCGAGGTCGAGTTCCAGGAAGGTGAAGCCACGGTGCTGCTTGAGCAGATCGAGCCGCGCGTGCTTAAGCACCGGATCATAATACTGGTTCAGATTGTCGATGCCGATGACCGGCTGCCCTGCCCGCAGCAAATGCTCCGCCAGATGGAAGCCGATAAAGCCGGCACAGCCCGTGACGAGTAGATTGCCTGCGATCACCACGTTTCGCCTGTGCCTTTCGCCTTGCGCCGGACCAGGCCGCATACGCCGTCAGGTGCGGGCCGCAGATTCTGGCTTCGCGTTGCGGCCGCGGGGCGCGTCAGTTGCTGGCGGCCGGAGGTTTGTAGTCCGGAAAGCGGCTCAGTACCGCGGCCTTCATGAACTTGAAGTGCGCAATCTCGGTCGCCAATTCCTTCAGCCGACGCTGGCCGTTGGAGATCTCGGCGTCAAACAGGTCTTGATGATAGTTGTCAAGCGCCTCGCGTTCCAGATACTCGTCGGTGCCGTTGCCCAGCGTCACCGCCGCGCGGGCCAGAACATCGTCGACACGGCGGCCAAGGCCGGATTGCTCGCTTTCGGCCGCCTGCAACGCGGCCTCGATCGCGGCCATGATCGATCCGATTCGGGCGCGATCGGTCTCGGCATCGCGCTCGGCCGAGCGTGCCTTGAAACCTTCCTCGCTCCGCCGCGACCTAATCAGGTCATGCGCGCGAGCCCGCAGAAACAGCTGAAACATCTGTCAGTATCCGGTTCGGGCCCACTCAGGCAGTATCGCTCAAAATCGCCCGGTCTTAGTTAAAAAAGAGTGAATTATCCTGTTGCCCGGCCCTCAGGTCGGCCTTCCACTTGATCCAGGCCTTGTCGTGCTTGTCATAGAGCTCGACCCACCGTCCCTCGACGGCTGATGGCATCAGCTCCGCACCGTGGGCTTGCCCGCCCAGCACCGGCAGGGAGGCGTCCAGTCCTTCGAATTCCGACGTCTCTTCAAGCGTGAGACCGACCAGCACGCGCCGTCCACTGACATCGACGACATACCGCCTTGGCGAATGCCCCCTGAGATCACTCATGCGTGCAAGTTCCCTCACGATGCGCGGGCCAGCGGCAACACCCCGCCGGCACGCGAACCCAGCCCGGCTGCCGCAACGAAGACAAGATGACCGATTGCATGTCGCCCGCCAACCCCAACTCACGCCACTGTCGCGCTACCTCTGCCGGGCTAGCCCGCTAGAACGCGCGGCGCATGTGGCCGAATGCGGTGAGCGGCTGTTCCCGCCTCGCCGGTTTGGCGGCTGGCGGCGCCACATACGGCGCATAGATCCGATATTGCGCGCGGCGCTTGCGCGATCGCCACGCGCGCGCGGCGAAACCGGAGAAGAAGCCGGCGACGAACGCCGCCGCAAGGATGAGGACAGGGGAAAGCATCACATTCGTCCATGTTAGATTCTATGTTATTAACATTCGGAGTTGTGACGACATCATGATTGCGCGCGCCGAAAGAATGTTCAGCCGCTGGAATTTTTTGTGCAATCGAACGGCGCAATAATGACCCGGCGCCCCCACATCGGTTGTTCTCGCGCGCGAGGCGCCTCAGGAGAACCACCACAGCATGAATTTCAGGAACATCGAGCTGAGCAGATAGATCCACCCCGCCATCGCCAGCAGCGTCAATCCAACGAAGGCACCTGAAACGCTTTTCTCCTTGAGGCGCGCCAACAGCGAGTTTTTTTCTTCTTGCGGATAGAACATCTCAAGCTCAAGACGCATCTGATTCAAATCAGCTAGCAGCCAATTTCGATGATCTCATGACGCGTCACGGCAGCAATTCGCTTCGCATGTCACAGATCTCGGTTGCAAAATCTCGTGAAGGCGCGGGCCATCGAAGACGATTCCTGGCTCACGTCCTGGCTGACAAAGTCTTGGCTCAAGAAAATTCCGCGTGACGTGGTCAGCGATGGCTCCCCGCGACCTCAGCAGTCCGCGCGCCGGAATTTTCAGTTGCGTGATATTGCGATCTGCGCCGCGGATGCGCGTCGCGCGTCAAACCGATCGTCGAGCCAGGGAATGACGTACGGCGACTGCCGTGCGACCGCACGCGCGACGGCCGTGGCGAGACGCATGCGTGATCGACCGCACACCCCGCAAGCGCATGGTGGCCGCTCTGCGTGTATCTCAGTTTAACAATCAAGACCTCGCATGCGAGAGGCCGCGATCGCAGCGTCACCCGGGAAAGGCGAACCAGACAATTCCGGGGATCAAGACTGCGAGCCCGGTGGAGGCCGTGAGCAGCGCGGGAACCGAAGATCCGGGCTCGGCCTGGCGCGCCTCGGTCGGGGTTTCGATGATCTGACCGTGTCGTTCCGCTGCCGTGGCGACCTCTTTGGTTAAGTGCCTGAAATTCCGGCGATTGGCCGCCCCCTTCTGAAGCCAACGCGTGGTGTTCCGGGCCGCTTGACGGCTGTCCCCGCCGCGTCAAACGGGCGCAGGCGCGAGGCCACGGTTAACGCCGTTGCCAGATTCACCGGGCCGCGTTGTTTCAAACCGGGGTTCCCGGTGTTATCCTTGACCGTTCCGTCGGTTGCGTAATCGGAGTTTTCCCTATGGCCCCCCGCGCCAACTGGAAGGGCTTTTTGCGCCTTTCGCTCGTGACTTGCCCGGTTGCCCTGTACCCGGCGACGTCGGATACCGAGAAGGTCTCCTTCAACCAGATCAACCGCAAGACCGGCCACCGGATCAAATACGCCAAGGTCGACGCGGAGACCGGCGAGGAAGTCGCCACCGACGACATCATGAAGGGCTACAAGGTCGACACCGACACCTATATCGAGGTCACCAAGGAAGAGCTCGACGACATCGCGCTGGATTCGACCCGCACCATCGAGATCGACGAATTCGTGCCGCGTAGCGAGATCGACAGCCGCTATCTGATCCGCCCCTATTATCTCGTTCCCGACGGCAAGGTCGGCCACGACGCCTTCGCGGTGATCCGCGAGACCATCCGCAGCATGGACAAGGTCGCGATCGGCCGCGTGGTGCTGACCAACCGCGAGCACATCATCGCGCTCGAGCCACTCGACAACGGGCTGATGGGCACGCTGTTGCGCTACCCCTATGAGGTCCGCAGCGAGAAGGAATATTTCGACGACATCCAGGATGTGAAGATCACCAAGGATATGCTCGATCTCGCCAGGCACATCGTCGAGCAGAAGTCCGGCGAGTTCGATCCGGAGGAGTTCGAGGATCGCTACGAGCAGGCGCTGATCGACCTGATCAACCAGAAGCGCAACGGCATCAAGATCGCCAAGCCCGCGGCGAAGACGGGCGGCAATGTCATCAACCTGATGGACGCGCTGAAGAAGAGCCTCGCCAACGAGAAGCAGGCCGCTCCCGCCAAGGCGGAAGCAAAGGCTGCGAAGGGCAAGAAGCCGAAGAAGCGCATCGAGGGCCAGCGCGAGATGCTGCTGCCGATCTCGGGCAGCGGCAAGCGCGAGCCCAAGGAGGCGGTCAAGCCCGAGCCGAAGAAGGCCGAGAAGCCCGCGCGTGCGCAAGGCACCGCGGCGCGGAAGAAGGCGGGCTGAGGTCGCGGCGCTGCAGCAGGCGGCCGGCTACATCATCAAGCTATCGGAGCACACCCAGCAGCAGGCGCGCTGGTAGGTTCCGGATGCGCATCTGATCAACGCGGCAGAACGAGGTGCGGGTGGCTGACGTTCGCGCGCATCGCGATGCTGCGCGCGCTGAATGGAAACGGTGGAGGCGACTGAATCAGAAAGCGTGAAGCGTGTCTGGTGGCGCTTACTTGAATGCCGAACTGACGGCAGTGAATTGGCCGCTCACAGTGGTACCGATGCCTCTGACGCCGGCGACGATCACGATGCTGATGCCGCCGGCAATGATGGCGTATTCGATCGCCGTAGCCCCGACGTCATCGCGCAGAAATCTTGCAAGCAACGCGCGCATGAAAAGCTCCTGTCCGACGCCCGCGGCTTTTTCTCCCGCGCCGTAGTAATATTCCAGCAAAACTAGGCCACATTGGTTGACGGCGCATTGATGGACAGGATGAACGATCGCTTAAGGGTTGCAGAGAAACTCGCTGCTAGTTCTGCCTGTAGCGTGACCTCGCCCCGCGAGGCGGCAAGCCGCGATTGGGCGTAAACGCATATCAGGACTACCTGATCCGGCCCCGGCGGCGCTTTACCCTCGCGGCGGAATCCTGTTCCTTTATCGGACAGGACGATAACGAGGCCGGAACGAACCGGCCGCATTCAAAGGGAGTGACCGTCATGAAGCTCGGCACCGCGATCGCGGAAATCATGAAGCGCGAGGGGATCGAGATCCTCACAGGCTACCCGGTCAACCATTTGATCGAATACGCCGCCAGTGCCGACATCCGCCCCGTGATGGTGCGCCAGGAGCGCATCGGCGTGCACATGGCGGACGCGATCTCCCGCGTCACCTCGGGCGAGAAGATCGGCGCGTTCTGCATGCAGCACGGACCGGGCGCCGAGAACGCGATGGGCGGCGTCGCGCAATGCTACGGCGAATCCGTGCCCGTGCTGGTGCTGCCGATGGGTTATGCGCGCCGGCTTGCCAACATCGATCCGAACTTCAATTCCAGCCAGGCGATGAAGGCGTTCTCGAAATCCTCGGAGCCGATCAACATCGCCGCTGAGGTCTGCAACATCTTCCGCCGCGCCTTCACCAAGTTGAAGAACGGCCGCGGCGGGCCTGTGATCGTCGAGATCCCCGCCGACATGTGGAACGAGGAGGTGCCGGAGCCCCTGAACTACACGCCGGTGCTGCGCACCCGCTACGGCGCCGATCCCGTTCATGTGAAGGAAGCCGCAACCCTGCTCGTCAACGCCAAGCGTCCGGTGATCTATGCCGGCCAGGGCGTGCACTACGCAAAGGCCTGGCCGCAGCTGAAGCGCCTCGCCGAGCGGCTCGCGATCCCCGTCACCACGAGCCTCGGCGGCAAGTCGTCATTCCCGGAGACGCATCCGCTGTCGCTCGGCTCCGGCGGCCTTGCGGTGCCGCGCGCGGTGCCGAAATTCCTCGCTGAGGCCGACGTGATCTTCGGCATCGGCTGCTCCTTCACCGAAACATCGTTCGGCATCGCGATGCCGAAGGGCAAGACCATCATCCATTCGACGCTCGATCCGAACCACATCAACAAGGATGTCGAGGCCAGGATCGGCCTCGTCGGCGACGCCGGCCTCGTGCTCGACGCGCTGCTGGAGGAGATCGGCAAGACCGTGACCGCGGACCGCAACGCCAGCGCGGTCGCCGAGGAGATCGCCGCCTCCCACAAGGAATGGCTCGCCAAATGGATGCCGAAGCTCACGCATAACGATGCGCCGCTCAATCCCTACCGTGTGCTGTGGGATCTGCAGCACACGGTCGACATCCATAACACGATCATCACCCACGACGCCGGCAGCCCGCGCGACCAGCTGTCGCCGTTCTGGAAATCGGTCGAGCCGCTGTCCTACATCGGCTGGGGCAAGACCACGCAGCTCGGCTACGGGCTTGGTCTCGCGATGGGCGCCAAGCTGGCAAAACCGGACAAGCTCTGCATCAATGTCTGGGGCGACGCCGCGATCGGCTTCACGGGGATGGATTTCGAGACCGCGGTGCGCGAGCGGATTCCGATCATGTCGATCCTGCTCAACAATTTCTCGATGGCGATCGAATTGAAGGTGATGCCGATCTCGACCGAGAAATATCGCTCGACCGACATCTCCGGCGATTACGCCGCGATGGCGCGGGCCTTCGGCGGCTATGGCGAGCGGGTGACCAAGCCCGAAGACATCATCCCCGCGATCAAGCGCGGCATCCAGAAGACCAGGGAAGGCGTGCCGGTGCTGCTGGAATTCATCACCAGCAAGGAGACCGAGGTGTCGCGGCCGGGGACGTGAGGGCACCTCACATGCCCTCACCCACTTGATTTGACCTCGCTTGCGCAGGCAAGCTCCCTCCGACCCGAAATCGGAGGGAGAGATGGCGCGCATCCTGGTGCTGGGTGCCGGCTTTGCCGGTCTCTGGGCGGCGCTCGGTGCTGCCCGCAAGCGCGACGAGATCGGCGCGCGGGCGGCGGACACCGAGATTCTCGTCGTCGATCGCAACGCCTATCACAACATCCGGGTGCGCAATTACGAGGTCGATTTCGGCGATATCGCGCTGCCGCTGCAAGACCTGCTCGATCCGGTCGGCGTCAGGCATAGCGTGGCCGACATCACGGCGATCGATCCGGCGAAGCGCGAGGTCGTCGTCAAGACAGGCTCCGGCGCGGACACGCTGACTTACGACCGGCTGGTGCTGACGACCGGCAGCGAGCTGGTCCGCCCCGCCATATCGGGCCTAGCCGCACACGGCTTCGATGTCGACACCTTCGAAGCAGCCACGCGCCTCAACGCGCATCTTGCCGCGCTCGGCAAGCAGCCGCCCTCGCCGGCCCGCGCGACGGTGGCGGTGGTCGGCGCCGGCTTCACCGGGATCGAGGTTGCGGCCGAGATGCCGGCCAAGCTCGCGCATGCCGGCATCAGCGGCGATCACCGCATCATCCTGATCGATCCCAATCCGGTGGTCGGCGCGACGTTCGGCGCGCATGGCCGCCCCGTCATCAACGAGGCGCTGGCCGCGCTCGGCATCGAGACGCGGCTGAACGTCAGGGTCAGCGCCGTCGGCACCGACAGCATCACGCTTGATAGCGGCGAGATCATTCCGGCCGCAACCGTGGTGTGGTGCGGCGGCATGCATGCGAGCCCGCTTGCCGCAACGCTTCCGGTAAAGCGCGACACGCTCGGCCGCCTCCCGGTCGATCATTGCATGCGCGTCGAGGGCCTCGATGGCGTATTCGCTGCCGGCGACGTTGCCGCCTGCCTGATCGACGGCGAGCATCCGACCGTGATGTCGTGCCAGTTCGCACGGCCGATGGGCCGGTTTGCCGGGCACAATGTGGTCGCGGATCTGTTCGGTGAGCCCCTGCTGCCGCTCACTATCGATTGGTATGTGACGGTGCTCGATCTCGGCGCCTGGGGCGCGCTCTACACCACCGGCTGGGACCGCGAGGTGCACACCACAGGCGCCGCCGCCAAGCTCACCAAGCAGACCATCAACCAGCAGCGCATCTATCCGCCGCGCAACGGCGATCGTGCCGCCCTGCTTGCGGCCGCCGCGCCGACGATCCAGACGGCACCGCCGACGCGGAAGTAGTTCGGGGCTCACTCTCTCAAATCGTCATGGCCGGGCTTGTCCCGGCCATCCACGTCTTTCTTCCCGACAGCACCAGAGGCGTGGATGCCCGGGACAAGCCCGGGCATGACGAGTGTGTGGATCACTGTCGCGCCGCAATTACTGCGACAGCTTCACAAAGTCCGGAAACTTCAGCTTCCCTTCCGCGATCGCCTTCGGCCAGACCGTGATCTGCTTGCCGCCTTGCCACTGGAACACGAGGCCGGTGACGGCACCCGGGCCGGACTTGATGCCGTGGGTGAACTCGTCGTTCTTGCCGTAGAACTGGATCTTGCCGATCGTGCCATCGAAGTCGGTCTTCTCAAGCTCGGTGACCATCCTGTCCGGATCGGTCGAGCCGGCGCGCTGGATCGCTTCCGCAATGATGTAGACCTCGTCATAGGCGGTGTAGCCGGTATAGGCCGGCGGCGTGCCGAACTTGGCCTTGAAGGCGGCCGCGAACGGTTTTGTCTTCGGCGTCACCGCGACGTCGGGCGTCGCCACCGCGAGGGAGGGCACGCCTTCGGCCGCGCCGTTGGTGTCGCCCCAGAACGTCGGGCTCAGCGCCTGCGCGCTGATGCCGAACATCGGGATCGGCACCTGCTGGTTCTTCCACTGCACCGTCGGCTGCACGCCGACATGGGAGATGCCGGTGACGATCACGTCGGGCTTGGCGGCCTCCATCTTGTTGAAGATCGGCGTGAAGTCGGTGGTGTCGGGCGAGAAGCGGATGTGCTCGACGACCTTCAGGCCGGCCTTGGGCAGGCAGGCCTCGTAGCCGATGTCGAGCGGCTTGGTCCACGCCGCGTCCTCGCTCATGATCGCCACCGACTTGAACTTGAGCTGGTCGACCAGCAGCTCCTTGGCCGCGTCGCAGACGAGCTGCGCCTGCGCGGCCGAGGTCAGGTAACCGTGGAAAGTGTACTTGTTCTTCTCATAGTCGTTGTGAACCGCCTTGGTGATCTCGTTCGAGGCGGCGCCGGGCGTGATCAGCGGCATCTTCAGCCGCGAGGCCCACGGCTCCAGCGCCAGCACGACCTCGCTGATGTAGCTCGCGATCACGGCCGAAACCTTGTCCTCGCTCACCGCGCGCTGGAACGCGCGCACCGAATCCGCCGACGAGCTCTTGTTGTCGTAGGTGACGATCTCGATCTTACGGCCCATCACGCCGCCCTTGGCGTTGATCTCGTCGGCGGCGATCTGCGCGCCGCCCGGGGTTGCCGCTCCCGCGATCGACTGCACCTCGGCGATGATTCCGATCTTGATCGGGTCCTTGGACTGCGCATAGGCCGGCGCCGCGAGGCACAGCGCGAGCGCCGAGGCCAACAGGCTCACGCGGGTGGCGGTTGAATATGCTGGCATCATGATCTCCCTTGCTTGTCTTGTTATTCTTCAAACTTTGAGCGTCAGAGAAAGTCCTTGCCGGCCTCCGCGGCGAACCGGCCCGGATCGCCTTCCCAGACGATCCGCGCGTGCTCCAGCACATAGACGCGGTCGGCATGGGGCAGCGCGAAGGTCACGTTCTGCTCGCCGAGCAGTACCGTGATCTTGGTGGTCTGGCGCAATTTCTCGAGCGCCTTCGACAACAGTTCGAGGATGACAGGCGCAAGCCCCAGCGTCGGCTCGTCCAGGATCAGGATCTGCGGCTGCATCATCAGCGCGCGGCCGATCGCCAGCATCTGCTGCTCGCCGCCGGACAGCGTCTGCGCCATCTGGCCCTGACGCTCCTTCAGGATCGGGAACAGCTCGAACAGCCACGCGAGCTGTTTCGCCCTCGCCGCGTCGTCCAGATGCTGGCCGCCGAGATCGAGATTTTCCCGCACCGTCATCTCGCCGAACAATTCGCGCGATTCCGGGCATTGCACGAGGCCCGAGCGTGCAATTTTCGCGGGCCCGGTGCCGCGCAGCTTCTCGCCGCCGCGCAGAATCTCGCCGGTGTAGGGCAGGAAGCCCGAGATGGTGTTGAACAGCGTGGTCTTGCCGGCGCCGTTGAGGCCGACGATCGAGACGAACTCGCCCTCATGGACGTGGATCGAGACGTTCTCCAGCGCCTGCGCCTTGCCGTAATGCACGCTGACATTCTCGACCTGCAGCAGCGGCACCTTGTCCTTGAACGAGGTCTCGGGCCGCGCATGGGTCTCGATCGCGCCGCCGAGATAGACTCGCCGCACGGTCTCGTTCTTCATCACGTCCTCGGCGCGGCCGGTCGTGATCTCCTCGCCGAGATACATCGCGAGCACGCGGTCGACCAGCGCCGCGACGCTCTTGACGTTGTGATCGACCAGCATCACCGCGCGTCCCTCGTCGCGGAAGCTGCGGATCAGGTGCGAGAACACGCCGACCTCGGTGCTGGTCAGCCCGGCAAACGGCTCGTCGACCAGCACCACTTTTGGATCACGCGCGATTGCTTTCGCCAGCTCCAGCCGCCGCAGGTCGGCGAACGGCAATGTTGGCGGGCGGCGATCCATCACCGCCCCCAGGCCGACACGGTCAGCGATCCACTTGGCGCGCTCGGTCAGCGCCTTGTCGGGAAACAGCATGAACAGGCTGTCGGGCAACAGCGCGACCATGATGTTCTCGAGCACGGTCTGCCGGTTCAGCGGCCGCGAGTGCTGGAACACCATGCCAAACCCCTTGCGCGCGATCTTGTGCGCCGGCAGCCCGGCCACGTTCTCGCCGTCGAACAGCACCTCGCCCGCGGTCGGGCGCTCGATGCCCATCACGCTCTTCATCGCGGTCGACTTGCCCGAGCCGTTCGGCCCGATCAGGCCGAGGATCTCGCCGGGGCGGAGCTCGAAGCTCAGATTCTTCACCGCGGTCAGGCCGCCGAACCGCTTGGTCAGGCCGCGAACTGCAAGTGTCGGAGTAGTGGTCACAGTCTGATCCATTTAGGAGCGCGCCTCGCGTGACAGGGCCGCTCCGAGGAAACCGCCGGGGAAGAACAGCACGACGAGCAGCGCCACCGCCGAGACGATGAAGGTTGCGAGTTCGCCGGTCGGACGCAGGAATTCGCCGGCCACGATCAGGAAGATTGCACCTAACGCCGCGCCCAGCACCGTGCGCCGGCCGCCGAGCACGGCGGACACGATGACGTTCACGCCGACCGCGACGTCGACCACGGTGCCGACCGAGGCGGTGCCGAAGTAGAACACCAAGAGCGCCCCGGACAATCCGGAGAAGAACGCGCTGACGATGAAAGCCGCGAGCTTGTGCTTGACGATGTTGAAGCCGAGCGCGCCGGCCTGCACCGGGTCCTGCCCGCTCGCCTGCAGCACGAGTCCAACCGGCGATTGCGACAGTCCGTACAGGATCGCGGCGCTCACGGTCATGAAGCCGAGCGCGATCCAGTAATTGGCGCCGGCATTGATGGTGATGACATCGGGGATGGTGAGACCGATCTCGCCGCCGGTCAGGTCAGCAAACACCACGATGAAATTCTGCAGCATCAGCACCGCGACCAGCGTGGTGAGGCCGAAATACGGTCCCCTCACCCGCAGCGCCGGCAGCGCCAGCACGAAGCCCGCAACCACCGACGCCAGCGCGCCGAGCAGGATGCAGAGATAGACCGACCAGCCGAACTGGTTGTTGAGGATGCCGGCCGTGTAGGCGCCGGTGCCGATCAGGAAGGTCGGCCCGAAATTGACCTCGCCGGCGAACCCGAACAAGAGGTCCCAGGCCATCGCGAACACGCCGAAATAGAACGCGACGGTGAGCAGCCCGAGGATGTAGCCCGAGACATAGAGCGGCAGCGTCGCGGCAACCACCACGCAGACCAGCGAAATGAAGAACAGGCGCGAGGTAAAGAAGTTGGCCATCTCAGCGCCTCCCGAGCAGGCCTTGAGGCCGGATATACATCACGAACACCAAAAGCAGCAGCGCCGGAATGGTGCGGTAGGCCGGCGAGATCATGCAGGCCGTGATGGTCTCGAGATAGCCGACGACGAAGGCCGCGATCAGCGAGCCGGAGACGCTGCCGAGGCCGCCGAGCACCACGATCGAGAACGCGCTCGCGGTCAGCGGCCCGACGCTGTAGGAGCTGACGCCGAGGAACATGCCGAGCAGCACGCCGGCGATGCCGGCCAGAATGCCGTAGATGCCCCACACCACGATATAGATCTGGGTGAGCTCGAGCCCGAGCAAGGTGACGCCGCGCGGGTTCATCGAGGCCGCCAGCACCGCCTTGCCGGTCCGCGTGCGGTTCACCAAGAGCCACAGCAGGCCGATCACGAGACAGCACACCAGCGCGGTGAAGATATTGTTGCGCGGCGTGCGGTTGCCGAAGATGTCGACGACGCCCTCGACGATCGGCAGCACCGTCTTGGCATTGTTGGTGAAGAAATAGGCGATCAGCTCCTGGATCATGATGCCCCACAGCAGGGTGCCGGTGAGGACGAAGATCTCCTTCTCCTCGTTGGGGATCCGCCTGGAATTCTGGATCGGCTTCACGACCGCGAAATAGGTCGCGAACGCCATGATCAGCGCCACGCCGACACCGAACAACGCGCCGGAGTAGATGTCGAGGTGCAGCACGCTCGCCGCGGCCCAGGCCGCGACCGCTGCGGCCACCATGATGGCACCGTGGGAGAGGTTGAGAACGCCGGAGACACCGAAGATCAGGGTGAAGCCGGTGGCACCGAGTGCATAGAGCGCACTGATGGCAAAGCCATCGATCAGGATTTGTAGGGCAAGCATCTCAAATCGGCCGCGGCAGCAAAGCTGCCTGTTGTGGAGGACGCGGAACTGAATGCGGATGCTCCCGGGACCGGCCCGGGAGCATGATCATCAGTTAGTTCGTGGTGAGCTTGATGAAGCTCGGGAACTTGAGATCGCTCTTGGCGACCTCCTTCGGCCAGACCGCCACCTGCTTGCCGCCCTGCCACTGCAGCATCAGTCCGGTGATTAGGCCCTTGCCGTACTTGATCGAATGGGTGAACGGATCGTCCTTGCCGTAGAACTGGACGCGTCCGATGGTGCCTTCCCAATCGGTCTTCTCCAGCGCATCGACCATCTTGTCGGCCTCGACCGAGCCGGCGCGCTTCACCGCATCCGCGATGTAGTAGACCTCGTCATAGGCGGTGTAGCCCGCATAGGACGGATAGTTGCCGTAACGCTTCTTGAAATCCTCCGCAAATGGCACCGACTTCGGCGTCACCGCGACGTTCGGGCCCGACACGCCCTGATACAGCACGCCTTCCGCCGCGTCGTTGGTGTCCTTGCCGAAGGTCTCGTTGGTCGCCTGCGAGGAGATGCCGAACATCGGGATCGGCACCTGCTGGTTCTTCCACTGAACCGTCGGCTGCACGCCGACATGCGAGATGCCGGTGATGATGACGTCGGGCTTGGCGGCTTCGACCTTGTTGAAGATCGGCGTGAAGTCGGTGGTATCCGGCGAGAAGCGGATATGGTCGACGACCTTGAGCCCGATCTTCGGCAGGCACTCCTCGTAGCCGACGTCGAGCGGCTTGGTCCAGGCCGCGTCCTCGCTCATGATGACCGCGGTCTTCATGTGCTTCTGATCGACCAGCAGCTCCTTGGCGGCATCGCAGACCGACAGCGCCAGCGCCGCCGAGGTCAGATAGCCATGGAAGGTGTACTTGTTCTTCTCGTAATCGGCGTGGACGCTCTTGCTGATCTCGTTCGAGGCGGCGCCGGGCGTGACGAACGGGGTCTTCAGGCGCGAAGCCCAGGGCTCGAGCGCCAGCACCACTTCGCTGATGTAGCTCGAGATGACGACGTTGACCTTGTCTTCGTTGACCGCGCGCTGGAATGCGCGCACCGAGTCCGCCGAGGACGAGTGATTGTCGTAAGAGACGATTTCGATCTTGCGGCCGTCGATGCCGCCCTTGGCGTTGATCTCGTCGGCGGCGAGCTGCGCCGCCTGCGGGATCGACGCCCCGGCAATCGCCTGCGCTTCGGCGATGACGCCGATCTTGAGGGTGTCGGCCGCCAGCGCTCCGCCGGGGCTGGCTACCAAAAGGCCCAACACGGCCGCTCCGGCAAGTTGCCGCATCGCATGAACAGGCAGTCGCGATGTTCTTTTCACCCTGTTTCTCTCCTCTTTTTGTTCGGCTGCTTCGAGCTCTTGGGCCGGACTATAGCTGCGACAAAACGCGCAGCAAGTGAAACTGCGCGCAGATCGCCATGCATGGACGACAACTAAAGTAGTGGGTCGGCGTTTTGCGGCTGAATAAATATGAGGCAGCGCGGGAATAAGAGCGTGGGGTGCCGGTCTCTCAATTCGTCATTCCGGGGCGAGCGAAGCGAGAGCCCGGAATCCATTCCACCACTTGTTTTGCTTGATCCGACACATTCAGCGTCGTCCTGGCGAAAGCCAGGACCCATTACCCCAAATGAGAATTGTCGCGCGATGCTGGGGCCACGATCCCATCCATCACCGAGTGCGGTGGTTATGGGTCCTGGCTTTCGCCAGGACGACGGCGGGAATTTGGCGTCGTCACGGAAACGTCCCCGCGTTCGTTCGGGGGACGACTGCGATTTACGAGGCTGACCGCCCTACTCCGCCATCTCGACCGGCTGCGCGGCCGGACCGGCGAGCGGGCGCTCTTCCATCGTGATCATGCAGATGGAAGCGGTGGTCAGCAGCACGGCGGCGGCGCCGAACACGTAGCGGAACGCGGTGATCATGTCGGCCATCGGGATCGCGCCGACGGTGCCGGCGGACGCGGCATGATGCTCGCCGGCGAGCGAGATGTCGGTCCCCAGTGTCATCAGCAGGATCGTGGTGAAGGCGGCGACCGTGAAGGAGGCCATCATCGCGCGGAAGAAGTTCATCGCGCCGGTCACGGTGCCGACCTGCGGACGCGCCACCGCGTTCTGCAGCGACACCACGCTGATCGGGAATGTGGTGCCGAGCCCGAGCGCGAACACGCTCATCAACAGCAGCAATCCCCACAGCGGCAGCGTCGTCACGGCCATGCCGACGGCGCAGATCGCAGCGACCGAGGTGCCGACGATCGCGACCCGCTTGTAGTGCTTGGCCTTCGCCATGGTCCGGCCGGCGATCGCTGCGCCAAAGGTCGAGATCGCCGCGAGCGGGATCAGCGCAAGGCCGGCCTCGCTGGCGGTGAGGTGATAGACCACCTCGTAATAGAGCGGCAGGTGCACGGTGAGCCCGACCATGGCGCCGAGCGCGCAGCCGCCGGCACCCATCGCGAACGGCACCACCGAGCCGCCGAGCAGCGACAGCGGCAGGAACGGCTCGTCGGCGCGGCGCGCGTGCCAGACGAAGGCGCCGGCGAGCGCGATCGAGGCGCCGATCATCGCGGTAATGGTCGGCGACAGCCAGGAAAGACGGGTGCCGCCCCAGGTCAGCACCAGCATCAGCACGACGGCCGAGGCCATCAGCAGCACGCCGCCGAGCCAGTCGACCTTGCGCTTGCGGTGGAACACCGGGATCTTGCCCATCTTCGGCAGCAGCAGCGCCAGCGCCGCCGCCGAGAGCGGCAGGTTGATCCAGAAGATCATCGACCAGTGCAGATGCTCGGCGAACACGCCGCCGACCACCGGGCCGAGAATGCCGCCGGCCATCCAGACGCTGGAGAAATAGGCCTGATAGCGGCCACGCTCGCGCGGGGTCACCACGTCGGAGATCACGGTCTGGACGACAGGCATGATGCCGCCGCCGCCGAGGCCCTGCAGGCCGCGGGCAATGATCAGCATGGTCATGCTGGGCGCGACCGCGCACAGCACCGAGCCAACCACGAACAGGCTGAGCGAGGTGATGATCATGACGCGGCGACCATAGATATCGCTCAGCGTGCCGAACACCGGCGCCACCGCCGTGGAGGCGAGCAGATAGGCTGTGATCACCCAGGACAGGTTGGTGACGTCGTGAAACTGGCGCCCGATCGTCGGCAGCGCGGTCGCGACGATGGTCTGGTCAAGCGCGGCCAAGAACATCGTCAGCATCAGGCTGATCACGATGGTGCGGACTTCGTCCGGATTGAGCGGTGCCGGCGGCGCCAGCGGCGGCGCATCGCTGAGTTCGATCACCTCGCTCGGGAGGCGGGACAGCTCTTCAGCAATGTCGTCGGGCAATGTCTCTTGGTCGGCAGGAATCCGGCTCTGCCGTTCATACTTGTTCATTTGGGGCGTAATGCTGCTGCGCGGGCGCGTGCCGCGATGGAATCATTCTCTGATCCGCAATTTATGCAGCAATTCGCTGCTGAGGCAGGCACCTCAGCGCATGGGTGCATCCCGCCGCGACCTTCTCGCGATCACGTGATCGCGGACGCTGTGGCGACGTCACCCTTTGGTCGTCTTGTCGAGCACCTTGGGCCGCTTCTTCAATTGCGCCCGTTTCGGCAGCAAGGCCGGCCACCGCACGATGTGATCCTCGAGATCGGCGTCGTTGACGTCGAGTTCGGTACCCTCCACCCGCCCGCGCACCGAGACCCCGGCTTCATGCACGGTGTTGGGATCACCGGAGATCAGCGGATGCCACCAGTAAAGGTCCCGCCCCTCGGCCACGAGCCGGTAGCCGCAGCTCGGCGGCAGCCAGTTCAGCGTCCGGACGTTCTCGGGCGTCAGGCGGACGCAATCCGGAACCTGGTCGGAGCGGTTCGGGTAGTCCTTGCAGGTGCACAGGCCGGAATCGAGCAGCTTGCAGGAGATATGGGTGAAATAGATCTTGCCGGTGTCCTCGTCCTCGAGCTTCTCCAGGCAGCAACGTGCGCAGCCGTCACACAGGCTTTCCCATTCGGCGTTGGACATCTCTTCCAACGTCTTGGTTTTCCAGAAGAATCCCTCCTGGCTCGACGAACGCTTGGGCGGTGCGGTCATGATATCCCTGACATGGCGGTAAAGCTCTTCTTGGGACGCCGGCGGCCCCTCCGCAAGGGGGGGTGATATTGCGGGGTCGAAAATGCCGGTGGGCAGCGTTACGGGTTTCATTAAATTCACAAGCTGCGCCATTGGTTTATGGCAGCCGCTCGGATAGAACAACGAACGAGTCCCCAACGACGCAAAAGCGCCTTGGGATTGCCGCAACATCGAAGCAAGACGCTGGCCTGTGCCCGTTTCGGGCGCCCGCAGCGCTGTCGAACTGATCAAGGGTCCGGTCCTTCAGATCATGCCGTCGCATTGGAAACAGAAGGTCCGGAATTTCTTCCTGGACCTCGATGCGCGTATCGACTCGACGCTGTTCTCGTCGGGCAAGGGCCTGCGCGAACTCTACGAGCGCTATTCCACCTTCATGGACCGCTTCTATGTCGGCCGCTGGAAGCGCTGGGTGTTCATCGAGCCGCTGTCGGAGGCCGCGACGATCGGGCTCGGCGGCATGATCCTGATGCTGACGCTCGCGATCCCCGCCTTCCGCGAGACCGCCGACGAGGACTGGCTGAAGAAGTCCGACCTCGCGGTGACCTTCCTCGACCGTTACGGCAACCCGATCGGCAGCCGCGGCATCAAGCATAATGACTCGATCCCGCTGGAAGACTTTCCGGACAATCTGATCAAGGCGACGCTCGCGACCGAAGACCGCCGCTTCTATGACCATTTCGGCATCGACGTTCCGGGCCTCGCCCGTGCGCTCGTCACCAACGCGCAGGCCGGCGGCGTCCGCCAGGGCGGTTCGTCGATCACCCAGCAACTCGCCAAGAACCTGTTCCTGAACAACGAGCGCACCATCGAGCGCAAGGTGAAGGAAGCCTTCCTTGCGATCTGGCTGGAGACGCGGCTCACCAAGAACGAGATCCTGAAGCTCTATCTCGACCGCGCCTATATGGGCGGCGGCACCTTCGGCGTCGACGGCGCGGCGCACTTCTACTTCAACAAGTCGGTGCGCGACGTGAACCTCGCCGAAGCCGCGATGCTCGCCGGCCTGTTCAAGGCGCCGACCAAATACGCCCCGCACATCAACCTGCCCGCGGCACGCGCCCGCGCCAACGTCGTGCTCGACAACCTCGTCGATGCCGGCTTCATGACCGAGGGCCAGGTGTTCGGCGCCCGCCGCAATCCAGCGGTCGCGGTCGACCGACGTGACGAGAATTCGCCGAACTACTATCTCGACTACGCCTTCGACGAGATGCGCAAGCTGGTCGACACCTTCCCGAAATCCTACACCGAGCGCGTCTTCGTGGTCCGCACCGCGATCGACATGAACGTGCAGAAGGCGGCCGAGGAAGCGATCGAGAACCAGCTCCGCCAGTTCGGGCGCGACTATCACGCGACCCAGGCCGCGACCGTGGTGTCCGATCTCGACGGCGGCATCCGCGCCATGGTCGGCGGCCGCGACTACGGTGCGAGTCAGTTCAACCGCGCCACCGACGCCTACCGGCAGCCGGGCTCGTCGTTCAAGCCCTACGTCTACACCACGGCGCTGCTCAACGGCTTCACGCCGAACTCGAAGATCGTCGACGGCCCGGTCTGCATCGGCAACTGGTGCCCGCAGAACTATGGCCATTCCTATTCGGGTCAGGTCACGCTGACGCAGGCGATCACCCGCTCGATTAACGTGGTGCCGGTCAAGCTCTCGATCGCTCTGGGCGGCAAGGAAGGCCCGAAGGCCGGCCGCGCCAAGATCGTCGAGATCGCGCGGCGCTTCGGCCTCAAGGCGCCGCTGCCCGATACGCCATCGCTGCCGATCGGCTCCGACGAAGTCACGGTGATCGAGCACGCGGTGGCCTACGCGACCTTCCCGAACCGCGGCAAGGCGGTGACGCCGCATTCGGTACTCGAGGTGCGCACCGGCGCCGGCGACCTGGTGTGGCGCTGGGACCGCGACGGCCCGAAGCCGCGGCAAGCCATTCCGCCGAACATCGCGGCCGACATGGCCGGCATGATGAGCCACGTGGTCAGCGAAGGCACCGCGCGCCGCGCCGCGCTCGACGGCATTCCGACCGCGGGCAAGACCGGCACCACCAACGCCTATCGCGACGCCTGGTTCGTCGGCTACACCGGCAACTTCACCTGCGCGGTCTGGTACGGCAATGACGATTATTCGCCGACCAACCGCATGACCGGCGGCTCGCTGCCGGCGCAGACCTGGCACGACATCATGGTCGCCGCGCATCAGGGCGTGGAAGTCAAAGAACTCGTCGGCGTCGGCATGGGCCAGAAGCTGCCGCCGCAGCCGGCGCAGGCCAATGCCCAGGCCAACGCGGCGCCGCGCGTGCTGGAGACCAAGCCGGGTCCGCCGCCGGTCTTGACCAAGCGTGGCGCTGATATCCTGGTGCGGGTCGAGAAGCTGCTCGACGAAGCCGCCAAGACGACCAACAAGACCACGCTGAACGAGCCCTCGAAGACCGGCAAGCCGGAGTCCTCGAGCGCGCTGGCGTTCCCCGAAAACTATGTTGCCGCGGCCGGACCGGACGGCACGACAGCACCTGCGCCACGCAAGAACTGACGTGCGGCTCCTCCTCACCACCTTGCTGGCACTCGTCATCGCCACGGCCGTCGGCCTCGGCCTGACCTACGCGACGGCGACGCGCGGCACCGATCTCGGCACGCTGAAGATCGGCGCCTGGACGGCGCGGCCGAAGAACGGCACCTCCGACGTCGACCCCTATTCGCGCGCCACCATCGCGCGCAGCGGCGAGCTGCCGATCGGCACCGGCGACGGCATCGCGTTTTCGGCGACAGCAGACGACAAGAACAAGCCGCTCGACGGCCGCTGCGACATCGTGGTCAGCGGCGTGACGCCGGCGGCGCGGTTCTGGACGCTGACGTTGTTCGACCGCAAGGGCCACCTCGTCGCGAACTCGCTGCAGCGCTACGGCTTCACCAGCCAGGAGATCATGCGGGCCTCCGACGGCACGTTCGAGATCCACATCGCCTCGCGTTCGCGCGCCGGCAACTGGTTGCCGACCGGCGGCATCGAGCGCTACGCGCTGATGCTGCGCCTCTACGACACGCCCGTCGGGGTCGCGACTCGCACGCAGCGCGACGCGCCGATGCCCTCGATCGCAACGACGGGCTGCCCATGATCCGCGTGCTGTTCACGATCCTCGCAGGCGTGCTGCTCGGCGGCGTGGTCCATCTCGTCAGCGTGCTGGCGTTGCCGCGGATCGCCTCACAGGACGCCTATTCGCGGCTGACGCCGATGACCAAGCTCAACGAGGTGACGCAACTGCCGCTGGCCGACCCGAGCAACTCGCCGATGCCGCTGATGGATCCGGCCTTCGCGGTGGCGATCTGCCGGTACGATCTGTCCACCGGGCCGCTCAAGCTCACCGTGCCGGTCAGCCAGGCCTATACGTCGGTGTCGTTCTACACCCGCAACGAGGTCGCCTATTACGCGATCAACGACCGTTCCGCCGGCAAGAAGGTGATCGAGCTCGACCTGATGACGGAAGCGCAGCACAACGAGCTACCGGAGGATGAGGAAGTCACGGCGGCCGACCGGCTGATCATCGACTCGCCGACCTCGACCGGCCTGATCCTGCTGAAAGCGCTGGCGCCGGAACCCGGCCTGATGCCGCAGGCGCAGGCCTCGCTCGCGGCCTCGTCCTGCAAATTGCAAACCGAACCGGTCGCGGCCAAGCAGGAAGCGCCGCCGCCGCTGCCCGCTCCCGCCCCGCCGCCCGCGGCGCGCAACAAGCGCTAGCTCGCAGCCAGCGCGTGCCCGCCGCAGCGGCAGGTCTCGTAATCGACGGGATCGTGGCTGTTGACGATCGTAACATCAGAGCCATGCGCCGCCTTCAATTGGCGCAGCCGCTCCTGGTTCTGAATGCGCGTCGCGCGATCCATGTCCGCCCGGCGCTGGAACATGCCGAGCACCAGCGGGATCCGCGGCCTGGCATCGAGCTGCGCGTGGTGGAAATAAGCATCGCCGGCGTGCAGCAGCCATTTGTCCTTGTCGCGTACCGCGATGCCGCAATGGCCGAGCGTGTGGCCCGGCAGCGGGATCATCAGAATGTCCGGCTCGCGGTCGCCGAGCGCGCGCACGCCCTTGAAGCCGAACCAGTCCTCGCCGCCGGCGCCGTAGAACGCCCAATCCGGCCCGTGTTTCCATTGCGCCGTGATGTAGCGGCCTTCGGGCGGCGCGACCTGATGCGTCACCGCCATATCGTACTCCTTGCGATGAACGTGCACCTTGGCCTTCGCAAAGTCCGGCACGCCGCCGGCATGGTCGCGATCGAGATGCGTCAGCAACAGATGCCGCACATCGTCGGGCGAGAAGCCGAGCGCCTTGACCTGCTGCACCGCCGTCTCGGCCGGATCGAGCCGCGGCGTGGTCTGCCGGACCCATTTACGCCCGAGCCGCGGCGGGTCGCCGATGTCGTCGAGCCCGATGCCGGTATCGACCAGCACGAGGCCGTCGTTGCTTTCGACGAGCAGGCAGTGACAGACCATCCGCGCCCGCTGGAAGATGCTGCCGCTGCCGTTCACGAGCCGCTTGCCGATCGGGCACATGGTGCCGGTGTTGAGATGGTGGATGCGCATGACCAGTCCTCCGCTGAGTTCAGCACAGGCTTGCCACCCGCGTTTCCATAGGTAAAATATTGTCTATCTATCTGTACGATAGGACAGATCTATGGATATCCGCGAACTCCGCTATTTCGCCGCGGTCTACCGCGAGCGCAACCTGACCGCCGCGGCGAAGCGCTGCTTCATCTCGCAGCCGTCGATCTCGGCGGCGATCACCCATCTCGAGGCCGAGCTCGGCACCACACTGTTCATCCGGCACAAGAAGGGCATGGCGCCGACGGAGTCCGCCGCGCAGTTTCACGGCATCGCCCGCAGGATCATCGACGAGGCGGACGCGGCGCGAAACCTGTTTCGCAAACCCGCGACAAGGCAGCCGCTGACGCTCGGCCTGTTGCGCACGCTCGATCAGGCGCGGACGATCGCGCTGCTGAAGCCGCTGACGGCCAATGCCGATCTCGCGCTTCGGCTGGTCGGCGCCAATGAGAAGGCCGATGCGCGGATCGTCGCCAAGACCATGATCGGCGCCGGCGAGCACTTCATCCCGCTCTGGAGCGAGCGCTACGTCGCGGCATTGCCGCCGTCGCATCCCCTGACCCTGAAGGAGACGCTGCGGACCACCGACTTCGCGGGCGTTCCGATGATCGATCGCTGCCATTGCGAGCAGCAGGAATTCTTCAAGCGCACGTCGCCGCCGCGCAAGCCGGTGGCGATCGCTGAATCGGAGGAATGGGCGATGGCGCTGGTCGCGGCCGGGGTTGGCGTTGCGATCGTCCCCGAAGGCGTGGCGCGCGGCAATCCGGATGTCGCGGTGCGCCCGATCGATGTCGACGTGACGCGCCAGGTCGGCCTCGCCTACCCCTCGGCCCACCCGCCCTCCGATGCGCTGAAGGAGTTCATTGCGAGCCTGCCGCGACAGGCGAGCAGTCGCCGCGTCAGATCCACAACAAGGAAGATGAAACGGGCCTAGCCCTTCGACACCACGGCCTGGCCCGTGACCGGTCCTGAGACGAACGGCGCGTTGGCGGTGAGCCGGGCCAGTTCGTTGATCTGGCGTTCGGCGTCGGCGGCCATGCCGTCGGGCGCCTGGATCACCAGCCGCTCCAGCGCCCAGCGATAGGACGAGATCCGCCGCTCCAGGCTTTGCTGGACCCATTGCACGATCAGCGTATTCTCTTCCATCCGCGCGACCGCGTCTGCCTTCTCGCGCGGCGACAGGTCGGCGATCATCTTGAGGCTGGCATTGCGCTTGCGATCGAGCTCGATCACCTGGATCGCGGTGGCGAAGAACGGCTCGAAGCGCGTGATGTCGTCGCGGACCTGGTCGATCAGCAGCGAGTAGCGCGAGGCGAACGAGCGATGTGGCTCGTCGATCAGATTGCGGCCATACGCCGTGCGATCGAACACGACCTTCTGCCGCCACGGCGAAGGCAGCGGCTGGTAGTCGCCGTACACGCTCTTCCACGCCGGTCGCGACAGCGGCGGCTCGATGAATTGATAGGCGAGATCGCGCAGCTGACGTTCGTGTTCGGTGAGCTGGAATTGCGAGGCGTTCTTGCCGACGCTACCGGTCGCTTCGGCACCCATCCAGCGATGCATGTCGTCGTTGCGGAAGTCCGCGCGGGTGCGGCCGAAATCGCCGCCGCTGCAGCCCGCGAGCGCTGAGCCCGCCAACAGCAGGATCAGCGCCGAAAGTGACCGCCGAGCGGCGGTCCGCTGCGCAAGTTCCGGCATTGGATCAGGAGCGGCGTCGGCGACGACGGCCCTGCGCAGTGCCCTGCTCCGGTCCGCGACCTCCGCCGGTCTCCTCCGTCGTTCGCTCGATCCGGACGACGGGAAGGATCAGCACGGTCCCCATGCCTTCGCCGGCAGCACCGACGACGCTCGGCCGCCGTGCAGCCGCATCCGCCGGAAACTCAACGATGGTGCCCATGTTCCGTTCTCTCTGGCCCCGCACGGACATGATTTGCCCCGCGCTCGCCGAGTTAAGAACGCGCATGGTTAACGACATCTTAAGCTGCCGATACGGACGGTTACGGATGTGGCGCTGTGCCTTAATGGACACGCGCAAATTCGAGCGTTCGCCTTCACGGCTTGTTTTCCTTAACTGCGTCTTAAAACAGCCTGCGTAGGCTCGCTGCCACAAGGTTTTCAAACCGAGTCTTATTGGCAAGTCGCGTACGCCCGAGATGAGCGCAGCTCCGCTATTTCCTGGTTTCGATGGGCTGATGACGCTCTCCCGCCGCGAGGGAGTCGACATCCGCCCCACTTTGCTGCGCGTCCTGACCGACCTGTATGTGCAGGCGAGCGCGCACTCCGCCGACGAAGAGCGCCAGTTCGTCGAGCTGACGTCGCGCCTGATCGACGAGGTCGACGACGCGACCCGCGCCGCCGTCCGCGCGCGGCTTGCGATCTATCCGGCAACGCCCGCCCGGATCATGGACAAGCTCGGACTGCGCCGCGCGGGTCCGGAGCAGCCGATGCCGGCCGCCGCGCCAATTCCCGCGCCCGCGCTGCCCGCCAAGATCCCGACCGAGGCAGAGCTGCGGATGGCCGCGAGCCTTGCGATGCGGCCGAACGATGCCGCCGAAATCTCCGACATGTTCTTTGCGGCCAGCGCGAAGGAACGCGCGCAGATCCTGCACAATCTGCAGGAGACGCCGCTGAAGGCCGCGGCGCGGATTCCGGCGGCCCGCGCCGCGCGCGCGATCCATATCCTGGAGATGGCGGCATTTGCCGAGGACCTCGATAACTTCACGCTCGAACTCGGCGAGGCACTGATCCTGCCGACGCGGATCGCCGCCGACGTTGTCAACGATCCCGGCGGCGAGCCGCTCGCCTGCGCGATGCGGGCGCTTGACGTCTCGAGCGCCGCGTTCCAGCGCATCCTGATGTTCCTCAATCCGGAAGCCGGCTCATCGGTCAACTACGTCTATCGGTTGTCGCGGCTTTACGATCGCCTGAGCGAGCGCTCCGCGCTGGTAATGCTGGCGGCGTGGCGCGGCTCGACCATGGCGGTGGCGCGCGCCAAGTACCGCTCGTCGCTCTATGATGACGAGCGCCATCGCGTCCGCACGACGTCGTCGCAGACACGACCCGTCGTGCAGCCCGGCAGCGCGCCCGGCATTCGCAACCAGAAATCTGGAAGCTAGGCCTTCGCCAGATCGAGAAAGTGCCGCCCGGCGCGATCTTCGGTCTCGACGATCCAGGCGTCGGGATCGAAGCGGATCTCCTTGATCAATCGCTCCTCGACCGAAGGCTCGGACACCGGCTGCTGCGCCGTCGGCACGAACAGCCGCTCGGCCGGACGGCTGTCGTCATAAAACGTCTGCGGCGCCGGCGCATACAGCATCGCGTTGCCGTCCATCAGCGCCACCTTGACGAACACGGCGCCGGCCTCTTCGGCGCCCTTCTTGCGGATCGCGCCGAACACGCCTTCGGTTTGGCAGCGGCGCAGATACGCCGCGACCCATATGCTGGTTTTCAATCGCATGCGCCGACCTATAGGCCAGCGCCGCGGCCACGTCCAATTGTCACAGATGACATCACGCACCGGCGGGTTGACCGATACAACCGTCGCTCATATCCTCGCATCTGCGGTGCAAGCCGCGCCCGGGTCCACGGGAAGTGTTGAACCCACTTGCACCTGATATGCGGCCAACCAAGCCTTTGTGCAGCCGGTTTTGTGGACCATCGGCGATTGATGCACGGAGGTTTCCATGGACCGATCGCCCGCGCGATTGAATCTCGAACATCTGAAGAAGCAGGCCAAGGAGCTCCTTCGCCTTTACCGGCGACAGGCCCCGGAGGCTTACGCCCGTTTCCGGCAGGCGCTTCCGGCCGCGGCCGGGCGCGGCGACGCGCAAATCGCTGCACTCGATCTGCGGCTCCACGACGCGCAGTCCTGCGTGGCGCGTGATCTCGGCTTCGCCTCATGGCCGGACCTGCGGCGCTATGCCGAAGCCCAATTGCCATCAGGCAAGAGCCGGGACGATCGGGTGCGGCGCTGGCTGCAGCTGGTCTATGCCGCAGACGTCGACGGCACCACCGATCGCGCCCATCCGCGCGTCGCAATGCGGATGCTCACCGAGGATCCCGATCTTGTGGCCGATGACCCCTATCTCGCCTGCGCCGTCGGCGACGAGGAGACGATACGGCGCACTGCAGCCCATGATCCCGCATGGGTCAACCGTCCCGGCGGTCCCCTAAAACTGCCGCCGCTGGTTGCGGTCACGCATTCCAGCCTGCTGCAGATTCCGGAATTTCAGGCGCGGCTGCATCGCTGCGCGCGCCTGCTGCTGCAGGCCGGCGCCAATCCCGACCAGCACATCAGCAGCCGCTGGCCGCCCGGATCGCTCGACGCGCCCGATGACAGTAATCCGCTGTCGGCACTGTATGGTGCCGCCGGGCGCAATCACGATCTCGCGCTGACCCGGCTGCTGCTCGAGGCGGGCGCCAATCCGAACGATAACGAATCGCTGTATCACTCGCTCGAAGGCTCGGTGACGACTGGCGCCCTGCTTGAGCACGGCGCGCGGATCGCGGGCACCAACGCGATGTACAAGGTGCTCGACGACGAGAACGTCGCGGCGCTCGAATTGCTGCTGCGGCATGGCGGCAATCCGAACGAGCCGGCCCGCAACGCGCCGTTGACGGATTGTGGATCGCCGCTGATGTGGGCGATCCGGCGGCGGCGATCGCGGACCTGCATCGCGGCCTTGCTCGACGCCGGCGCGGATCCACACGTCACGACACCGGACGGTCTCAGCGCCTACCGCTACGCTTTGCAGTATGGACTGACCGAGGTCGCCGAACTGCTGCGGCAACGCACCGGCGACGAGACGCTTGCCGATGATGAGCGGTTTGTCGCGGCGTGCAGCAGCGGCAACGAGCGCGCGGCGCGGCGGATCCAGGCCGTCCGGTCCGATCTTCCAGGCTCGCTTTCACCACAGCAGCTGCGGCTGCTCCCCGAGCTCGCCGCGGCAGGCGGCGACGATGCGGTGCGGCTGATGGTCGAGCTCGGCTGGCCTATCACGGTGCGTGGCGGCGATTGGGATGCCTCGGCGCTCAATCATGCGGTGTTCCGCGGCAACGCCGGGCTGACACGCTTCCTGCTCGAGCACGGTGCGGAGTGGACCGAGCAGCACGGCTTCGGCGACGACGCGTCCGGCTCGTTGTCGTGGGCGTCCTGCAACGAACCGGTCAGTGGCGGCGATTGGGCCGGCTGCGCACAGGCCCTGCTCGATCACGGCATGCCGCGTGCCATTCCGGATCGCGACGATCCGGAAGCGGTGCTGCTGGCCGGCCGCAGGAAGCTGTTCTCCGACGAGGTCCGGGACGTTCTGCTGGGCGAAGCTGTCTGATGACTGTCGAGGAGAAACGTCATGGCCTGGTAACACCCGGCCATGATGAGAGGACAAGACCTAGTCGATCGAATGCCCGATCATCGTGCTGAGCTCCCGCACCAGGCGATCGGACATCTGGCCGGTCACCGGCAGCTTGCGCGCGCGCTCGAACTTCGCGATCGCGTGCTGGGTATCGGCGCCGATCGTGCCGGTCGGCTTGAGCTGACCGTAGCCATATTCGGTCAGCGTCCGCTGGACCGCGGCGATACGCTTGCCGGCCGGGCTCAGATGTTGTGTCGGGATCGGCGCCGGCGGACGAATGACGCCGGACGGCGCGGCGGCCGGGGACGGCGCGGCCGGTGCCGGCGCGACGGTCGACTTCAGCACCAGGTTGGCCATCGGATCGACCGGCTTGGACTCGACCTTAGGTTCGGCCGGCCTGGCTTCAACGGACCTGGTCTCGACGGGCTTGGTCTCTACCGGCTTCACGTCGACCGGCCTTGATGGTTCCACGGCAGCGGGCTCGATCGATCGGGCGGCGGCCTCGGCCGGACGCGGGCGCGGAATCGGACTGGTGGCGGCGGCAACAGGGGCCGGCGGCGGCAGCGTCACCACCGAGCCGCCGAACATCGGCGACGGATGACGGCCAGCCTGCAGGAACAGTGCGTTGATCAGGATCGCAACAATGGCGGACAACGCCAGCACGCCCGCAACCAGATCCTTCGGACTATGCAGCAGCAGGCGCAGGACGAGGCCACGTTCCTCCTCGGCCGCGATGGCCACCGCCTTGGCGCCGCGGCGACGGCGCGGCGTTTCGTCGTCATCCAAAGTCTGTCTAGGCACTCTTCTTCACCTGTTGGGTTTGTTCTTGCAGTCCGGACCGCAACGCGGGCTTCAGCGTCGAGACATTGCTGGACGGCTCGACCGCGGCAGGCGGGGTGAACGACAGCGGCAGCGCGACCGACACGATGGTGCCCTCGCCCACCTTGCTCTCCACATTCATCTCGCCATGGTGCAGGCCAACCAGCCCCTTGACGATGGAAAGGCCGAGGCCGGTGCCTTCGTGGCGGCGCTGATAGGTCTTGCCGGCCTGGAAGAACGGATCGCCGATCCGCTTGAGGTCGTCGGCGGCGATGCCGACGCCGGTGTCGGAGACCCGCAGCAAGAGCCGCGATCCCTCGACGCCGGCCGACACGGTTACCTTGCCGCCGCGCTCGGTGAACTTGATGGCGTTGGAAACCAGATTGAGAACGATCTGCTTGAACGCGCGCGAATCGCCGTTCACGATCGGCAGGTCGTCTGGCACGCGGGTGACGAGGTCGACACCGCTCTCGCGCGCCTTCAGCGCCACCAGGTTGCAGCAATTGAGCAGTGCCGGCCGCGGCGCAAACGGCTCCGGCGAAATCTCGAAATTGCCGGACTCCATCTTCGACATGTCGAGGATGCCGTTGACGACGGACAGCAGATGCTGGCCGGAGTCGTTGATGAGCTGCGCGTATTCCTTGCGGCGGGCCGCGTCGAGGCCGAGCACGTCTTCCTGCGCGATCATCTCGGAGAAGCCGATGATGGCGTTGAGCGGGGTCCGCAGCTCGTGGCTCATGGTGGCCAGGAAGCGCGTCTTCGACGCATCGGCCTGCTCGGCCGCATGGCGCGCCTGTTCGAGCGCGTGCTCCTGCACCTTGCGATCGGTCACGTCGCGGATCACGGCGACCACTTCGGCATCGGCGGACGCCTGCTCGAGCGCACGGCAGCGCATCTCGACCCAGATGAATTCGGCGGCAGCCTCGCCACGCGCACCGTCGCGGCGCACGCGGAACTCGACGCTGCGGGATTCGCCGCGCGCGGCGTCCGACAGCGCGGTGAGATAGGCCGGACGATCGGCGACATGAACGCGGTCGAACAGGCCGTGGCCGGACAGCCGCGATGCCGGCACGCCGAGCATGATCTCGACCGCGGGCGAAATGAAGCGCACCGCGCCGTTGCGGCTGTGTCGCGACAGCACGTCGCTCATGTTATGGGCGAGCAGGCGGTAGCGCTCTTCCTCGACGTAGAGCAGCGCCACGCTGGTGCGCGCCAGCGACTCCGCGCCGAAGGCAAGCCCAGCCGCATAGAAGATCGCCGACACGACGCCGAACCCCACCAGCGTGCTGTTCGACGCAACCGCGGGATCGACCACCGGCAGCACGTGGTAATGGCCAAGCACGCTGAGCAGCGCGGCGCAGATCATCGCCAGCGCGAACGCAAACGCCACCACGCGCCGCGAGGCCGACAGCGCCGCCTCGATCGGAATCACGACGAGCCACACCGCGGCGAACGACGCGATGCCGCCGGTCGACGCCGCGATCATCATCACGAGACCGGCGAGCGCCAGCGACGACAGCACATGCGCGCCTTCATAGCGGCCGGTGCGCGACAGGAACCAGGACAGCAGGATCGGTGCGATCAGCCAGGCGAAGGCCGCGACCTCGATCGCCGTCGGCGCCCCGCGCATCGCCAGAAAGGCCGGGAACGAGGCCAGCGCCGCCAGACTGCCGAGCAGCCGCGGCGCCATGAAGGCACGGTGGCGCGCACGCGTCAGCGCATCATATTGCGCCGACGGATGCAGCAGCGCATCCAGGCAATCGCGGATCAGACTCAAACTACTCACAGCACTCGCGCTTCGGCTTAATCGTCAGACAGACGCGCCGGAACGCCTCCTTTGTGATTGCAGGCCAACGTGTCAGAGCGAACTTAAGCGAACGCTAAGGTGGGGCGGCCTGCTGCCAAACACTGTGCATTGGCGAGGCTTCGACGCTGTCATTCACCGGTCATTTGTCGGGGATGGTGAACGGCTGGTTTCCGGGTGCGACTAACTATGGTTTCGAAATGGTGGACGCGGCGCATCTTGGGTATCCGGCACTCGTCAGCCGCCATCAATCGAAAATTTACGGCGAATCAATTCAGGCGAATTTTCCGCGATTTTTCGACGGATTTACTTCAATGCAGATACTTCCGATTTATCGACCGATGCTAACCGTGAGGGCAATAGCGGCATCGACCGCACAAGAAGCAAAAGACAAGATAGACGACCGGGATCGCGCCATGTTCTTCCTGCTGCGTTTGGCATTCTGGCTCGGGCTTGTGCTCGTGCTGCTGCCGAGAGACAAAACACCTGAAGCGGACAAGACGCCGCCGATCAGCGCATCGGACGCGGTGTCGGCCGCGACGGCGACCATCAACGACATGGGTCAGTTCTGCAAGCGTCAGCCTTCCGCCTGCGAAGTCGGCGGCCAGGCCGCGACCGCGATCGGCCAGCGTGCGACCGATGGCGCGCGCAAGCTCTACCAGATCATCACCGACAAGAAGCCGCCCGACCACACCGGCTCGATCGGCAAGGATGATACCGACCCGGGCGCGTCCCGCGACACGCTGACGGCGGACGATCAGACGATTGAATTCCGCCTGCCGCCGATGCCGTAAGCGCCAATCGAGCGTTCGCGTGAGGCGGATGCCGGTTCGCGTGAAGAAAACGCGTCAAAACAACCGGGAACCGGTTCCATTTTCGTCGCTTTCGCGGCCAGCCTTCCTATATAAGCCGTTGAGAATAGGACGCGGGCCACGATGACGACGATCGACGAAATCAGGGACAATTTTGCGCTGCTGGACGAGTGGGACGACCGTTACCGCTATGTCATCGAGCTCGGCCGCACGCTGGAGCCGTTGTCGGAGGCGGAGCACTCGGCCGAGAACAAGGTGCAAGGTTGCGTCAGCCAGGTCTGGCTGTCGAGGCGGATCGATCGCGATGCCAACGGCGAACCGCGCCTGAACTATATCGGCGACAGCGACGCCCACATCGTGCGCGGCCTGGTCGCGATCGTGCTGACGCTGTTTTCCGGGCACACGCCGAAGGAAATCCTCGCCACCGACGCGCTCGCGCTGTTCGACGAGTTCGGCTTCCGCGACCATCTGACGCCGCAGCGCTCCAACGGCCTCCGCTCGATGGTCGATCGGATCCGCAACGATGCGCGCGAGGCGCTGGCGTCCGCCGCGTAAGCCTCTTACTTCCGCTTCCGGGCCTGCTGGCCAAGCCCCATCTTCTTGGCGAGCTGCGATCGGGCCACCGCATAGTTCGGCGCCACCATCGGATAGTCGGCCGGCAAGCCCCATTTGTCGCGATATTGCTCGGGCGTCATGTTGTACTGCGTGCGCAGATGGCGCTTGAGCGACTTGAAGCGCTTGCCGTCTTCGAGACACACGAGATATTCCGGCGTGATCGACTTCTTCATCGACACCGCCGGCTTGGCCGGCTCGCTCGGCGTGTCGGCGCGCCCGCTCGACACCCGCAGCAACGCCGCGTGGACCTGGCTGATCAGGCTCGGAATGTCCGAGGCCGGCGTCGGATTGTTGCTGAGATAGGCCGAAACGATGTTTGCGGTCAGCTCGACCGGCGTTTTGCCTGACGTATCGGACATGGCTCAATCTTCCCCGTGCTCTCGACGGCCCGGCGCCCACCGGACAGTATCCACGTGCAGCAATACATTAATGGAATCGCGTACTACTTTGCGAATATGAGCGGATTACAGCAAATCTGACAAGAACGGCCGTATTTTTCCGGCCTCGAACCGGCCGCTCGCAAGTATTGACGCCGACCTTAGGGCCGCTGCTCCAGGTGCGACCTGAGCTCGTCGATCGAGGCAAACCGCATCATGCCCTCCGGCATCTGCGCCTCTATCGATCCGTCCGAATAGAGCGAATAGGCCATGCCGTCGACGACGCCCGATTTGAGCACGGTCACCGGCGGCTGCTCCTGGGGCGGCGGCGGGTGGCCTGATGACGGCGCCGCGCTGGCTGACTGGGTCTCGCCGAAGGTCGACGGCCGGGGCGTGCGCCGCGGGGCGACATCGACCGACCGCGGCCGCTCGGCCTTCGGCCAGGCATCGTCGAACGTTGCCGGTGCGGGCTCGGCCGCCGCGGCCGGATCAGGACGCAGCTCCGGCGACAGCAGATCCGGCGTCAGCGGCTCGGCCGTACGGCTCTGGGCCCGCTCGCGTTCCTTCCGCGAGGACGAAAACAACAGGTTGCGCCGCTTGGGCGTGGCTTCGCCCTCCGGGGGCGCGCCACCAGGCACGGGCGGCGGCACCTCGCCTGGCGCGCCACGCGAGGGGATTTCGTCGTGCCAAGGCGGCGACGCCGTGGACGCGGATGGCGGGACCGGCGGCGGAGGCGCGGCAACCTTGGGCTCACGCGGCGGCGGGAAAACAGGATCCTCGGGGGTATTGCGCGGGGAAGTTGCAGACGCTGGCGGAACCTCGGCCCGGGCGCCCGCAGCAACGGGATCGAGCCGGGTGGCGATGACCTGGAGTTCCCGGAGGATGGCGGCGAGCGCCAGCACGATCACGCCGGTGCAGACGCCGGTTACGCCCGTCGTGATCAACGCGCCGCCGACGCTGAATTCCTTGTAGGGGATTCCCAAGCCGATCGCCGCCAAGCCCGCCACAACCAGGCCCACGCCGACGATCAACAGACCAACCATCATCGAACTAACCCCCGGGAGACCCGACCGAAAATCGGCGCAGGCCACCAACGCCACGATACCGTCATATTGCCCACACCGCCAACCGCCAATTGTAGACGGAGTTCCCTAAAATCCCGCTTAACCGGGCCTGATGCGCTTCCTGATCGCGGCTGCAACCACGCGCAGGCCCCCGTCTCCCGTAGATTTACTGGCTACGAATTGCTGCCAATATATTGCAATGCATCTGGGAAATTACGCCACAATTACCAATTACTCGGAAACGGAACTGCGCTATGGATGCCGGGGAATGAGGCCCTAAAGCGCCAAACTGGGCCACAGGCACGCCGGTATCACTAGCTATGTCATCGATTACGACGTCTGCCCTCGAGGCGCCTGCACGGCGCTCGGTGGAGAAGACCTGCGACGATCTCGCATTCCTCGTCCTCGGCGTGGTCGCCGTGGTCGCCGGCCTCACATTCCGCGACTACGGTCTGGGCTGGGACGATTACACCCACGCTGAATACGCCGACCTCCTGCTGCGCATGTACGGGTCCGGGTTCAAGGACACCGGCGCGCTCTCGTTCGCCAATCTCTATATGTACGGCGGCGGCTTCGACATGGCCGCAGCGCTGCTGCACAAGGTCATCCCACTCGAATTGTTCGAGACGCGCCGCCTGCTCGGCGCGATCGTCGGCGTGATCGGGCTTGCCGTAACCTGGCGCTTGGCGCGCCGCGTCGGTGGCCCGCTGGCGGGACTGGCGGCCCTGCTGCTGCTCGCGCTGTGCCCGACCTTCTACGGTCACATGTTCATGAATCCGAAGGATGCACCGTTCGCCGTGGCGATGGTGGTCCTGATCATGGGCCTCGTCCGCCTGATCGAGGAATATCCGGCGCCTTCGCCGCGCACGATCCTGATCGTCGGCCTCGGTGCAGGCCTGTCGATCGGCTGCCGCGTCCTTGGCGGCCTCGCTTTGATCTACGCTGTGGTCGGCTTCATCCCGCTCTGGATTGAGGAATTCCGCAAGCAGGGCCCGCGCGAGGCGACCCATCGCTTTGCCCATGCCATCTATGTGCTGCTGCCGGGGCTCGTGCTGGGCTATCTCGTGATGGGCCTGATCTGGCCGTGGTCGATCATGGAGCCCGGCCATCCGCTGGAAGCGGTGACCTATTTCTCGCACTTCTTCGAGAAGCCGTGGAAAGAGATGTTCGACGGCGCGCTGGTCTCGGTGCCGGACATGCCGTGGTCCTATTTGCCGACGCTGTTCGCGCTGCAGCTTCCCGAGGTGCTGCTGGTGCTGCTGAGCGCGGCCGTCATCACCACCTTCATGTCGCTGTCGCGCACCGATGTGGCGGCGAAGCGCAAGTCGATCATGCTGATGCTGACGCTGGCGGCGACGCTACCGCTGGTGATCGCTATGGTGAAGCGGCCGGCGCTCTACAACGGCATCCGTCACTTCATCTTCGTGATCCCGCCGATGGCGGTGCTTGGCGGCGTCGCCTTCGCCCGCGGCATGGACTGGCTCGGCGAGAACCGCCGCGCCTGGCAGCCCGCGGCGCTCGCCGTGTTCGCGTTCGGCCTGCTGCTGCCGCTCAGCGAAATGATCCGCCTGCATCCGTATCAGTACACGCACTTCAACCACATGGCCGGCACGGTGCGCACCGCCGACAATTTCTTCATGCTGGACTATTGGGGCCTGGCGCTGAAGCAGGCATCCGACGGGCTGCGCGAGCAGCTGGCGGAGCGGCAGGAAGTGCCGCCGCAGCACCGCAAATGGAAGGTCGCGGTGTGCGGACCGCAGCGCCCCGCGCAGGTCGCGCTCGGGCCCGACTTCACGATCGGCTGGGACAGCCATGCCGCCGACTTCGCGATGACGCTCGGCGAGTTCTACTGCAAGGGCCTGGCCGCCCCCGTGATGGTCGAGATCAAGCGCGACGACGTCGTGTTCGCCCGCGTCTACGATATCCGCGGCCGCAGTATTTCAAGCCTGCTCGCGATCCCGGCACCGTAACGCGTTTTCGATCGAAGCAGACGCCGGTTCGCGTCAATCAGAGCCGAAAATGCTCTCCCCTATCGCGGCCTTGGAAGATCGATCCTGCGGCTGCCCACCGGCCGTTGCGGTTCGGGTCGTGGGCCGCATGCCGGCATGACTGTCACGCCGTTACGCTGCCTTGCTGCGATCCGGCAGCGGCGCTAGGCTCACGCCAAGCAACAGCCATCAACGGAGCAATCGGCCATGTCCCCAGCGGAAGCGCGCCTGAAGGAAGTCCCGTCGGATATCAGTGCGGCGGAATGGGAGCAGCGGATCAATCTCGCCGCCTGCTACCGGCTGGTCGCGCTCTATGGCTGGGACGATCTCGTCGATACCCACATCTCCGCCCGGGTGCCCGGACCCGAGCATCACTTCCTGATCAACCCCTACGGGCTGATGTTCGACGAGATCACCGCATCCAGCCTGGTCAAGGTCGACCTCGACGGCAACCAGCTCTCGAAGAGCGACTACAGCATCAACCCGGCCGGCTTCACCATCCATTCGGCGATCCACGAGGTGCGCGAGGACGCCGGCTGCGTGCTCCATTTGCACACGGTCGACGGCACCGCGGTGTCGAGCGGCCCCGATGGGTTGCTGCCGCTGAACCAGACCGCGCAGCTCGTCACCCACGACCTCGCCTATCACGACTATGAAGGCATCGCGCTCGACCATGACGAGCGCCCGCGCCTGCAGCGCGATCTCGGCACCAAGAACCACATGCTGCTGCGCAATCACGGCACGCTGACGGTCGGCCGCTCGGTCGCGTCCGCCTTCGAGCGGATGTACCATCTGGAGCGCGCCTGCTCGATGCAGGTGGCGACCCGCGCGCTCGGCGGGAGCGCCTATCCGGTCGACCAGCACGCGATCGACAAGAACACCGAGCTGCTCTCGAACCCCGATCGCGCCGAGCTGCGCTCGACGCAGCTGGTCTGGCCGCCGCTGCTGCGCAAGCTCGACCGCGTCAATCCCGGCTACCGTGATTGAAATTTCACAATCTTCGGGTAAGCTAGCCGCCAACACCCTCTACACGACCTGAATCAAAACGCCGCCCAATTCCGGGCGGCGTTTTTACGTGCAGCATCTCCTTCCGTAGCCCGGATGCAGCGCAGCGCAATCCGGGGCAACGTATCCGCGGATCGACCGTCCCGGATTTCGCTTCGCTGCATCCGGGCTACACGGTCGCTTCGACCGCATCCGGCGTTCGACGCGCCTTGCGCTATTTGGCGTCGGCGAAAGCCGCCAGGATCCGCGCCCAGGAGCGGATGCCCTTGTGGTAGCTCTTGAGGTCGTACTTCTCGTTCGGCGAATGGATGTTGTCGTCGTCGAGCCCGAAGCCGACCAGCACGCTATCGAGGCCGAGCGCGCGCTTGAAGTCGGCGACGATCGGGATCGAGGCGCCGGAGCCGACCAGCAGCGCCTCCTTGCCCCATTCGTCGGTCAGCGCGCGGCGAGCGGCCGCCAGCGGCTTCATGTTCCAGTCGAGCGCGATCGCCGGCGCGGAGGAATGATCGATGAATTCGGCCTTGCAATCCGCCGGCACGCGCGCCTTCACGTAATCGCGGAACGCCTTGCGGATCTTCTCGGGGTCCTGCCCCTCGACCAGCCGGAACGAGACCTTGGCCGACGCCTCCGCCGGGATCACCGTCTTCGAGCCCTCGCCGGTATAACCGCCGACGATGCCGTTGATGTCGCAGGTCGGCCGCGAGGAGACCTGCTCGATCAGCAGCCGATCCTTCTCGCCGGCCGGCACCGACAGACCGATCGGCTTGAGGAAGCTGTCCGGCGTCAGATTGAGCTGCTTCCACTGCGCCAGGATGTCCGGCGGCAGGTCCTTCACGCCGTCATAGAACCCGGGGATGGTGATGTGGCCGTTCTCGTCATGCAGGCCGCCGAGGATCCGCGTCAGCACGCGGATCGGATTCTGCGCGCCGCCGCCGAACACGCCGGAATGCAGGTCGCGATTGGCGGCCTTGATCTTGACCTCGTCATAGACCAGGCCGCGCAGCGAGGTCGTGATCGCGGGCGTGTTCGGATCCCACATGCCCGTATCGCAGACCAGCGCGAAGTCCGCCTTGAGCTCAGCCTTGTTCGCTTCCAGGAACGGCACGAAATTCTTCGAGCCGATCTCCTCCTCACCCTCGATGATGATGGTGATGTCGATCGGCAGCGATCCCGTCACATTCTTCCAGGCCCGGCACGCCTCGACGAAGGTCATCAGCTGTCCCTTGTCGTCCTCGGCGCCGCGCGCGACGATGATCTTGCGCCCGTCGGCATGGTCGGTCACCACGGGCTCGAACGGCGGACGGTGCCAGAGATTCAGCGGATCGACCGGCTGCACGTCATAGTGGCCGTAGAACAGCACATGCGGGCGCCCGTCGGTCGCGCCGTTCAGCTTGCCGACCACGGCCGGATGGCCGGCGGTCGGACGCACCTCGGTCTTGAAGCCGAGGGTTGCGATATCCTTGGCGAGGTGATCGGCAGCCGCCTTGCAGTCATCGGCAAAGGCCGGATCGGCCGAGATCGATTTGATCCGCAGCAGCGTGAACAGCCGCTCGAGACTGTTGTCGAAATCGGCGTCGATGCGGTCGAGGACAGGCTGCAGCTTGGCGTTGGACATCGCTTATATCCTTTTTGTTTGGACATTGCCGACGTTGTAGCGCGCCGGCCGCTGGAGGCAAAGCCGGCTGCCCATTCCTCCGGCCGGATGATCGCGATGCTACCTGCGCAGGATTCCGCCGAGCGCACCGCGCACCAATGCGCGACCGATCGAGCCGCCGACCGAACCACCGACCGATTTGCCGAGATCTGCGACCACGCCGCCGACCACCTTGTCGGTCACCGAGCGCGTGACGTTGCGCGCGATCACCTGTCCGGTCGAGAGCCGGCCGCGCTTGACATTGGTGCCGAAGATCGTGGCGGCGATGGCCCCGATCTGGCCTAGGATGCCGCCGCCTTCGCCGCCCGTACCGCCTGCCGGCGTCGCCGTGCCGGCGAGACGCTTCTGGATGATCTCGTAGGCGGACTCGGCGTCGATCGCGGTGTCGTATTTGCCCTTCACCGGGCTCGCATCCATGATCGCCTTGCGTTCCTCCGGCGTGATCGGCCCGATCCGCGCCGACGGCGGCCGCACCATCACGCGCTCGACCATCGACGGCGTGCCGCCGCCCTCGAGGAACGACACCAGCGCCTCGCCCTTGGCGAGCTCCATGATCACCCGCGCGGTATCGAGCTTCGGATTGGGCCGGAAGGTCTGCGCGGCCGCGGCAACCGCCTTCTGGTCGCGCGGCGTGAAGGCGCGCAGCGCGTGCTGCACGCGGTTGCCGAGCTGCGCCAGCACCTTGTCCGGCACGTCGATCGGATTCTGCGTGACGAAATAGACGCCGACGCCCTTGGAGCGGATCAACCGCACCACCTGCTCGATCTTGTCCATCAGCGCCTTTGGCGCGTCGGTGAATAGCAGATGCGCCTCGTCGAAGAAGAACACCAGCTTCGGCTTCGGCAGGTCGCCGGCCTCCGGCAATTCCTCGAACAATTCCGAGAGCATCCAGAGCAGGAACGTGGCGTAAAGCCGCGGGCTCTGCATCAGCTTGTCGGCGACGAGGATATTAACCATGCCGCGGCCGTCGCGGTCGGTCCGCATGAAATCCTTCAGCGTCAGCGCGGGCTCGCCGAAGAACTTCGCGCCGCCCTGGTTCTCGAGCACCAGCAGCTGACGCTGGATCGTTCCGACCGTCGCCTTGGACACGTTGCCGTAGCCCTGCGCGGCTTTGCGGATCGACGCCAGCGGATCTTCGCCGTCGTCGGCGCCCTTCTTGCTGCTGTCGGGCGCGATCGCATCCAGCAGGGCGCGCAGATCCTTCATGTCGATCAGCGCGAGGCCATTCTCGTCGGCGACGCGGAAGGCAACGTTGAGCACGCCCTCCTGCACGTCGTTCAGATCGAGCATCCGCGACAGCAACAGCGGTCCCATCTCGGTAACGGTGGCACGCACCGGATGGCCCTGCTCGCCGAACACGTCCCAGAACACGGTCGAGAATTGATCGGGCTGGAAGGTCAAGCCCATCTCTTGGGCGCGCTTCAGGATAAAATCCTTGGCCTCGCCGACCTCGGAGATACCGGAGAGATCGCCCTTGATGTCGGCGGCGAAAACCGGAACGCCGGCGCGCGCAAATCCTTCAGCCATGACTTGAAGCGAGACGGTCTTGCCGGTTCCGGTTGCACCGGTGACGAGGCCATGCCGGTTGGCCAGCGCCAGCGTCAGCCAGGCTGTCTCCTCACCTTTGCCGATAAAAATTCGCTCGTCGGTATCGGCCAACTTGTTGTCGGAGGTCGCCATCACTTCGCCTCTTCACGCAAATTTAGATCGTTTCGATCATCGAACCCGGTTCGATGCGTCGAGCCCGGTTCGAAACCTAGAGCCAGGTTCGCTACCGAACCAGTGGCATCATATTGCATCTTGCCGGTCGATTGAAACCGTCAGCGCATGCTGACGTATTTGTCGCTCCCGTAGTTCCTCATATTTTTATTCCCGGCGAGTGACGAAAGGCATTGCGCAATGCGACAAGATGGTGTGAATCCGCCGCTCACTCTTGCAGCGAGGCCACAGTCACGACGCGATCGAAAAAGAAAACGAACTGAAATGCGCGGATCGCTTGTATTTCGTGACACAGGCGCTCAAGATAAATCTTCAAGAACGACCCGGCAAAGTCCGGTTGAGGCGGGGCAAGATGGATGAATTGGTTGGACAGCTGGCCGCGAAGGCCGGCATCGACGGCGCTGTCGCTGAAAAAACCATCGGCATCGTTCTGGGTTTCCTCCGTAACGAGGGACCTTCCGACAAAGTTCAGGCTCTGATCGACCAAATCCCCGGCGCCGAAGCGGCAATCGCCGCCTCCAACAACAGCGGTGGCCTATCGCGGTTGATGGGCGGCGGCCTGATGGCTGTCGGCACCCGGCTGATGGCGCTTGGCCTGAGCATGGGTGAAATTCAAAACGTCGCGCGTGAACTTTTCAGGTTCGGCCGCGACAAAATCGGAGCGGATCAAATGGGCGAGATCATCTCGGGGACGCCGGGCCTCAGCCAGTTTGCCTGAAGCACTTTCCCAACGCCCCTGCGCGCGCTCCCTTCTACCTGTTACCTGCATACGAGTATCATGACATACCCCCTCTCCGAGATCGAAGGCCTGTCCGCCTATTGCGCCACCAAACTGAAATCGCAGGGTATCCGCACGACCGACGCATTGCTTGAAGCCGCCCGCACCGTCAAGGGACGCAAGGCGCTCGCCGCCAAGACCGGGATCAGCGAACAACAATTGCTCGAATGGGCCAACATCTCCGACTACATGCGGATTCCCGGCATGGGCAAGGCGAAGGTCGGGCTGGTCCGCGCCGCCGGCGTCACTACCGTGCGAGAGCTCGCGCAGCGCAACCCGTCGCGGCTGGCGCAGAGCATGAAGGACGCCAATGTGCGGCGTAAGCTCGTCCGCGTGATGCCGTCAGAGAAATCGGTCGAATTGCTGATCGAACAGGCACGCAAGCTGCCGCTCAAAATCACCTACTAGCATTACTATTGGCCTGCCTTGACCGCGCCCGCGGTCGCCGGCGCCGGCCATCATCGCCACACCTTGACTTGCCGCTGCGGTCAGCGCAAAGCCTGCGCATGATGGCAACCAGGCTCATAGCATCGGCGGTGACCGGCCCGGCCGCATCAGCGGTGCTGCCGGCGCTGCTGTCGAGGCCCTATCCGGCGGTGATGGGTATCCTGAACGTGACGCCGGACTCGTTCTCCGACGGCGGCCAGTTCATCGCGCCCGAACAGGCGCTGGCGCAGGCCCGCAGGCTGATCGCCGAGGGCGCGGACATCATCGACATCGGCGCGGAATCCACCCGCCCCTACGGCTCGCAGCCGGTCACCGCCGAGGCCGAGATGGCGCGGCTGAAGCCGGTGCTGGCCGAGGTGGTCGCGCTCGGCGTGCCGGTCTCGATCGACAGCATGAAGTCGGAGGTCGTGGCCTGGGCGCTCGACCAGGGCGCTGCGATCGCCAATGACGTCTGGGGCCTGCAGCGCGACGCCGGCATGGCGCCGCTCGTCGCCGCGCGCGGCGTGCCCGTGATCATCATGCACAATCGCGAGCAGGCCGATCCGGCGATCGACATCATGCAGGACATCGCCGTGTTCTTTGAGCGCTCGCTCGAGATCGCAACGCGCGCCGGCATTGCGCCCGACCGGATCGTGCTCGATCCCGGCATCGGCTTCGGCAAGACGCCGGAGCAGAGCATGATCGCACTGGCGCGGCTTGCCGAGCTCAACGCGTTCCGCCTGCCGGTGCTGGTCGGCGCCTCGCGCAAGCGTTTCATCAGCACCATCGTGGCCTCGGAGCCGCAACAGCGGATCGGCGGCTCGATCGCGGCGCATCTGATCGCCGCGCAGCATGGCGCCCGCATCATCCGCGCGCACGACGTCGCCGAAACCGTTCAGGCGCTGCGGGTGGCCGCGGCAATCGAGGGACAGCAATGACCGACACGATCTTCATCACCGGGATCGTCATCCATGCCCGCCATGGCGTGATGGAACATGAGACCGAAGTCGGGCAGCGCTTCGTCATCGACCTCGAGCTCTATACCGACCTCTCGGAATCCTCGCGCACCGACCGCCTCTCCGACACGGTGTCCTATTCCAACGTGGTGGCGACCGCGACGTCGGCATTCAAGAACACCAACTACAAGCTGCTGGAGCGCGCCGCCGGCGCGGTAGCCGATGACATCCTGACCACCTTCCCGCGCGTCAGGGCGGTCAAGGTCACCGTGCACAAGCCGCATGCGCCGATCGCCGCGATCTTCGACGATGTCGGCGTGGTGCTGACCCGCTCGCGGCATCCGCCGTCCCAGAGTTGAACGCCCAAGGTTGAACGCTGATGGCTGACGTCCTGATCGCACTCGGCGGCAATGTCGGCGACGTCCGCACGACGTTTCGCAAGGCGATCGCCAATATCTGCGGCATGACGCAGGCCGCGCTCGTGGCGCGCTCGTCGGACTATTCGACGCCGCCCTGGGGCGAGCAGCAGCAGGACAGCTTCATCAATGCCTGTATCGAGATCGACACCAGCCTCGATCCGCATGCGCTGCTGTTCACGCTGCACAAGATCGAAAGCAAGTTCGGCCGCGACCGCAAGAACGAGCAGCGCTGGGGACCGCGCACCCTCGACCTCGACCTGATCGCCTATGACGACGTCACACTCGACAAGCCGGAACTGACGCTGCCGCACCCGCGTTTGTTCGAGCGCGCCTTCGTGCTGGTGCCGCTGGCCGAGATCGTTCCCGACCGCGTCATCGCCGGGCGCCGCGTCGCGGATGCGCTGGCTGGGGTCTCGACGGACGGTATTTTCCGTCTAGCGGACCTCGATTAAAAAACGCACGACCTCAAACAACCGTTTGGCTTGGCCGCCCGCCCGTGGCAATTTCCGGCCAAATCAAGGGACCCCGTCGCGGGGCCGATGAAGGACGATTTGGGCGGATGACGACCTCGACTGACGATTTGGCTCTGGCTTCGGATTTCGCACCGGCGACCTATGACGACTGGCGCAAGCTGGTCGACGGCGTGCTGAAGGGCGCGCCGTTCGAGAAACTGGTCGGCAAGACCTATGATGGCCTGAGGATCGATCCGATCTATCGCCGCGCGACCAATCTGAGCCCGCTTCCCGGCCGCGCCGCCGCCACTCCCTGGCAGATCCTGCAGCGGGTCGACCACCCCGACGCCGCAGCGGCCAATGCGCAGGCCTTGCAGGATCTCGAGAACGGAGCGACCGGCCTCGAATTCGAGTTCGCCGGCGGTCCCGGCGCGCGCGGCTTCGGTCTTTCGGATGCCAGCAAGAAGACGCTGGCGCGGGCCTGCGGCGGCGTCCATCTCGATGCCGGCATCATGATCGCGCTCAACCCGGTGATCGGACGCGAGAACGCCGGCGAGACGTTTGCCGACATGGTCGAGGCCCGCAAGCTCGATCCGGCCAAGCTCGACCTGCATTTCAATTACCAGGCGCTCAGCACGATGGCCGTGCGCGGTGCCGCGGCCATCGCCTGGCCCAATTACGAAAAGTCGTTCGGCCAGGTGGTCAACGGACTGATCAAGCGCGGCTTCAAGGGGCCGTTCGTGCTGGCCGATGGCCGGCCGGTGCATGATGCCGGCGGCTCCGAGGTGCAGGAACTCGCTTTCACGCTCGCGACCGGGCTCGCCTATCTGCGCATGCTGGAAGCCGCGGGGCTCGACCTCGATGCGGCGCGCGCAGCCGTGTCGTTCCGGCTCAGCGCCGATGCCGACCAGTTCCTGACCATGGCGAAATTCCGCGCGCTGCGTCGCCTCTGGGCAAGGATCGAAGAGGCCTGCGGCCTCGCGCCGAAGCCGATCTTCGTCAACGCGCAGACCGCCTGGCGGATGCTGACCCAGCGCGATCCCAACGTGAACATGCTGCGCGCGACGATCGCGACCTTTGCGGCCGGGCTCGGCGGCGCCAATGCGATCACCGTGCTGCCGCACACGCTGGCGCTCGGCCTGCCGGACGATTTCGCCCGCCGCGTGGCGCGCAACACGCAGCTCGTGCTGCTCGATGAGTCCAACCTTGCCAAGGTCTCCGATCCCGCGGCAGGCGCCGGCGGGATCGAGACGCTGACCGCGCAGCTTTGCGAGGCGGCGTGGACGCTATTCCAGGAGATCGAGAAGGCCGGCGGCATCTTCACCGCGCTCGAGCAAGGGCTGCTGCAAAACAAAGTCGCCGCGACGCGGGCGCAGCGCGAAGCCAATGTGGCGAAGCGCCGCGACGTGCTGACCGGCGCCAGCGAATTTCCGGACCTGCACGAGGCGGTCCTCGCAGTGCTGGATGTGAAGCCGGCGGCGCCGGTGTCCGCGGCAGGTGCCAAGGTCACCTTCGACGCCCTCGCGCCGATGCGGCTCGCCGAACCGTTCGAGGCGCTGCGCGACAAGTCCGACGCTGCGCTGAAGGCGCGTGGCGCGCGGCCCAAGATCTTCCTCGCCAATCTCGGCACGCCAGCGGATTTCACGGCCCGCGCGACATTTGCAAAAAGCTTCTTCGAGACCGGCGGGATCGAGGCCATCGACAGCGAGGGCTTTGCCGACGCGGCCGCGCTTGCCGCGGCCTTCAAGGCCTCGGGCGCCGCGATGGCATGCCTTTGTTCCGCTGATAAGGTCTATGCCGCCAGCGCCATTGAGGCCGCCAAGGCCCTTCACGGCGCCGGAGCAAGGCATATCTATCTGGCAGGGCGACCCGGCGACCAGGAAGCGGCGCTGCGGGCGGCCGGCATCGGTGAGTTCGTCTTCGCCGGCGGTGATGCGCTGGCGACATTGCGCGACGCCTATCGGCGGATGGAGCAGGCATGACGGCAGAGACACCAGCGAAACCCGTTCTGACCGGCGGTTGCCAGTGCGGCGCCGTGCGCTTTGCGGTGTCCGCGGCACCGAACCGCGTTAGCATCTGTCACTGCCGGATGTGCCAAAAGGCCTCTGGTGCGCCGTTCGCCTCTTTCGCCGACATCAACAAAGAGGATTTCGCCTGGACCCGGGGCAAGCCGGCGGCGTTCAAATCCTCTTCGATCGCCGAGCGCGACTTCTGTGCCGCCTGCGGCACGCCGCTCAGCTTCCGGCGGATCGACGGTCCCCGTATCGAGATCATGACTGGCGCCTTCGACCGGCCCGACCGGGTGATCCCGACGCAGCAATTCGGAACCGAGTCCCGCCACGGCTGGGTGGTCGGCATCGCCAATCTGCCGAGCCAGACCACGATGCAGAATTACGGACCGGAGAAGATGGCGACCATCGTCAGCCATCAGCACCCGGACCATGACTAAGGAAGCCAAGGAATGACCCGCATTCCCAATTTCGCCGATGTCGCCTTCCAACCCGTCGCCGCGGCGATGCCGCCAGCGAGCACCGAGCCGTGGCTGACGCCCGAGGGCATTCCGGTGAAGTCCGTCTACGGCGAGGCCGATCTCGAAGGCATCGACTTTCTCGAGACCTGGCCGGGCATCGCGCCTTATCTGCGCGGCCCCTACCCGACCATGTATGTCAACCAGCCCTGGACCATCCGGCAATATGCCGGCTTCTCCACGGCGGAGGACTCCAACGCCTTCTATCGCCGCAACCTCGCGGCCGGACAGAAGGGCCTGTCGGTCGCGTTCGACCTCGCCACCCACCGCGGCTATGACTCGGATCATCCGCGCGTCTCTGGCGACGTCGGCATGGCCGGTGTCGCGATCGATTCCATCTACGACATGCGCACGCTGTTCGCCGGCATCCCGCTCGACCAGATGAGCGTGTCGATGACCATGAACGGCGCCGTGCTGCCGATCCTCGCGCTATTCGTCGCCGCCGCCGAGGAACAGGGCGTGCCGCCGGAGAAGCTGTCGGGCACCATTCAGAACGACATTCTGAAAGAGTTCATGGTGCGCAACACGTACATCTATCCGCCGACGCCCTCGATGCGGATCATCTCCGACATCTTCGCCTACACCTCGCAGCGGATGCCGAGATACAATTCGATCTCGATCTCCGGCTATCACATGCAGGAAGCCGGCGCGACGCAGGACCTCGAGCTCGCCTATACGCTGGCCGACGGCGTCGAATATCTGCGCGCCGGGCTTGCCGCGGGCCTCGACGTCGACCGCTTCGCACCGCGGCTGTCGTTCTTCTGGGCGATCGGCATGAACTTCTTCATGGAAGTCGCCAAGATGCGCGCCGCGCGACTGCTGTGGGCCAAGCTGCTGAAGCAGTTCAACCCGAAGGATCCGCGCTCGCTCAGCTTGCGCACGCATTGCCAGACCTCGGGCTGGTCGCTGACCGCGCAGGACGTGTTCAACAATGTGATGCGCACCACCATCGAGGCGATGGCGGCAACCCAGGGCCACACCCAGTCGCTGCACACCAATGCGCTGGACGAGGCCTTGGCGCTGCCGACCGACTTCTCGGCGCGGATCGCCCGCAACACGCAGCTGTTCCTGCAGCAGGAAAGCGGCACCAACCGCATCATCGATCCCTGGGGCGGCTCGTACTATGTCGAGCGGCTGACCCGGGATCTCGCGGCCAAGGCCTGGGGTCACATCCAGGAGGTCGAGGAACTCGGCGGCATGGCCAAGGCGATCGAGGCCGGCGTGCCGAAGCTGAGGATCGAGGAAGCCTCCGCGAAAACCCAGGCGCGGATCGATGCCGGGCGCCAGGCGGTGATCGGTGTCAACAAGTTCAAGCCGGAGAACGAGCGGCCGATCGACGTCTTGAAGGTAGAGAACTCCACCGTGCGGCGGCTGCAGATCGACAAGCTGGCGCGGCTCAAGAAGGAGCGCAACCAGAAGGACGTCGATGCGGCGCTCGCCGCGCTGACCCGCTCGGCGGGCGAAGGCAACGGCAATCTGCTGGCGCTGGCGATCGACGCCGCGCGCGCCAAAGCCACCGTCGGCGAGATTTCAGACGCGATGGAAAAGGTGTTCGGCCGCCACCGTGCCGAGATCAAGTCCATCACCGGCGTCTACAAGCGAGAGGCAGCGGCCATGTCCAACAAGGTCGAAAAGGTGCAGGCGCTGATCGACGCCTTCGAGGAAGCCGAGGGCCGCCGCCCGCGCATCCTGGTGGCAAAAATCGGCCAGGACGGCCATGACCGCGGCCAGAAGGTGATCGCATCCGCCTTCGCCGATGTCGGCTTCGACGTCGATATCGGGCCGCTGTTCGCAACCGCCGACGAAGCCGCGCGGCAGGCGGTCGAGAACGACGTCCACATTCTCGGCGTCTCCTCGCTCGCCGCAGCCCATCTCACCGCGGTGCCGGAATTGAAGGCCGCACTGAAGAAGCACGGCCGCGAGGACATCATGATCATCATCGGCGGCGTGGTGCCGCCGCAGGATTACGACGCGCTTTATGCGGCCGGCGCCGAGGCAATCTTCCCGCCGGGCACCGTGATCTCGGATGCCGCCGAGGAGCTGATCCACAAGCTCAACACGCGGCTCGGCCACAGCGAGGCGGCGGAGTAGCGCTGCCGCATTCGCCCTCCCTCACTCGGAGTTTTCATGCGCGCCGCTCGCTCGATGACGCCTGCCCGCATCATGGGCCTTGCCGGCCTGCTGGCTTGCCTCTGCCTCCCTGCGCGCGCCGCCGATCCCAAGCCCGACGCCACGATCAAGAACGCGAGCATCGAGGCCAACGTCTATCTCGACGACAAGATCAAGGCAGATAGCGCGCTGGCGGCCGATTGCCTCGCCGAGGGCCGGAAATGGATCGACAAGAACGCCGCGGAGGCGGCTTCCGCGCGCAAGGACGAGCCTGAGCTCTTCAAAGACCGCGGCGGCTATTCATTCGAACGCAAATATTCGGTGCGCTCCGTCGTCGACGGCCGCTATGTGAGCGTGCTGCGCGACGACTACATGGACACGCTCGGCGCGCATCCGAACACCGACGTCAACACCATCCTGTGGGATACGACGGCGAACAAGCGCATCAGCATCCGTCCCTTCTTCACCGAGACAGCTGACAACGGCCCTACCCTGACGGCGATGCGCAACGCGATCGTCTCAGCGCTGAACGCCGAGAAGAAGCGGCGCGGTGCCGGCGAGACCGCAACCGCCGAGTGGTACAAGGAGCTGAAGCCGACCCTGCTCAAGATTGGCGCCGTGACGCTCGCGCCATCGACCGTGTCAGGCAAGAGCTCCGGCCTCAACTTCCACTACCCGCCCTATGCCGTCGGCCCCTACGCCGAAGGCCAGTATGTCGTCTTCCTGCCGTGGGAGACGCTGAAGCCGTATCTGACGGCGGAAGGCGCGAAGATCTTCGGCGGGGCAAGGCCGAAGGCGGACGCGGACGATCAGCCGCAATAGCCGCTTCAGCAGGGGCCTCAGCCTTGCTGACGCGCCAGCGCTCTGACGAGGGAGCCGGTCCAGTCCGGAATCCAGGCCTGGAACTGGCTGTGCCAGCGATCGGCGTCAGCAGGCGCCGTGTCGAGCTTGACCGACCATTCGATGAAGGTGCGATTGCCTTCGACGACCGGCAGCAGATGCATCGTGCCCTCGTAATGGGTCGGCTGCGGCGCGTCCGAACCGGCATCCGCCAGAAACGGCAGCGGCTCGATGCTGGCATAGGTCAGCGAATGCTGCGTGTCCGAGTGGCCGGCAAGGCGTTGCCTGACCCAGAGCCCGAGATAGCAGAAGCGCCTGACAGCACCGATCTGGTCGCCGCGCTTGTCGTCCTCGATCACGCTTTCGCTGACGCCCTCGATATAGGCGGGGTAATTGTTGAAGTCGCGGATCAGCGACCACACGGTATCGAGCGGATGGTCGAGGACGGTGCTGTAATAGGCTCGGGTCATGGCAGGCTCCGGATGTTGGTCCGCAGTGATGCGGAACGGGCTCTGATCAACCGCACGGCGGCGGGCGCGCCCACCCGATTTCCGATCTCGCGATTGATCGGGGACGAGTGCGGACTCCGCCCTCGCCTGCAACCGGCAGCCGTTGTAAACCAAGGCCATGACCTCGCCGAAGCCCGCCTCTCCCGACATCCACGCCCTCGCCAAGCAGCTCCGCGCCGGCCACCGCGCCGCGCTGGCGCGGGCGATCACGCTGGTCGAGAGCCGGCGCGGCGATCATCAGGCGGCGGCGCGTGAGCTGGTGCAGGCGCTGTTGCCCGACACCGGCAAGGCGGTGCGGGTCGGCATCACCGGCTCGCCCGGCGTCGGCAAGTCGACCACCATCGATGCGCTCGGCATGTTCCTGATCGAGCGCGGTCACAAGGTCGCGGTGCTGGCGGTCGATCCCTCCTCGGCGCGCACCGGCGGCTCGATCCTCGGCGACAAGACGCGGATGGCGCGGCTCGCCGTCTCCGACCAGGCCTTCATCCGCCCCTCGCCGTCCTCGGGCACGCTCGGCGGCGTCGCGGCGAAGACCCGCGAGGCGATGCTGTTGTGCGAGGCCGCAGGCTTCGACGTCGTGCTGGTCGAGACCGTCGGCATCGGGCAGTCCGAGACCGCGGTTTGCGACATGACCGACTTCTTCCTGGCGCTGATGCTGCCGGGCGCCGGCGACGAGCTGCAAGGCATCAAGAAGGGCCTCGTCGAGCTCGCCGACATGATCGCGATCAACAAGGCCGACGGCGACAACCTCAAGCGCGCCAACCTCGCCGCCGCCGATTATCGCAGCGCGCTGCATATCCTCGCGCCGCGCTCCGAACACTGGCATCCGCCGGTCGAGACCTATTCGGCGCTGACCGGCGCCGGGCTCGACCGGCTCTGGCAGAAGATCCTCGACCACCGCACCGCGATGAACGCCTCGGGCGAATTCGAGGCCCGCCGCCGCGAGCAGCAGGTGAAGTGGATGTGGTCGATGCTGGAAGGCCGGATGATGGCGCGGCTGCGCTCGGACGCTGCGATCCGCGCCAGGGTCAAGAAGATGGAGACCGAGGTCGCCGGCGGCCGCATCTCGCCCGCGGTCGCCGCCGAGCAGATCGCGGAGATGCTGCATTGAGCGGCAATCTGCGCATCCTCGTGACCGGCTTCGGGCCGTTCCCGGGTGCGCCGTTCAACCCGACCATGGCGCTCGTGAAGCGGCTGACCGGGTTGCGCCGGCCGGCCTTCGACAGCGTCGTGCTGACGAGCCACATCTTCGACGTCACCTACGCAGCCGTCGATCGCGAATTGCCCGAGCTGATCGCACGACATCGCCCGCAGGCGCTGTTGATGTTCGGCCTCGCCGGCCGCACCTCGCACCTGCGGATCGAAAGCCGCGCCCGCAACGCGGTGACGACGCGCTTCCCCGATGCCGGCCGCCAGCACGCGCGCAAGGGATCGATCGCAGGCGGCGCCGATGCGCAGGTGTTCGGGCCGCACAGCGAAAAGCTGCGGCGCGCCGCGCTGGCCACCGGCATCGATGCACGGATGTCGCGCGATGCCGGCAGCTATCTCTGCAACTATCTGAGCTGGCGCGCGATCGAGGCCGTCGACGACGACAACGAGTTACGCCTCGCACAATTCGTCCATGTTCCGCCGCTCGCCCATGACGGCACGGCCGCATCAGGCAAATCATCCATCACGCTGAAAGCGCTCGTCGATGCCGGCGAAGCCATGCTGCTGGAGCTGGTGAAACTGACGCGGCACGCCGCACGCGCGTGAGCGCGGACAGACCTCGAACAGCTTTTCATCGATCTTGCAACGAACGGCTAACCACACGGCAACGGCTGCCCCGCCAGGCATGGGAAACGTCGATCAACCAGTGATAGCATGCGCCTCGTTGGACCTACCAAAGGGAACTGCCGTGGCCGGAACGACCAAAACTCGCTCTTGGATTCTGTTGGTTGCGATCTGGGTCGCGCTCGTCGGTGCTCTCCTCGTATGGTTCACGTTCATGAATAAGCCGGGCGGCGGTTCACCGTCTTGGGTGATCGGTCTGATTGTGTCCTGGTTGCCGTTCCTGGTGCTGATGGGCTTCTGGCTGTGGATCTCACGCAGGAGTTACCGCACATCATCCGGAACAAGTTGGGTCGATCTCTATGAGCAGCAGGTCGCAGAATCTCAGCGCACGAATGCGTTGTTGGAGAGGATCGCGACGGCTCTGGAAAAGCCGTCTGCGGGCTAGCTCGGACACTGGCGCATCGGGAGATGAACGATATGCGCTCGGGGACCTCTGCGCATCTCTGGATAGTTGCTCTGGCACTCGCCGCAGCCCTCAGCCGGGCTGCGGCGGCCGATGATCAACAGGTGTGCTTGAAGGGATCGCAGGAGACCGCGGCCGCGACGATCGCCGCCTGCACACGGGCGATCGAAAGCGGAGACTACAGTGATCGGCGCTTGTCCAAATTGTATCATCAGCGCGGTTACTCCTCGTCATGGACAAACGACGCCGATCGGGTCGATCGCGCCTTCAAGGACTACACTGAGGCGATCCGGATTGATCCGAAAGCTGCCGACTCGTTGCTCAACCGGTCACATATCTACAATCAACGGCACGACTACGACCGCGCGATAGCGGACGCCAACCAGGCATTCGAAAGCGGTCTGTCGCACTATGGAAAGCAGGTCGGATACGGCGAGCGCGGCTATGCCTATCAGGCCAAAGGGGACAACGACCGTGCCATCGCGGACTACACCAGCAGTATCCAGCTGGATGCGAACAACAAGGCTACCCTCATCACGCGCGGCAACGCCTACTGGGCCAAAGGCGACCTTGATCGTGCCATCGCCGACTACGACGAGGCGATCGCGCTCGATCCGAAATATGCGCTCGCCTACTACAATCGCGCCACTGCATACCGGGCGAAGGGTGATCTCGATCGCGCCATAGCCGATTCAAGTCAGGCGATCGCGCTCTATCCAAGATACAGGGACGCCTACTATAACCGCGCCTACGCTTACCAAGCCAAGGGGGACCTTGAGCGCGCCATCGCCGACTACGATCAGATGACCGCGCTCGATCCGAAGGACAACGACGCCCGCAGCAATCGCGCCAAGGCGTACTGGTCAAAGGGCGATTTCCGTCACGCCATCGCGGACTCCGATCCGGGTCAGGTGTCGTCATGGCTTGCTACTGCTGTCTTTCTAGCGGCCGCGGCATGGCTCTGTCGCCGACTAGGCATGCAGGCGCGCGGACGGTTCTCCGGGCGGACAATGGTCGAGATTTGCGAACAGGAGGTCGCCGAAATGCAGCGCAAGAACGCTGCCCTGGAGAAGATCGCGGTGGCTCTGGAGAAGCGCTCGTTGGGTTAGCTCGGATTCCCGGCACGACGGTCAGGCGCGACAAAGTTGAGGATATTGGTAACCGGCGCCCCCCCTTGCGAAGGGCCGGAGTGACAAGACCGTAAGCGCCAACGTGGCTCAAGCTGTTGTTGCCCACTACTCTCTAAACGCGTGGCAAAATGCGTCCGCATCCCTCGGCGTCACAATGACTTTCCGAAAAATGCCCCGGTCGCGATGAAGGAGAACATACGGCCCGAACGGACGGTTCACGAGATTAATGGCCCAGGTGAAACCTGCCTCCCAAAAAGAGATCTTTTCAAATCTCATGATCTCATCGCGCGGGATCGCCCAAACAACAAATCTTTTGAGGATGACAAATTCGACGGCCGCGGCTCCTAACCTAACCTCGCAGAGGTAATGGGAAAAGAGCTGCAAGCCTCCAAACAAAACCACGCCCATGGGGATCATAGCGAGGAATATGAGCGGTGCCGGGTTCGAGTGGTTCATGGGGCTGCGGACAACTGCGCATCCTCGTCGACGCATAGCGGAACCTCCACGCACAACCTGTCGCGCGTGAGGAGCGTGCATGATTTCGGAATATTGGAAGAATATCCCTGAGTTGCCCGACGTGTCAAGTTGCCTCGTCGAACGCCGGCAGCCGCAGCCTACTTTGCATGGGGTTGTTTTCGATATTTTGGCAGCGCACGGCTGCGGCCGGGAATTCCTTCGCCACCACCCGCAGTTGCGAGGCAGGCCACCTCTCGTTAACGACGCGCGCTGACCTGCTGCACCCGAGATTAACCCTACCGCCAACAAACAGCCGGCTGCGTCGGCATGTTCACCAGGCAGCGGCGCATTTCGCGTTACCTAATCAGCAACGAAGGTCACTGCTCGCGCCTTCAGCGAGGGCCATGCCCATGGACGTCAACCGCCGCCATCTGATCGGAGCAACCGTCGCCGGCGCAGCCGGCGCGCTTGCGATGTCGCCGGATGCTGCGCGCGCTGCCGCGCAATCTGCCGGCTCGCTCGGCCGCGACGTTACGCAATATGGCGTCCGTCCCGGCAGCCCCGACGACCAGACCCGCAATCTGCAGCGCGCGATCGATGATGCCGCGCGCGCGCAGGTGCCGCTGGCGTTCCCGCCCGGCATCTACCGCACCGGCCTGTTGCGGCTTGCGCCCGGCAGCCAGCTGATCGGCGTCCGCGGCGCCAGCCGGCTGGTGTTCAACGGCGGCGCCTCGCTGCTGGAGGGCGAAGGCGCCGGCGGCATCGTCCTGATGGGCCTTACCTTCGACGGCGGCAACGTTCCGCTGCCGGCGCGGCGCGGCCTGGTCCATTGCTTGTCCGGCCGCGACATCCGCATCACCGATTGCCAGTTCACCGGCAGCGGCGGCAGCGGCATCTGGTTCGAGCAGATGTCGGGCGACGTTAGCAACAACATCTTCACCGGCATCGCGTCGACCGCGCTGGTATCGTTCGACGCGCTCGGCCTCATCGTCTCGCGCAACACCATCAAGGGCGCCAACGACAACGGCATCGAGATCCTGCGCACCGCGATCGGCGACGACGGCTCGATCGTCGCCGACAACCGGATCGAGGACATCAAGGCCGGTCCCGGCGGCTCCGGGCAGTACGGCAACGCCATCAACGCCTTCCGCGCCGGCAATGTGATCGTGCGCGGCAACCGCATCAGCAACTGCGACTTCTCGGCAGTGCGCGGCAATTCGGCCTCCAACATCCACATCACCGACAACAGCGTCAGCAATGTCCGCGAGGTCGCGCTCTATTCGGAGTTCGCGTTCGAGGCCGCGGTCATTGCCAACAACACCGTCGACGGCGCCGCGATCGGCGTCTCCGTGTGCAATTTCAACGAAGGCGGCCGCATCGCGGTGGTCCAGGGCAACATCATCCGCAATTTGCTGCCGAAGCGCCCTGTTGGCACCGACCCGAACGACGGCGCCGGCATCGGCATCTATGTCGAGGCCGACAGCGCCGTCACCGGCAACGTGATCGAGAACGCACCGACCTTCGGCATCGTCGCGGGCTGGGGCAAGTATCTGCGCGACGTCGCGATCTCAGGCAATGTCGTGCGCAAGGCGTTCGTCGGCATCGGCGTCTCGGTGGTGCCAGGCGCCGGCACCGCGCTGATCAACAACAACATGATCTCGGAAACCCCGCGCGGCGCGGTGGTCGGGCTCGATCACGCCCGCCCTGTGACCACCGACCTGTCAGTGGGCGGCGCCCAGCAATATGCGCAGCTCGTGGTCGGCGCCAACGCGGTGCGGCGCTAACCTTCGGCCTACAGCGCGTTGCGCAGCAACGGATAGCGCCGCTGGATGGTGTCGAGATCGAGCACCGGCGGCGGCATGACCGGAGGGGGCATCTCCAGCGGCGGCGCGTCGGCCACAACGGGCGGCTGCTCCAGGACCTCGGCCGCCGTTTCCATCGCGGCCGCGACCGCGGTCATCGCCGCCTCCGCCAATGTCGCAGCCTCCGAGCGGCGCTGCTGCGCCGGCGAAAGATCGCGCGGCGGCGGCAGCTTCGACTTGCCGCGTCCGAGCCAGGACAGATCGACCGGCGAATTGTCGAGCGAAGCTTCGCGGGTCAGCAATTCGCGCCAGATGTCGACCGCGGCCCGCGCTTCCCTGACATTCTCGAGAAAGGCCTGCTCGCTGTGATAGCGGCGCCAGCGTCCGGTTTCGAACAGCTCGTTGAGGTGCTCCAGCCTTTGCTCGGCAAGGTTGCACCAGCGTGCAACGATCTCCTGGCCTCTGGCCACGTCGGTCCGATGTGTCATTCAACTTGCCCGCAGGGAAAGAAACGGACGCAGACGCAACCGAACCGAATCAACTGGACGCGACACTGATATTCTGTGGAAAAGGTAAATAAAGTCTAACCAAATTCCTAATCGCGGACGGGCGATGAAGGAAGTCCGCTCGACTACGGAGTTTCTTGCCCGAAGCATCGTCACGTCATCGACTTGCATGGTGGCGATGTGCGTCGCTCCCGAACGCTGCGCAGCCGAACGATCCACAGCAAACAGCCGCGGCCGCAGCGCGCATCCCACCGCGATCACGCAGCGCGACCGCGTCCGGCCAGTCCGTCATGCAAGGGTGCCCCCAAAATGAAAGACCCGTCCGGGGGGACAACCGGACGGGTCAAAGCCATATGGGCGCTTGGGGTGGATGGGCGCTCGCGCCTGATACAGCCGGGGAGGGATAAACCGCTCCCACACACATAAGTCGTGAGAGGACGGCGGACGTTCAAATCGCCGGCGATTTTTTTAACCTTTTCGCCGCCCGGTTCCATCGCACCGCTGCGGGCGTCCGGCACCGGAAATCACTGCGCAGCACGGTGATTTGCCGCGGAATCGTCCGCTGCGATCGACGGCGCGGGTTCATTCAACGCGCGGCTCACGGAAGTGTTATTGCCGTCCGCTGCCTTTGCAGGCTGCGGCGGTTCGTCCACAGTGGCCGCGACCGGCGCGCTGGTCGCCGCCGTCACCGCAGCAAGCGCGTCCGCCTCCCCGGCGCCGAACAGGTCATCACGTCCGGGTGCCCCGAGATCGCGGGCCGTGCCGGTCAGGACCTTGCGCACCTCGGCGGGCTTCAATGCCGGATTGCGCTCCAGCACCAGTGCCGCGATGCCGCTGACGAACGCGGCCGAAAAGGAGGTGCCCGACATCAGCTGATATTTGCCGTCCGGCACCGGCACGAGGAGATCGGCGCCCGGCGCCGCCAACGCGACGTAGCTGCCGCGGTTCGAGGCCGCCATCAGCCGCTCGCCGGCATCGATGCCGCCGACGGCGATCACATCGGGATTGGCGGCGGGATAGAGCGGCGGCGACTTCGGGCCGGCATTGCCGGCCGCGGCAACCAGCACGACGTCCCTCGCCGCGGCGGCGGCCACGGCGCGCGCGACAAGTGCGTCCTGCGGTCCGGCAAAGCTCATGTTCACGATCTGCGCGCCGTGCGCCACCGCGTAATCGAGGCTCCTGAGGATCACATAGGACGTACTCTCAGCGCCGCCGGCGGCCGCGCCGAAGGCGCGGATCGCCAAGATCCGCACTTCCGGCGCACTCCCCGTCAGCCTGACGCGCGCCGCGATCACCCCGGCGACGGCGGTGCCGTGGGCATGCGGGCCATCCTTGCTGCCGAGCGCATCGAACGTATCCGCGACCGTGTTGGCCAGTTCCGCATGCGCGGCATCAATGCCGGAGTCGATGACGGCGATGGTGACGTTCATCCCGCGCGCCAGCCTGTGCGCCTCGGGCAGATGCAGCTGCGTCTGGGCGTATTGCGCCGGATCACTGCTGCCCGCTGCCGGCTTCTGGTCCTGCAGCGCGTAACGGTAGTTCGGCTGCACGGAGCGGACGCTGCTGTCGCTGGCGAGATCGCGGGCCACCGCGTCGGCGGAGCGATTGCCGGCTGTGCGGAACAGGCCGATCGTCGCGCCGAGCAGCGGGATGTTCTGCGAGGCGATCCGCCTCAGACCATGGCGACGCGCCAGCGCGTCGGTCTGGGTCTCGGTCAATGCGCCGTCGATCTCCGCCACGAGCTCGTTCGGCACGGTTCGCGTGGCCGCCACGTCCTGCGCGCGGCTGCTGCCGCCACCGCCGGCCCTTCCCTTCCTCGCAGCGCCCTTGCCGCCACTGTTGACGGAGACCGGCCGGCCGGAGCATTGGCGCGTGCCGTCATCGCAGTCGGCAGAGAAACGGGGGGCGTCATGCACACGGGGCGGCGGCATGCCCGATCGCGGTCCATCGCCGGTCCACGACGTAGCCGGACCGTGGAGCGGCGCGCGGTCAGCCAGCCCGCCACCGGCCCCGCCGATGCCGGGATTGACCCGCGGCCCGATGGAGAGCGGCCTGCCGCCGATCGGTGATCTCACGAAATTCTGGGCGTAGGCCGAGCCGGCAACAGACACCAGCAACAACACGGCGGCAGCAATGGCCGCTCGGTTCGTCGATCTGGTCCGGCCGTTGGCGGTCATGGTGACCTCAACTCGGCGCAGGACCGTCAGCTACCGTTTACGGCGTCTCGACCGCGAGGCTGACGATCTTCTCTTTCTGCAAACGGGCAATCAGCGATACGACGCCATCCTTGTCCATCGCGCGGAACTGCAATCGGAACATCCCGCCCTTCCCGTCGATGATCGCGCCCTGGTAATTGTCGAGCAGCGACGTGATGTCGGCGATCCTGGCATCCGGCGTGAAGCGCACCAACAGCCGCGTCGGCGCGGCCGCCACGCTGGCGCCGAGGTCGCGGGTGATCGGCGCACTGGGTGCGACGGCCGCGCTCGGTGCGCTGGGGGCGCTGCGTTGTTCGGCGGCATCAAGCGAGGCGGTCTGGAACGAGGCCGGCTCGCTGCGCATCAGCACCGCACCGATCACGCCGGCCTGCAGCAGCACCACGATCGCCCCGAGGCTGGACGACCAGGCCAGCGTCCGCGGCGACAATTTCGAAAAGAACTCCGCGACGGAGCCCGACATGCGCGCACCCGCCGACGGCTTGCGCTCCGGCTCGGCATCGATCGCGGCGAACAGCTTCTGCATGGCACGCGCAGAGGGCGCACCGAGGCTCTCGTTGAGGCCGATGGTCTCGGCATATTCCTCGCGGATGACGGCATACTGCCTGGCCAGCTCCGGATCGGAAGCGAGTGCGTCCTCGACGCGGCGCGCGTCACGCGCGTTCAGCGTGCCGGCCGCATGCCAGGGCAGCAGCATCTCGACATCGTCAGGATCTTGACCCTGCACCTTCTTGTTGCTCGCAGCCATCATGGCCAACCTCGCTCGACACCGGCTGCCTTCAGCAACTCGGCAAGTTTCTTGCGCGCATAGAACAGGCGCGTCTTCACGGTGTTCTCCGGAATCCCGACGATCTCTGCGACGTCTTCCACGGATTTCTCGTGATAGTAGACAAGATCGACAATTTCCCGGTGTTCCGCCGATAGTCCCGTCAGGCACTTACGCAGCGTGTCACCCGTGTCCTTCTTCTGCACCACCGTTTCCGGATCGTCGGACGTGTCCTCGATCGCGTTCGCGGCCTCATCGTCCAGTTCGGCGTCTTTCCTTCGCCGCAGCGAAGACAACGCCTTGAACCGGGTAATCGCCAGAAGCCAGGTTGAAACGGCGGATCGTCCCTCGAATTTGCCCGCCTGACGCCACACGTCCAGAAAGACCTCGCTAATGAGGTCCTCCGCCACCTGTTCGTCCCGCACGAGCCGAAGCCCGAAGCGGTACACCCTGACATGATGCCGTCCGTACAGCACCTGCATGGCGAGCCGGTCGCCTTGAGCGATCCGAGCGATCAGAACCTCGTCTGAAGCCGCCTGTGTCGCGCTCAATGGCCGTCTCGCAAAGTTGGTCTGAGGGGGGTGGCGCGTGGTTCGACGCGAGAGGCAAGATTCTTCACATTACGGCAATGTGCGCACCGCATGTGTGATCTATGACACAGTCGACGATCCCATTCAGGAAAAATCGCCGGAGACTCGGTAAGCGGTATCATAATAGTGAAAACTCTCGCGGACTCGCACCATCCGGCGCGACCATACCAAGGCTTTGCCGGCAAGCCAGCGCTGTCGCGAAGCGGGCGCCGCCGGAAGCCCCCGTCCCGACCGCTTCCGACCCGCCTCCGCGAACGGATTCCCCTTACGAAACAAGGGTGACGACCGGGTTTCACCGGAGCAGATTCGGTTCCAAAAGATACCAAACCTAAAGGCTTTCCCACTTAGATTTTCGCCGGATTTCAGCAATGGCGAGACCATGGGCAGCGCTGCGTCGTCACTTCCCAGCCCGATCGCGGGTGCATCGGAAAGCGGCCGTCCCAGGCTGACGCGCGAGCGCCTGGCGCGCCGGGCCAGGCAGCGCCGCCAGATCCAATCGATGATCGCCGCCTGCTTCGTGCTCGATGCCGTTGTGCTGCTGATCTATGCGCATGCCGGCACCACGTCGGTCCTGGTGGCGGCGGGCTATGCCCTGACCGGCCTCTCCCTCGTCGCCATCTATGTGCTGCTTTCGGAGCGCGGCTTTCACGAGCGCTTCCGCGACCACTACCTGGTCGCGCCGCAATCGGCCGTCAACATGGTGAACCTGCTGGTGTTCACCTACATCGCGCCGGAAGTCGGCGTGCTGTTCCTCTGCAACCTGTTCGTGGTGTTCGGCTTCGGTGCGCTGCGTACCTCGGCGCGCCAGACTGCGATCGTCTGGACCATCATGGTGCTGGGCCTCGCCGCGCTGTTCCTCGGAACCGACAAGGCGATCGGGATGCCGACCGGCACCAGGATCGACCGCCTCGCCACCATGCTGGTGTTCGCGCTGACGATCGGGCGCTGCATGTGTCTCGGCATCTTCTCGAGCTCGATGCAGCAATCGCTGTATCAGAGCGGGGTGAAGCTGAGGGAGGCTTACCGGCGCATCGAGGAGCTCGCCGAGCTCGACGAGCTGACCGGCACCTCCAATCGCCGCAGCATCATGCGCACGCTCGAGGAGGAGATCGCGCGCTGCGCCCGCAACGGCAGCTCCTGCGCGGTGGCGCTGATCGACCTCGACCATTTCAAGCGCATCAACGACGTCTACGGCCATCCGATCGGCGACGAGGCGCTGCGCACCTTCGCCATCGGCATGTTCGCCAATCTCCGCAGCATCGATCGCTTCGGCCGTTACGGCGGCGAGGAATTCCTGCTGGTGCTGCCCGACCTGTCGCAGGATCAGGCGATGCGCGCGCTCGAGCGGCTGCGCGCGATCATCGCCGGTCTCGACTGGAGTGCATTCTCGCCCGGCATGCAGGTGACGATCTCCGCAGGCGTCACGACGCTCAAGCCGCACGAAAACTCCGACACGTTACTCGCCCGCGCCGACGGCGCGCTTTACGCAGCCAAGGCGAGAGGACGCAACCGCATCGCCAGTGCCTAACAACCTTTCATTTCGCTATTCGGCGCCGGAGAATCCGTCGCCACCGCTCCAGGACAGAGTCATGAGTTCGAAGCCCGAGACCGCCCCCGAAAGTCTGCTCGACGAGCTGCAGACGACGCTCGCACACGGCACCGTCGCACGCCGTGTCGAGACGCTGCGCCGCGTGACCGACCTCTTCATCAACGGCTCGGTCAACTATTCGGACCAGCAGATCGTGCTGTTCGACGACGTTTTCCAATGCCTGCTGGAGCACATCGAAAACTCGGCCAAGGCGCTGCTCGCCAACCGCCTCGCCCCGATCGAGACCGCGCCGCCGCAGACCATCCGTACCCTTGCATTCGACGACCTGATCGAGGTCGCAGGCCCCGTGCTGACGCTGTCGCCGCGGCTCGACGACGACACCCTGATCGAAACGGCGCGCAGCAAGAGCCAGGCGCATCTGCTCGCGATCTCCAACCGGAAGACGCTGAGCGGCGCCGTCACCGACGTGCTGGTGCTGCGCGGCAACGACGAGGTGATCCAGAGCGCGGTCAACAATCCCGGCGCGGAATTCACCGAGCGCGGCTTCACCCGGCTGGTCAGCCGCGCCGAGGGCGACGACAATCTGTCGACCTGCGTCGGGCTCCGCCCAAGCATCCCGCGGCATCTCTATCTCAAGCTGGTCGCCAAGGCCTCGGACACGGTCAGGCAGCGGCTCGAGGCTGCCAATCCGCAGCAGGCCAAGGAGATTCCGATCGCGGTGAAGGAGGCGACGCGACGCGCGCGCTCGGCGCCCGCCGCCGTGACGCCGGACACCACGATCGCGCATGCGCTGGTCAAGTCGCTCTACCAGGACGGCCGGCTCGACGAATTCCAGCTCGCAGCCTTCGCCGAGGCCGGCAAGTTCGACGAGACCAATGCCTCGCTTGCCGCGCTCGCCAATGTCTCGGTCAGCATCGCCGAGAACATGATGATCGAAACCCGCGCCGAGGGCGTGATGATCCTGGCCAAGGTCTCGGGCCTGTCATGGTCGACGGTGCGGTCGATCATCAACCTGCGCGACGACATCTCGGGCGGTGAGCCGACCGATTTGCAGGCCTGCAAGGACACCTATGAGCGGCTGCGGCCATCGACCGCGCAGCAGGTGCTCCGCTTCCATCGCATGCAGCAGTCCGCGCCCGCGGCCTAGTATCGTAACGCCCGCGTCCCCATCAGCGCGCCGACGCTTGCGACGATCGCGGTCGCCAGCGTGTACCAGGTGGCAACGAACAGCGGCGAGTCATCGGTGCAGTGCGACGCGTAGACGGTGGCCGCGAGCCCTGCCGAGAGCAGGCCTGCCACCGCGCCCGCGATCGCCGGCCGCGCCGGTGCGCCCTGCCGGAGCCCGTACAGCGCGCCGACCAGCAGCGGCAGCGACATTGCGGGGATCGCGGTCATGCACGCGACCGAGTTCTTGCCGATCAGCCGCGTCATCATCGGCGTACGCTGCGGCATCATCATCTCGCCGCTGATCGCGGCAACGAGGATGCCGGCGGGAATCAGCAGCCACCAGCCGAAGCTGCGCAGCGAGGCTTCCGGTCGCGTCAGATGCAGGCTGACCGCGATCGCCGAGGCGGCGAGCGCCAGCGTCACCGCGAATTTCAGGTCGAAGAACGGATTATGCATCGCCGTCATCACGTCGGGCCGCACGCCGAGCTCGGCGAAGAAGATCAGCAGCGAGACCGGCGCCGCCGCCAGCAGCGCCATCATCAGCGCAAGACCGATCGGACGAGGCCGATAGGCATTGTCGGCGGTCAGGGTTCGAATGAGTTGATCGGTGTCCATGCTCATCGGTCCCGTAATTTCGCGGTCAGGCTCGCAAGCCCACGATGCAGTGCAACCCGCACCGCGCCCTCGGTCATCGCGAATTTCGCAGCGGTGTCCTTGATCGAGGTGCTGTCGACCGCGATCGATTGCAGCACGTCGCGCTGCCGCGCCGGCAACGCCTGCAACTGGGCGGTCACCTCGCCGGGCGAGGCCGTCGGCTCCGGTGTTTCCCCCGGCAGCGTCTCGGCGAAGTCATCGATATTGACGAAGATGCGCCTGCCGCGGCGGCGCAGCGCGTCGATCAGCTTGTTGCGTGCGATCGCGAACAGCCACGGCGCGAACGGCGCGCTCGTGTCCCAGGTCTGTCGCTTCAAATGCACCGCCAACAAGATGTCCTGCACGATGTCCTCGGACTGATCGACCGGTTGTCCCGCGCGCGCCAAGCCACGTCGCGCCGCGGCACGGAGTACCGGCGTGATGGCCTTGAGCAGGCGATGATACGCCGCGTCATCGCCTGAAATGGCCGACCGCATCAGGTCGGTCCATTCATCCTCACGTTCGCGCACGCAGGCTCCTGAATTGCAATTCGGCCGATCTTTCAGTTTGTTACGCGGCACGCCAAGGACATCACGAATTCGTGATGATCATCCTCAGGCAACGCCGCACCGAGGATCAGCCTCAAAGAATCGCTCCGGCGGGTTTGCAGACGGAAGGGCTCATAACACCGATCGGTCCGACACGCATCGGTGCAGCTGCTGCCGACGATCCACTGGGATGATATTGCCCAGCTTTTGCCCTCTGAGGCCCGAAGATTCCCTTTTTTTGCCCCGGTGTAGACACGCAGCGGGGTCTCATTTCGCGTTCGGGACGGGCGAAATGGGGAGATCATCAGAATGAAGATCAAAGCCAGCGGGCGCTTGGCCCTGATGGTTGCGACAGGGCTGACAGGGTTTTTCGTGTGTATCGCCGGACCGTTGCCGGCGCTTGCGGCCGGTTCGGATCCCGCCGCGGCGAAATCCGACAGTGCGACGACCGACAAGTCCGCGGACCAGAGTTCGCGGCATGGCCGGCGCCATGCGCGCCATCAGTCTTCCAAGACGGCTGACAAGACGGCCGACAAATCCGAGAGCAAGAAGACCACGAACGGTGCCGGCAGCGTTACGTCGGCGGGCATGCCCGCCACGGTCGCCAATGCCAATGCGGAGCTGACGTCCGGCGACGGCAATGCGAGCACCGCGCCCGCTAACGTCAATCCGGTGATGGCCGCCTCCGACAAGCCCGGCGACGCGCAACCCGACGGCAGCGTGGTCGCATCCGACCAGCTCAACGACCTCGACCGGGCCCTGCAGCAGGAGCAGCCGGTGGAACAACCGCAGCCGGTTCAACCGCAGACCGCCCAGCAGGAAGCGCCCGCGACGCCACCGCCTGCCGCCGTGCCGGCACCCAAGCCGGCCCCGGTTCTGGCGAGCAGCGACAGTGCGAACTGGGACCAGACCTCGCTGATCGGGAAGATCTTCATCGGCTTCGGCGCCCTGCTCACGGTGGCCTCCGCAGCGCGTATGTTCATGGCCTAGGCGGAGGTCCTCGCGGCTTGCGGCGCGGTGCGCCGCACCGCAGCCCAAAGCCTCGCTTCAGCCACTTGAAGAGCATCCCGCCAGCGGGCACATTGCGCCGCAAATCAGGCACGGGGTTTGCGTCATGGCTACGTTCGAATTCATCATTGTCGAAAGCAAGGGACCGGTCGGCGTCATCACGCTGAATCGGCCCAAAATGCTGAATGCGCTGTCGTTCGGCGTATTCCGCGAGATCGCCGCGGCGGTGGACGATCTCGAGACCGACGACAAGATCGGCTGCATCCTGATCACGGGCAGCGAAAAGGCCTTCGCGGCCGGCGCCGACATCAAGGAGATGCAGCCGAAGGGCTTCATCGACATGTTCAACAGCGACTTCACCGCGATCGGCGGCGACCGCGTTGCCCGTTGCCGCAAGCCGACCATTGCCGCGATCGCGGGCTATGCGCTCGGCGGCGGCTGCGAGCTTGCGATGATGTGCGACATCATCATCGCCGCCGACAACGCCAAGTTCGGCCAGCCGGAGATCACCCTCGGCACCATCCCGGGTATCGGCGGCACACAGCGGCTGACCCGCGCGATCGGCAAGTCGAAGGCGATGGATCTCTGCCTCACCGGACGCATGATGGATGCGGCGGAAGCCGAACGCTCGGGCCTCGTGTCGCGGATCGTTCCGGCCGACAAGCTGCTGGAAGAAGCGCTCGCCGCGGCCGAGAAGATCGCCTCGATGTCGCGTCCGGCCGCCGCGATGGCCAAGGAAGCCATCAACCGCGCGTTCGAGACGCCGCTCTCTGAAGGCATGAATGTCGAGCGCAACCTGTTTCACTCGACCTTCGCGCTCGAGGATCGCTCCGAGGGCATGGCGGCCTTCATCGAGAAGCGCAAGCCGGTCAACAAGAACCGCTAGTTCACGCGGCTTCGTTGCAACGCCGCGGCCACGAGCGCGCGATAGGCGCGCTCGGCGAAATGCGTCGGCTTGTCGAGACCGAGCCGCGCGAGGCATTCGCGGTCGGCGGCGTCAGGCGGATGCCGCATCCCCTGCCACAGCAGGCCGGCGAGTTGCAGCGGGGTCTGCTGCGCCTGCTGCAAGATCTGCAAGGCCGGAATCAGCCGTTGCTCGACGTCGGTGAAGTCACTGCCGAACGGGAATGACGGCAACAGCCCTGCGTCACGCGCGGGCTTCAGCGCCGTGCTGATGCGCTCGGGATAATTTTCGCGGTGAGCGACCGGGATTTCGTGATTGCGCGGCAGCTTGCCGGCATCCTTGGCCTGCCGCAGCAACTCGCCCTGGAAGCGCGAGTCCGCCACCTGCAACATCGCGGCGATCACATCGGCATCGGACTTCCCCCGGACGTCGGCGACGCCGTATTCAGTGATGAAGACATCTCGCAGGTGCCGTGGAATGGTCTCGTGACCGTAGGACCAGCGGATGTTCGACTGCGTCTGCTTGCCGGACTGATGGGTGGCTTCCAGCGCCAGCACCGAGCGCGCGCCCTCGAGCGCGAATGCCTGCGCCACGAAATTGTACTGGCCGCCGACGCCGCTCACGACCTGGCCGTTCTCGAGCCCGTCGGAGATCGCGGCGCCCAGCAGCGTCGCCATCATCGCGTTGTTGACGAAGCGCGCATCGACGCGGGCGCGGCGCTTGCCGTCCTCGTCGCCGAAGATCTCGTTGGTGAAGGACACCGGCATCATCTGAATTCGCGCCAGCTGCTCGGGCGTCATCTCGCGCAGCGCCCGATAGAAGGATTGCGGACCCAGAAAGAATGCGCCGTGCAGGATCACGCCGCCAATGTCGCGCTTGAGGATGCCGGCGTCGATCAGCCCGAGGAACGCCTCGAACAGCATCTCGCTGACGCCATAGAGGCCCTTCTCGAACGGCCCGGTCTCAGTCGCCGCGAGCTGTGCGCTACCGGGCGCTAGGCGCTGCATGATGCCGTGGAATTGGGCGTTGTCGCGGTGACGCACCACAAGCCCCTGCGCCAGCGCATCGCCGACCTGCCCGATCCCGATCTGCAGCGTGCCGCCGTCACGGACCAACCCCGCGGCATGCAATCCGATCGCATATTTGGTGTCGCTGATCGGCTCCGACGGCGGCGCGAACAGCGGGAAATCGGTGTCGGGACTGTCGAGCACCGCATCGAATTCATCCGCCGGCAGATCGCCGGGCCCCGGCATGAACGGCAGCTCGGAATTGACCTGGCCGATCAGCTTGAATGACGCCCGCCCCTGCGCGCGGGCGCGCAGCACGTCGAGGGTCGTGTCGGTGTTGCAGCTCAGGCTGTAGCGCGGCACGCCGTCGACCACGCGCTTGGCGACGAGTTGGGGCACGACATTCAGTCCGCGCGACAGCAGGTATGACGCTGCGTGAGTATAATTGGCGGAAATGTAGTGCTGCTGGGCGAAGGGCTGATGCAACCATTGCCCGGCGAGGAAGAAGAACTCGATCACCTTGATGTTGGGCGGAAGCGCGCCGCGATGCAGCGCCTCCGCATAGGCGAGATCCGGATAACCGCCGAACAGGCGATCGATCACGGGGCCGATGAAGCGCTGCTCGAGCAGGCTCTTCGGCTTCGGCCTTTCCAGAGTCAGCGCCGAGAACAGCGTCAGATTGATCGAGCGGTCGGCGACCGCCCGCGCGTACAGCGCGTTGACGATGTGGTTGGCCTTGCCGAGGCCGAGCGGCAGCCCCACCACAAGTTCGGTTCCGACGTCACGAACGATGTGCTCCGCGATCGCCTCGGGATCAGAGAAGAATTTCGGCATCTGCGATGAACTCGGGCAGGCAGGGGATGACCGGCATCGCTGAATCGGCGGCCCGGCGGTTTGAACTTATACTTCATATGACAGTTGCGTTCGCCTGTGACGAACCAGCAACAGACAACAACCGAAATGATGTGCAGATGTCGTGTGGCGGTTTGCCTGTGGCGGCGCCGGCCCGTAAACAGGTAGATGTGTCGACGGCATCGGCGAGAGCGGACTGCCGGGTTTTGGTTTGCGGGATCACATGGTTGGGCGTGCCGCGAGGGCTGGCGACGTAGCGAGGCGCGTGCTTTTGTCGGGCATCGGCCTTGGCGCGCTGGCCTGCGCGCTGCTGACGGACGCCGCGGCCCGCGCCGAGAGCCTGCCCGAAGCCATGGCCAAGGCATATCAGACCAATCCGCAGCTCAATGCCGAGCGGGCACGTCAGCGCGCGACCGACGAGAATGTCCCGCAGGCGCTGGCCGGTTACCGCCCCCAGATCACCGCCGGCCTCTCGCTCGGCCTGCAGGCGGTGCGCGACCAGTTGCCCGGCAACGTGATCCAGGGCGCGACGCTGAAGCCCTGGCAGATCGGGGTCACCGTGACCCAGACCCTGTTCAACGGCTTCAAGACCGCCAACAGCGTCCGCGTCGCCGAATTGCAAGTGCAGTCCGGCCGCGAGGCCCTGCGCAATGTCGGTCAGGGCGTGCTGCTCGACGCCGTCACCGCCTATACCAACGTGCTGGCCAACCAGACCCTGGTCGAGGCGCAGCGCGCCAACGTCGCCTTCCTGAAGGAGACCCAGGCGATCACCCAGCGCCGTCTCAATGCCGGCGACGTCACGCCGACCGATACCGCGCAGGCCGAGGCCCGGCTCAACCGCGGCCTGTCCGATCTCAACGCCGCCGAGGTCAACTTCGCGATCAGCCAGGCGACCTATGCGCAGGTGGTCGGCAGCGCGCCGTCGCAATTGCGTCCGGCCGAGACCATCGACCGGCTGCTGCCGCGCAGCCGCGAGGATTCGATCGCGCTTGCGGTGCGCGAGCATCCGGCCGTGATGGCCGCGGGCTTCGACGTCGACGTCGCCTCGACTTCGATCCGCGTCGCTGAGAGCAGCCTGATGCCGAACGTCACCCTGCAAGGCAGCGTCAGCCGCAGCCGCGACAGCGACCCCACGCTGGGTACTTTCGGGACCGACCAGGCCTCAGTGATCGGCCAGGTCACGCAGCCGATCTATGACGGCGGCACCGCGGCCTCGCAGACCCGGCAGGCCAAGGAAGTGGCGGCGCAGAGCCGCCTCGTGCTGGACCAGGTCCGCAACCAGGCCAAGACCGCCGTGGTCAGCGCCTGGGTCGCCAATGAGGGCGCCAAGATCGCGGTGTCGGCCTCTGAGTCCGAGGTGAAGGCCGCGGAGGTTGCGCTCGCCGGCGTGCAGAAGGAAGCCGCCGGCGGCCAGCGCACCACGGTCGACGTGCTCAACGCCCAGCAGGATCTGATCACGGCGCGGGCCCGGCTGATCGGCGCGCAGCGCGACCGCGTGATCGCCTGCTATACGCTGCTCAGCGCGACAGGACGCCTCGACGTCAAGACGCTCAATCTCAAGACGCCCGACTATCTGCCCGAGGTGCACTACCATCAGGTGCGCGACGCCTGGCACGGCCTGCGCACGCCGTCGGGACAATAGGCTTTGGGGAACCGTTCGCACTGCGAACCGGCCCTTTCCGCCCGCTCTCTCCGCCGATAACCTCCGCCCTGCCGGCCATCAACAATGCCGGTGCGCGGAGTGCGCGCATAACAGCCGAGCACGCAGGGAGACGTCCAATGCTGACGCGACGCAGTATGATGCTGGCTTCCATCGCAACGGGAGTGACCATGACCAGCAGCAACGCATTTTCCAAGGCATCGCAACCATCCACGCCAGTGAACTTCGACGTGCCTGCCGGTGCCTGCGACTGCCACACCCACATCCATGGCGATCCTGCGAAATTCCCGTTCTTCGCCGGCCGCGTCTACACGCCGGAACCGGCCTCGCCGGAGGAGATGAGCGCGCTGCACAAGGCGCTGCATGTCGAGCGCGTGGTGATCGTGACGCCGAGCGTCTACGGCCCCGACAATTCGTCGACCCTGTTCGGCATGACGGCGCGCGGTCCCACGGCGCGCGGCGTCGCCGTGATCGACGACAAGACCAGCGAGAGCGATCTCGACGCCATGCAGAAGGCCGGCTTCCGCGGCATCCGCCTCAACCTCGCGACCGGCGGCGTCAACGATCCCAATGTCGGCCGGCAGCGCTTCTCGGCCGCGATCGAGCGGATGAAGGCGCGCGGCTGGCACGTGCAGCTGTTCACCAGCCTCGCCATGATCTCGGCGATCAAGGACCTGGTCGCGGCAGCGCCTGTGCCCGTGGTGTTCGACCATTTCGGCGGCGCCGAGGCCGCGCTCGGCACGGGCCAGCCGGGATTTGACGACCTGCTCGCGCTGGTCAAATCCGGCAAGGCGTATGTCAAGATTTCCGGCGCCTACCGCGCCTCCAGGCTCGCGCCCGACTATGCCGACGCCGCGCCGCTGGCCCAGGCGCTGATCGCGGCCAATGCCGAGCGCATCGTCTGGGGCACCGACTGGCCGCACCCGGATTCGGTGACGCCCCTAGGCAAGAAGGTCACCGACGTCACGCCGCTGTACCAGATCGACGACGGCCGCCTCCTCAACCAGCTTCCGGTCTGGGCGCCGGATGCCGCGGTGCGCAAGACCATCCTGGTCGACAATCCGGCGCGGCTCTACGGCTTTACCTGACGTTGTCCTTCGGCCGGCGCGAGAAGTAGGAGATCAGCACCGGCAGCGTGATCAGGATCACCAACGGCGCCAGCATCATGCCGGTGACGACGACGATGGCGAGCGGCTTCTGCACCTGCGAGCCGATGCCCTCCGACACCGCCGCCGGCAACAGGCCAATGCCGGCGACGACGCAGGTCATCAACACCGGACGAAGCTGCAGTTCGCCGGTACGGATCACCGCGCGCATCCGATCATAGCCCTCGTCGATCAGCTGGTTGAACTGCGACAGGATGATGATGCCGTCCATCACGGCGATGCCGAACAGCGCGATGAAGCCGATCGCCGCCGACACGCTGAACGGAATGCCCGAGATCAGCAGCCCGAGCACACCGCCGAAGATCGCCATCGGGATCACGCTCATCGCGAGCATGGTGTCGACCATCGAGCCGAAATTGAGGAACAGCAGCACCGCGATCAGCACGAGGCTGATCGGCACCACGATCGACAGCCGCTTGATCGCGTCCTGCAAATTGCCGAACTCGCCCACCCATTCGATACGCGAGCCGGGCGGCAACTGGACCTGCTCGTTGACCTTCTGCTGCGCCTCCAGAATCGCGCTGCCGAGGTCGCGGTCACGCACCGAGAACTTGATCGGCAGATAGCGCTCCTGCTGCTCGCGATAGATGTAGGCCGCACCCGAAATCAGCTTGATCGAGGCGACCTCGCTCAGGGGGATCTGCGTGACCCCGCCATTCGGATTCGTTGCACCGATCCGCAGGTTCTGGATCGCCTCCGCGCTCTTGCGATATTCCGGCGCAAGGCGGACAATGATCGGGAAGTGCCGGTCGCTGCCGGGTTCATAGAGATCGCCCGCGGTGTCGCCGCCGACGGCGACCTTGATCGTGGCGTTGATGTCGCCAGGCGACAGGCCGTAGCGCGCCGCCCGCACCCGGTCGACGTCGATCTGGACGGTCGGCTGGCCGAGCGAGGTGAACACTGCGAGGTCGGTGACGCCCTGCACGGTCGACAGCACCGATTTGATCTTGTTGGCGGTGTCGGTCAGCGCCTGCAAATCGTTGCCATAGAGCTTGATCGAGTTCTCGCCCTTCACGCCGGACACCGCCTCCGACACGTTGTCCTGCAGGTATTGCGAGAAGTTGAATTCGACGCCGGGGAACTTGTCCTGCAACTGCGCGAGCAATTGCGCGGTGAGGACGTCCTTGTCATGCGTGCCCGGCCATTCGCCGGCCGGCTTCAACGGCGCGAAGAATTCGGCATTGAAGAATCCGGCGGCGTCGGTGCCATCGTCGGGGCGGCCGTGCTGCGACACCACCGACACCACCTCGGGACGGCTGCTGATCAGCTTCCGCATCTCGTTGACATAGGCGTTGCCTTCCTGCAGCGAGATCGTCGGCGGCAGCGTGGCGCGGATCCACAGATTGCCCTCTTCCAGCTTGGGCAGGAATTCGAGGCCGAGGAACCGCACGAAGATGATCGTCATGACCACGAGGCCGGCCGCACCGGCCATCACGATCTTGCGGTTGGCGATCGCCCAGTTCAGCGCCGGCAGGTAGATCGCATCGAGCTTCTTGACGATCCAGGTTTCGGTCTCGTGGATATGCGCCGGCAGGATGAGCGCGCTCAGCGCCGGCGTGATCGTAAACGTCGCCAGCAATCCGCCCGCCAACGCATAGGCATAGGTTCGCGCCATCGGCCCGAAGATGTTGCCCTCCACGCCGCCCAGCGTGAACAGCGGCAGGAACGCGGCGACGATGATGGTCGCGGCGAAGAAGATCGAGCGCGAGACGTCGGCCGCCGCCGACAGGATCGCATGGCTCTTCATCCCCATCACCGTGTCGTCGGAGATGTGCTCGCGCTCGGCTTCCGACAGTGCCGTGGTCTGCGACAGCCGACGGAAGATCGCCTCCACCATGATCACGGTGGCGTCGACGATCAGGCCGAAATCGATCGCGCCGACCGAGAGCAAATTGGCGGATTCGCCGCGCAGCACCAGGATGATCATGGCGAAGAACAACGCGAACGGGATCGTCGCGCCGACGATCAGCGCGCTGCGGAGATCGCCGAGGAAGATCCACTGCAACAGCACGATCAGCAGGATGCCGACCACCATGTTGTGCAGCACGGTGTGGGTGGTGAGCTCGATCAGATCCTTGCGGTCGTAGATGCGCTCGATCTTGACGCCCGGCGGCAGGATCGAGGAATTGTTGATCTGGTTGACCAGTTGCTCGACGCGGGCAATGGTCGGCGAGCTCTGCTCGCCGCGGCGCATCAGCACGATGCCCTGCACGATGTCGTCGTCATTGTCGATGCCAGCGATGCCGAGCCGCGGCTTCTCGCCGATCGTCACAGTGCCGACGTCCCTGACCAGCACCGGATTGCCGCCTGATTGCGAGATCATGGTGTTGGCCAGATCGTCGATCGAGCGGATCAGGCCGACGCCGCGCACCACCGCCGATTGCGAGCCGATGTTCACGGTGTTGCCGCCGACATTGATGTTGGCGTTGGAAACCGCCTGCAGCACCTGCGGCAACGTCAGGCCATTGGCGACCAGCTTGTTGAAGTCGACCTGGATCTCGTAGGTCTTGGTCTTGCCGCCCCAGCCGGTGACGTCGATCACGCCGGGCACCGCGCGGAAGCGGCGTTGCAGCACCCAGTCCTGCAGCGTCTTGAGGTCGAGCACGCTGTAGTTCGGCGGTCCCTTCAGCCGGTAGCGGAAGATTTCGCCGATCGGGCTGGTCGGGGAGATGCCGGGCTGCACGTTGCCGGGCAGCGGCGCGAGCTGCGACAGCCGATTGAGCACCTGCTGCAGCGCCTCGTCATAGGTGTAGTCGAAGGAGAACTGCAGCTTGACGTCGGAGAGGCCGTACAGCGAGATAGTGCGGATGGTCTTGAGGTTCTTGATGCCGGCGACCTGGGTCTCGATCGGGATCGTGATATAGCGCTCGATCTCCTCGGCCGAGAGGCCCGGGCTCTGCGTCACGATGTCGACCATCGGCGGGGTCGGATCGGGATAGGCCTCGATGTTGAGCTGCTTGAACGCAAACAGGCCGCCGATGATGACGACGACGAACATGGCCACCATCAAGTAGCGGCGATTGACGGCAAGGGCGACGAGGCGATCCATTCAGATCGGCACTTTCAACGGAGAGGATTTTTCTTGGTGAGCATGGTCTCCGCGCAAATGCGTTCCGCGTTTGTCGCGAGGGAAAGCCGGTTCCCACTTTTCCGGATCATGCTGCTAGGTACCTGATGCGGCGCGGTCGATGAAGAGGCTTCCCTTCGTCACGATCTGCTCGCCCGGCTTGAGATTGCCGGCGACCTCGACGAGGTCGCCATTGATGAGGCCGGGCTTGATCTGGCGCAGCTCGATGGTCTTGTCGTCGGCCTTCGCGATCCAGACGCGAACCTGATCGCCCTCGTAGATCAGCGCCTGTTTCGGCACGCCGACCGCCGGGTGGTCGCCCTTCGAATACAGCGTCACATTGGCGAACATCTCGGGCTTCAGCCGATTGTCGGCGTTGTCGATGGTGGCGCGTACCAGGAGCCGGCGCGAGGTCGCGTCGATCGCCGCGGCGACATAGTTGACCCGGGCGTTCAGCACCTTGCCGGGCAGCGCCATCACGCTGAAGCTGAGGTCCTGCCCGACTGCGACATTGTCGGCGTCGGATTCGCGGACAAAGGCGATCAGCCAGACCGTCGAGAGATCGCCGATCACATAGACCGGGTCGCTGGCGCCGGTCGAGACATACTGGCCGGGACCGGCCTTGCGCTGGACCACGGTGCCGCCGATCGGCGCGAACACCGTCGTCTCCGGATTGAGGCGGCCCTTCTGCTGCAATGTCGTGATGGCTTCGTCGCCGAAACCGAGGATGTGCAGCTTGTTCTGCGCGGCTTCCAGCAGCGTCTGCGCCGAGCGCGCATCATTCTGCGCCTGCACCAGCGCCGCCTGCGCGGTCTGATAATCCTTCAGCGGGATTGCCTTGCCCTCGGACAGGTCCTTGGCGCGCTTCTCCTGGATCTGCGCCAGGTCGAGCGCCGACTGGGCCTTGTTGAGGCCGGTCGTCGCGGCGACGTAGTCGTTCTGCGCCTGCACGGTGTCGGCCGCTTCGATCACGAACAGCGGCTGCCCCTTCACCACGGTATCGCCCGGCCGCACCAGGAGGCGGGTGACCCGCCCGGTATAGGGCGAGTAGACCGGGGTGGAGCGGTCCTCGTCGATCCCGATCTTGCCCTCGGTCACCAGTTCGGAGCGGAAGGTGTGCTCGGCCACGGTCTGGAAGGTCAGGCTGGCCCACTCGGCTGGCGATGGCGCATAGCGCGTGCCGCCCTTGCGGGACTGGCTGGAGACTTCCGACGGTGCCTGCTTGTCCGAGCCGAACCGCGTGTAGCCATAGGCGCCCGCGCAGGCGACCACCAGCACCGCCGTGGCCACGAGCAGGCGCGGGCGGCTAAAGCTCTGCATTCGCTTGATAAACTCTTTCAGCATGCGGTCCGCGGGGTCGATCGTTGCAGCTTCCGGCGGGACAACCCCAGCGGTGCGCTAATAGTGCCGAATTGGCGTTTCAAACAACCTAAAAATCGCTCTTCGGCGGTGCGCGTGGTTAAAGTTCGGATTGCCTGAATGGCGACTGAATGTCTCATCCGGGAAACTCCGGGGCAGCAAACCCTGGGGCGGGAAACTCAGCAGGATGGCTGCCGAGCGGCATCGCCGGGCGGGACCAATGGGCCGGGGTGCGCGACAGGATCGCGGCGTGCCGGACCGAACTCAGCGTGCCAAAGCCGGACGGAAGCCGCTCGATGAAGGGCTGCGCCGCATCCGCCTTCAGGTCCTCGGTGGCAAGACCTCCTTCGAGCCGGCCGAGATTCCACAGCCAGCGCCCGGTTTGCGCCAGCGACAGGCGGACGTGCCAGCTGCCGCCCTCGCGCGCCTGGCGTGCCCTGGCCATCATGGCGCCGAACGCCATGAAGTATCCGGTGGCGTGGTCGAGCATCTGGGCCGGCAATTCCTTCGGTCCGTCGACGCCGGCGGCCTGCCCCTCGGCGTGATTGAAGCCGGTCGTGGTCTGCACCAGCGAGTCGAAGCCACGCCGCTCCGCCCATGGACCGGCATGGCCATAGGCCGAGAGCGTCACATAGACGATCCCGGGATTGATGCGGGCCGCCTCCTCCGGCGAGAAGCCGAGCCGCGCAATCGCCTGCGGACGATAGCCCTGCGAGACAATATCGGCCTGCGCGACGAGACCGCGCATCACGGCCCGCCCCTCCTCACTGCGCAGTTCGAGAAAGCTCGTCAGCTTGCCGCGGCCGGTGTCGATGGTGAGCCAGGGGATATCAGGCAGATCGGGACCGGAGATCAGCAGCACGTCGGCGCCATGCGCGGCGAGCGTGCGGCCGGCGACGGGGCCGGCGATCACGCGCGACAGATCGAGCACCCGGATGCCGGCCAGCGGCCGCTTCCCCGCGGGCCACGGCTTTGGCGCGGCCTCGCCGATCTTCTCGATCGAGATCAGCGGCAGTCTTGCAAGTTCTCTTGCGTGCGGCGTCGCTGACCACTCGTCATATGAGCGCATCAAGGCGACGACGCCGCCGGCCGCATAGGCCGCGGTCTCGAACGCCTCGCCGTCCCATTGCAGCAGCGCGGCCTGGACATCGTCGCGCTCGGCGCTGCAGCCGAGCACCTTGCAGACGGCGTCGCGGTGATGCAGGAAATTGGTGTGCAGGCGGACGAAGCGGTTGTCGCGGACACGGTAGACGCCCGCGATCTTGTCCCAGGCCGGCGGCGGCGGCTTGTCGTCGACCCGCAGATATCGCTCGCTGCGACATTCGACGACGGCATGGCGCATGTCGACCGCGACGCCCTGCGGCTCGCCGCTGCGCGTTTTCCAGATCTCGGCCGCCGCAAGGCCCGCCGCGGCAATCGGTACCTGCGCCGCCGCGGCGACCCGAAACGACGACGGCAATTGCGGCTCGCTGCCGGTCAGGGCGACCGCGTCGAGCGCGGACGGCGCGCCACCGGTGCCGGTCCAGACATCGGAAAGGATTTCACGGATGTCCTGCATGCGCATTCCTGTTTGCGATTATTCTATGCCCGAGCATGATGACAAAATGGCAATGCCCGGTCCCCAACCGTCATACCCTATTTGGACAGATCACACTTTCCCGGACCAGGCCTTAGCTCTGCCCGACCCGAACAGGAGTTGCAATGGCTGCCATTGATCCCCTCACCGCCGGCGGCGTCTTCCTCGCGACCGCGGCGACCGACGCGGTCTACGTCATGTTCACCTCGGCAGTCGTCGCGCGCAAGCGCGTGCCGGCCGCGACCTGGAGCAGCGTCTGGTACGTGCTCTCCTCCTATGCGGTGATCAGCTACACCGAGAACTGGCTCTACGTCGCCTTCGCAGCGGCCGGCTCGTGGGTCGGCGCCTATGCGTCGATCACCTTCCTGCACCGCCCACCGGGCGGCCCGCCGGTGGGGGCCGCGGTGGAATAGCAGGCAGCTGCCGAAGAAATCATCCGCTTGCGAATGCAGGACCACGTTCAACCGTCGTCCCTGCGAAAGCAGGGACCCATAACCACAGGTGATCATCGTTACACGACGCTGTGGCCCCAGCGTCTCGAGACAATCAACATTTGTGGTTATGGGTCCCGGGTCGCGCTTCGCTTGCCCGGGACGACACCGAATTTGAGCCGGTTGTAAGCTTCGTGTAAGCATTCGCACGTAAGTCGCGGATGAGCACTCTCGCGGCGCGATCCGCCCGAGGTTTGCTTCGTGTGCCGCCCTCTCCTTGAGAAGAGGGCGCAGGGAAAGCCGGGTGCCGATCGCACCCATGGGCCCCGTGCAAAAGTAGAAAGCACGGGGGTAGGACCACAGGTGTAACCGGAGCAATCCGGCTTTCCCTGCGCGATGGCTTACGGCTTACTTCGTGCTCTCCCCGGCGAGACTGGGCTTGTTTGTCACCGTCTTCACAACGCGCATCGCGCAATGCGAAAAGACACCTACCGCTAGGGCGTCAGGACCACACGACTTCACCGTCCGCTTCATCCGCACTCGTCAGTTGCGCAATCGGCGTCCACCGCATCTCGACCCGCGTTCGTGACGACCGCGAAGCGCCCCTCGTGCCGGGCGAGACGGACGCATTGAACATCTGAGTTGGGTCCGGCGTCAAGTTAAATTCTGAAAAGCCGAACAAAATTCGCGAGAGTTTCCGCCGGACCGAAGCCCGGCAGAAGCATCGCGTCATGCGCCCTACTTCAACGCGGCCAGGCCGGCGAGCGAGATCACATAGTCCTGCGAGCCCGAACCGCCGCTGACGCCGATGGCGCCGACGACCTTGCCGTATGCGCTTGGCTACAATGAAAATCGCGTGACGCGAGGGAATATCGAGGTCGCGCAATGCTGCGTGGGTCGCTACAGTCCGCGCGCATCAGAAAGGACATCCGAATGGATCTGGGTTTGAAGGGACGAAACGCCATCGTGCTCGGCGGCACGCGCGGCATCGGGCGGGCCATTGCGGCGACGCTGGCCGGTGAGGGCGTCGGCGTCGCGGTCTGTGCGCGCAATGCCGAGCAGGTTGCTTCCAGCGTTGCCGAGTTGAAGGCTGCCGGCGTGCGTGTCACCGGCGCGGCCGTCGATATCACCGACGCCGCGGCGCTGACATCGTGGATTGCCGGTGTCGCAACCGAATTGGGCAGCATCGACATGATGTTCTCCAATGCGGGCGCGATGGCGCAAGGCGGCGATCCGGCGTCGTGGGAGCAGAATTTCCGGCTCGACGTGCTCGGCGCGGTGAACGCGTTCGAGGCGGCGCGTCCGTTCCTCGAAACGAGCGGCGAGACAACCGGCGACGCGGCCTTCATCATCATCTCGTCGATCTCGGCAGCGCAAGCGGATCGCGCCGGCTCCTACGGTCCGATCAAGGCGGCGCTGGTGCACATGGCGAAGGGACTGGCGCGGCAATACGCGGCGAAGAAAATCCGCGTCAACGTGGTGTCGCCGGGCACCGTGTATTTCAAGGGCGGCATCTGGAACATGGTGGAGCAGAACACGCCGAAGATTTATCAGGACGCGCTGGCCCGCAACCCGACCGGCCGCATGGCGACACCGCAGGAGATCGCCAACGCCGCGGTGTTTTTGGCGAGCCCGGCCTCCTCGTTCACGACCGGCTCGAACCTCGTCGTCGACGGCGCGATCTCGAACCGGGTGAATTTTTAAGAGGCACAACTTCACCGTCGTCCTGGCGAAAGCCAGGACCCATTACCCCAACTGTCGTTGTTGGGCGACGCTGGGGCTACAATCCCTGCAACAACAAAGTTCGGTGGTTATGGGTCCTGGCTTTCGCCAGGACGACGTTGGGGAGATAGCGGGCTCAACAGCCACCGTCATCGCGCGATGACTAATGGAAATCCCGTGACGGCGGCAGGATGCGGACGTTGCGGGGGTGGCGGATCCTTTGCGGCGGGTTGTCGCCGTGATCGCGGCTGATGTCGTTGAGCGGCTCGATCAGCGCCGGGCCCGCCGGCACCGGATGCTTGCTGCTGAGGGATTCGTTGGCGAGGCCGATCAGATCGTGGGAGCGGTCGGTCATGCGTTGCGCCACCAGATGCGTCACGCCCTCGGGGCTGCTCTGGATGTAGCCCTCGACCAGGATCAGGCGCGCACCCATCACCTCTTTCCGATACTGCTCCATTACCTTCGGCCACACCACGATGTTGGCGATGCCGGTCTCGTCCTCCAGCGTCATGAACACGACGCCCTTGGCGCTGCCCGGCCGCTGCCGCACCAGCACGACGCCGGCACAACTGACCCGGCGGCGGTCGTTGCTGCGGTTGATGGTGTGGCAGGCGACGACGCGCTCTCTGGTGAACATCTCGCGCAAGAATTCCATCGGATGGCCCTTCAGCGACAGGCGGATGGTCTGGTAGTCGGCGACCACCTGCTCGGGACGCGGCATCTCCGGCAGCGGTTTTGCGCCCTCATCCGGCTGCTCGCGCGCGGTAGCGGCCTCGAACAGCGGCAGCGGCACATCGTCGGGCAGCCGCCGCACCGCCCACAGCGCCTCGCGGCGGTCGAGCCCGAGCGAGCGGAACGCATCGGCGTCGGCGAGCAGGATCAGCGCGCGCTTGGGGAGAGCGGTGTCGCGGGCGAAGTCCTCCAGCGAGGTGAACGGCCGGCGGTTGCGCGCGGCGACGATGCGGTCGGCCCAGTCTTTCTCCCCGTCATTCCGGGGCTCGCCAACGGGTCCGCGCAAAGCGCGGCCCGATGACAGACTCCGCGAGAGCCCGGAATCCATCGGGCCACGTCTATGCTGAGAAATGGATTCCGGGCCTGCACCTGACGGCGCATCCCGGAATGACGATTGTAACTGCTTCAGCCTCTCCTCGTCCTCATCCAGCCAGTGAAATCCGTCGATCTGGCGGAAGCCGAGCCGCACTGCGCAATGCTTCCCGTCGCGCTCCTCCAGCGTGTTCTGCGCAAAGCTGAAGGAGACATCGACCTCGCGCACCGTGACGCCGTTCTTGCGGGCGTCGCCGACGATCTGCGCCGGGGCATAGAAGCCCATCGGCTGCGAGTTGAGCAGGCCGCAGCAGAACGCATCGGGATGATGATGCTTCAGCCATGAGGAGATGTAGACGAGCTGCGCGAAGCTCGCGGCATGGCTTTCCGGGAAGCCGTAACTGCCAAAGCCCTTGATCTGGTCGAAGCAGCTGCGGGCGAAATCCGGATCGTAGCCGCGCGCGACCATGTTGCCGACCAGCTTCTCCTCATAGCTGCCGATGGTGCCGAGGTTGCGGAAGGTCGCCATCGAGCGGCGCAGACCATTCGCCTCTTCCGAGGTGAAATGTGCCGCCTCGATCGCGATCCGCATCGCCTGCTCCTGGAACAGCGGCACGCCGAGCGTCTTGTGCAGCACGTTGTAGAGTTCGTCCTTGTTACCCTGGTCCGGCGCCGGCGCTGGATAGCTGACCTTTTCCTGGCCGTTTCGCCGCCTCAGATAAGGATGCACCATGTCGCCCTGGATCGGACCGGGGCGCACGATCGCGACCTCGATGACGAGATCGTAGAACGTCCGCGGCCTCAAGCGCGGCAGCATGTTCATCTGGGCGCGGCTCTCGACCTGGAACACGCCGAGCGACTCGCCGCGGCACAGCATGTCGTAGACTTCTTTTTCGTCCTGCGGGACGCTGGCGAGCTCCCAGCGCTCGCCCTTGTGGTCATCGATCAGGTCGAAGCATTTGCGGATGCAGGTCAGCATGCCCAGCGCCAGCACGTCGACCTTCATCATATGAAGCGCGTCGACGTCGTCCTTGTCCCATTCGATGAAGGTGCGGTCGTCCATCGCGGCATTGCCGATCGGCACATAGGTGTCGAGCCGGTCCTGGGTCAGCACATAGCCGCCGACATGCTGCGAGAGATGGCGCGGAAATTCGATCAGCTCGGTGGCGAGCTCGACCGCGAGGTTGATCATCGCGTTCTTCGGGTCCAGCCCGGCCTGGCGCACCTGCATGTCGTTGAGGCCCTTGCCCCAGCTGCCCCACACGGTGTCGGCGAGCGCCGCGGTGACGTCCTCGGTCAGCCCGAGCGCCTTGCCGACGTCGCGGATCGCGCTGCGCGGTCGATAATGGATGATGGTGGCGATGATCGCGGCGCGGTGGCGACCGTAGCGGCGATAGACATATTGCATCACCTCCTCGCGCCGCGAATGCTCGAAATCGACATCGATGTCGGGCGGCTCCAGCCGCTCCTTGGAGATGAAGCGCTCGAACAGCAGATCGACCTTGGTCGGATCGACCGAGGTGACACCGAGCACGTAACAGACCGCCGAATTCGCCGCCGAGCCCCGCCCCTGGCACAGGATGTTCTGGCTGCGCGCATAGTGCACGATGTCATGCACGGTGAGGAAGTAATGCGCGTATTTCAGCTCGGCGATCAGCGCGAGCTCCTTGTTCAGGGTGGCGCGAAGTTTTCCGTCGATCTCGCCGCCGAAATATTTGTCGACGCCGGCCCAGGTCAGGTCTTCCAGATGCTGCTGCGCGGTCTTGCCCGGCGGCACCGGCTCGTCGGGATACTGGTATTTGAGCTGGTCGAGCGAGAACGAGATGCGTTTCGCAAAGCGCATGGTCTCCGCGATCGCGGCAGGCCAGTCGCGGAACAGCCTGATCATCTCATGCGCCGGCTTGAGATGCCGCTCGGCATTGGCCTCGAGCCTGCGGCCGACAGCCTCGATCGTGGTCTTTTCGCGGATGCAGGTCAGCACATCCTGCAGCGGACGGCGCGCGGGATGGTGGTAGAGCACCTCGTTGGTGGCGAGCAGCGGCACGCCGGCGTCAGTGGCGAGGCCATGCAGCCGCGCGAGGCGGCGCCTGTCGTCGCCGCGATAGAGCAGGCTTGCCGCCAGCCAGACACCGTCGGCCGCGCTGGCCTTGAGCTGCGCGAGCAGATCAAGCGCTTTTTCCGCCTCGAAACGGTGCGGCAGCGCCAGCACCAAGAGCTGGCCTTCGGCGAAGTCGACGAGATCGGACAGGGCGAGACGGCAGTCGCCCTTCTCGATCCGTTCGATGCCGCCGCCGCGCTTGCCGCGGGTCAAGAGCTGGCACAGCCGGCCGTAGGCGGCGCGGTCGCGCGGATAGACCAGGATGTCGGGCGTGCCGTCGACGAAGACGATGCGGGCGCCGATCAGAAGCTTGGGCGGATGGGCGACCTTGTCGCTGTCGAGCTCCTTCCAGGCGCGCACCACGCCGGCCAGCGTGTTGTGATCGGCGAGCCCGATCACGGGAATCCCGAGTTCGCTCGCCTGATGCACATAGGCGCGCGGATCGGAGCCGCCGCGCAGGAAGGAGAAATTGCTGGTGATGCCGATCTCGGCATAGTCGGGCATCAGATTCTTGTTTTGACGCGTTTTCTTCACGCGAACCGGCTCCCACTTCGCTCGAAAACGCTCTGCATATTCATGCGAACAGCCCGTGCACATACCAGTTGGCCGGGACCGGCTTGCCTTCCTCGTCGCGCAGCTCGCTCTCGTAGAGGCCGTCGCGAAAGATCCAGAAGCGCTGGCCCTCGGCATCCTCGACGCGGAAGTAATCGCGCGTCAGCGCCGCGCCGTCCTGCTTCCACCATTCCATCGCGATGCGCTCGGGGCCCTCGACCCGCACCACCGCATGCAAGGCGCGCCGCCAGGTGAACTGGTGCGGCGGACCGTCCGGCACACTCGCGAACGGCACCTTGATCGGCTCGGGCCGCTCGAACAGCCTGAGCGGCCGCAGCGGCGGCTCGCCGACGACGCGCTCCGGCCAGGCGGCCGCGCTCGCCGCGGCCAGATGATGCTGCGCCGGCAGCGCGAGCGCTGATCGTTCGGGGATATGGCTCTCGAGCGGCAGATGCACGACGACGCGCTTGCCCCCGATACGGGCGGCGATGCGGTCGATCAGCGCCGAGATCTCGTCATTGTCGTGCACTGACGTGTCGAGATCGCGCTGCTGCTGCACCACGATCTCGGTACGCCCGGCTGCGAGGCGGATGAGATCGAAGCCGAAGCCGGGGTCGAGCGGATCATTGAGCGCATCGAGCCGCTCGCGGAACAGGCGGTCGATCATCTCGGGCCGCGTCACCGGCCGCCCGGTCTCGACCATGATCGCACGCACCGCGCCGTCGGTACGGAAGAAGCTCGCTTCCAGCTGCCGCGCGCCCTTGCCCTGCTTCTCCATCGCCGCAACCAGCGTCTTGGCGAGGCTTGAGAGCGTCAGCGCGATCACGGTGTCGGTCGCGATCGGCTCGGGGAAACGTTTCTCGACGATGTAATCGGGCAGCGGCTTGCGCGGGCTGATCGGGGCATCGCCCCGCCCGAGCGCGTGGCCGAGCAGGGTCGTGAAATCAGCGCCGAACCGCGCCGAGATCTCATGCGGCGCGCGCGAGGCGACATCGCCGATGGTCTTCAGGCCGGCGCGGCGCAGGCCGGTGGTGACAGTGGCATCGGCGCCGAGCGCCGACACCGGCAGCGGGCCGACCGCCTCCGCCTCCGCGCCATCGGCGATGACCTGCCCCGAGGCATAGCGCGTCAGCGTGCGCGCCGCGATCGAGGTGCCGGCAATCACCGCACTGACGGCAAAGCCGCGCCGGCTCAGCGCATTGATGACGATCTGCAGCAGCGCGCGCTCGCCGCCGAACAGATGCGCGCAGCCGGTGATGTCAAGGAACAGCCCGTAAGGCGGATCGAGCGCGACCAGCGGCGTGAAGCGGTCGCACCAGTCGGCGATGTCGTTCAGCGTCTTCAGATCGGCGGCGGGATCGGCGTCGTAGACCGTAAGCTCCGGGCAGATCGCCCGCGCATTGGCGAGCGGCAGCCCGATCGACAACCCGGCCCGCACCGCCGCCTCGTCGATCGCGTGCAGCAGGATCGCGTTGTGGTCCTTTGCGACCACGACACTGGGGAGTTCTCGTGAGAACCGAAGTTCTTTCTTCGCCTCTCCCGCTTGCGGGGGAGGCCGGATCGCATCGCGAGATGCGATCCGGGTGGGGGCTCTCCCCTCAGCGGGACTCGTGGCGAGACCCCCACCCCAACCCTCCCCCGCAAGCGGGAGAGGGAGCCCGACCACCGCCCGTGTGTCGGTTGGCACAACGGCATGCGCGTCAGCTTGCGAGGCGATGTCCTGCGCGAGCTTGCGCTTGATGCGGTCGATGGGCAGGCGTGGCAGCCACAGGCTGAGGATACGCCGACGGTTCACTGAATTGGCACTCATCACATTTCCATTCCATGATCCATCGCCCGACCGGGCCATGACGGTTGCGCACGAGTTCGGCATCGAAGCGCGGCGCGCCCCAGGCGCAGGCAGCATTGCCGGGCGGCGAATGCGCCGCGCGCACGATCCAGCGCGTCTCCGCGGTCGAGGGGATCGGAGTCGCCGCGATCCGCAGCACCAGCGCGGTGACGCCGGAGGCTTGCGCGGCCAGGGTCAGTTTGCGGCTGGCGACGAGATCGAGCTGGCGCGCATGGCCCCAGATCTCGAGGACAACCGCGCCGAGCGCATCGCAGGCGAGCGCGTCGGCCGCGGTGCGCAGGCCGCTGTCGACATCGGCGGCACGCACGGTGACCAAGAGGCGCGGATCGAGGCCGAGCTCGGCCAGCCCGCGCATCGACAGCGCGCCGTTTTCGCGATCGGAAAAATCCTGCCGCACCCAGACCAGCGGCTTGCGCGCTGACACCCGTCCGGCGAGCCCGGCGATGAAGCCGGTCGCCGCGCCGCCTTGATGGCCGGCCGCGAACACCTCGTGCAGCGCGGCCGGCGCAAGCCCGCCGCGCAGCATCGCGTCTGCGCTCGTGTGTCCAAGCGCGATGCGGTTCGGCATCACTGCCTCCGATGGCGCCTCGATGCGCGCGATGCTGCCGCGCAGAGACGCAAGCGTACCCGTGCGTGCGCCGTTCATTGCGCCGCTCCTTCCACCTGAAAATTTGAGGCCGTCACTGACCTGAACAGAGAACCAGGGACTGGCCCATTTGTTCATGATATGTTCTAATATAAAGCTAACAGGGCCCGCGGAGTCAATCGGATTGGTGAGCTCATCGATTCATGAATGGAATCAATGAGATTCAGCAGCCGCCGAACCGGATGGGCCCTTCTCTTCCGCAAGTCAGGCACGCAGGCCCGAAAATGGCGGCGTGACGGAAACGGAGCAATCGCATGCGTATCATCGTGCTCGACAACGACACCGACTTCGAGGGCTGGCGCAAGGCCGCGCGGCGATTGGCGCTGAATGGCGTGAATCCTGCGGAGGTCACGTGGACCGTACGCAAGGACGACGAACCCTCGTCAGCCTCCTGCGTGAATGACTTGCCCGATGCACCACAGGCGCAGTTCAATGTCCCCGCCATTTTCGTCGAGCTCGCAAAGACCGCGATCCTGCATCGCAATGACGAGCGCTTCGCCCTGCTCTATCGCCTGCTGTGGCGGCTGCGCAGCCATCACGATCTGCTCAGCGCGACTGATGATCCCGAGGTAGCCGAGGTCCACGCGATGGCGCGCGCGGTCTATGGCGACATCGACAGGATGCACGCGCAGCTCCGTTTCCGCGAGATCGGCCGCGAACGGACGGCGCATTACGTCGCCTGGTTCGAGCCGGAGCATCGCATCGTCGAGTTCGCCGCACCTTTCTTCGCCGGCCGCTTCGCCGACATGCCGTGGTCGATCCTGACCCCCGACGTCTGCGCGCATTGGGACGGGCACGCGATCTCGATCTCGCCGGGCGTCGCCAAATCCGAGGTGCCGAGCGAGGATCGGCTCGAGGAGGTCTGGCGGCGTCACGACAACGGCCTCTTCAATCCCGCGCGGCTGAAAGTGATGGAGATGCCGCAGGCCTATTGGAGGAACCTGCCCGAGGACTCGATCATTAAGCCGCTGATCGAAGACGCCATGCGCATGACCAGCGGCCCCTTCATCGCACGCAAGGCGGCCGAGCCGCGGAAGCCGCAGGATGAGCCGATGGCCCGCAAGCAAACTCACGACATGCAAGTTCACGACACGATCGCTGCCTTGCGCAAAGAGGTCGCCGATTGTCGCGCCTGTCCGCTGTGGAAGGACGCAACCCAGACCGTGTTCGGCGAAGGGCCGCAAAGCGCGACGCTGATGCTGGTCGGCGAGCAGCCCGGCGACAAGGAAGATCTCGCAGGCCATCCCTTTGTCGGACCGGCCGGGCAGATGCTCGATCGCGCGCTTGAGGACGCCGGCATCGCGCGCGCCAAGGTCTACATCACCAACGCGGTGAAGCACTTCAAATTCGTGCCGCGCGGCAAGATTCGGCTGCACCAGAAGCCGGGCACACAGGAGATCCGCGCCTGCCGTCAGTGGTACGCGCGCGAGCTTGACGCCATCAGGCCGGAACTCGTGGTGGCGCTCGGCGCCACCGCAGCGCAGAGCGTGCTCGGCAAAATCACCCCGATCAACAAGAACCGCGGCCGCCTGATCGATCACGACGGAACCAAGGTGCTCGTCACCGTACATCCGTCCTACCTGTTGCGGCTGCCAGACGAGAAAGCCAAAGCGCTGGAATATCAGCGCTTTATTGACGACCTGAAAATTGCCGCAGATCAGTTGCGCAACGCGACCCGCGCGGCCTGAGTTGCGCCAATCCGGCGGAACCAGGGACCACACTTCAACGTGAAATTGTCTCTGGACGCCGACAAATACCTACAACCTTTAATTGATCCGTGATACTGTGACATGTTCCATAGGTATCGGGCGTCATGTTCACGCCATGACGTACCTGAGGCGGGCGCGCTGCGCGGTTTGCTAGCCCCAATCGTGCGGCGCGCCACCTCATCTCGCAATCCTCCCCTCCTCAGTCACCTGCTCGCGGCACGCGCCGGATTTCTGGTTATTTGAATTCCTGGTTGCCGGGATTTCCAGTGACCTTGATTCCCGGTGGCGTGGCTTCGCGGGCCCGACGTCTCGCTGCCGGCGCCCTCGCCTTCCGCATGTCTCGCTCCGCGAAACCCGGACAGTGACTTCAGTCACGATCATTGCGCGATCGGTGATCGTCTGTTGCTGAAGATTGCCACGAGGCCACGAAGGCCCGTGGACCTTCAATGCGTTGCACAACAATTCGGCGGGATGTCCACCGTTATGGGTGGCCGGTTCATTTCGCGGGGCGGATTTCAATTGCCTGTCATATGCATCGATCAAAATCGGAGGCATTGGGACAGGAGTTTACCATGAGCGATATGGCGTTACCCGGCTCGATCGAGCCCGCCCTGAAAAAGGGTCCGGACCTCGACAAGGGCTTCCACCCCATGACGGGGATCATTTATTTGGGCGTGGTCGCAGCCGCGCTGCTGTTCGTTGCCTACAGCATCTATGCCGACGTCGACGCCACCGGCACGCGCGTCACGTCGTTCCTGCCCTACATCATGCTGTTCGTCGCGCTGCTGATCGCGCTCGGCTTCGAATTCGTCAACGGCTTCCACGACACCGCCAACGCGGTCGCCACCGTGATCTACACCCGCTCGCTGCCGGCGCATATCGCCGTGGTCTGGTCGGGCATGTTCAACCTGTTCGGCGTGCTGCTCTCGAGCGGCGCCGTCGCGTTCGGCATCGTGTCGCTGCTGCCGGTCGAACTGATCCTGCAGGTCGGCTCCAGCGCCGGCTTTGCGATGGTGTTCGCGCTCTTGATCGCCGCCATCATCTGGAATCTCGGCACCTGGTGGCTCGGCCTGCCGGCCTCGAGCTCGCACACCCTGATCGGTTCGATCATGGGCGTCGGCATCACCAACGCGCTGCTGCGCGGCCGCGACGGCACCTCCGGTGTTGACTGGTCGCAGGCGACCAACATCGCCAAGGCGCTGCTGCTGTCGCCGCTGTTCGGTTTCGCGCTCGCCGCCGGCCTGCTCTACATCCTCAAGATCGTGCTGGCGCGTGCGACACCGGCGCTGTTCGGCGAGCCGGTCGGCAACCAGCCGCCGCCGTGGTGGATCCGCGGCATCCTGATCCTTACCTGCACGCTGGTCAGCTTCTTCCACGGCTCGAACGACGGCCAGAAGGGCATGGGCCTGATCATGCTGATCCTGATCGGCACCGTGCCGACCGCCTACGCGCTGAACCGCGCCCTGCCCGCGAGCCAGATCGAGCAGTTCGCCGCGCATTCCACCTCGGCCAGCAAGGTCATCGAAGGCAAGGCCGCCGGTTACAACGTGATCGGCAATCCGCGCCCGGCCGTGACCAACTACGTCGCGCAGCACCAGATCAACGAAGGCACCTATCCGTCGCTGGCGGTGCTGGTGCGCGACATTGGACAGCAAGTCGCCCAGTATGGCTCGCTGGCCAAGTTCCCGGCTGACGCGGTCGGCAACACCCGTAACGACATGTACCTGGCGTCCGAGGCGATTCGCTTCCTGATGAAGGACAAGGAAGCCGAGCTGACAGCCGCCGACGTCGCCACGCTGAACGAGTACAAGGGCTCGCTCGATGCCGCGACCAAGTTCATCCCGAGCTGGGTGAAGTTCGCCGTCGCCATCGCACTCGGCCTCGGCACCATGGTCGGCTGGAAGCGGATCGTCGTCACCGTCGGCGAGAAGATCGGCAAGACCCACCTGACCTACGCGCAGGGCGCCTGCGCCGAGATCACGGCAGCCGCGACGATCGCGGCGGCCGACGGCTACGGCCTGCCGGTCTCGACCACGCACGTGCTGTCGTCAGGCATCGCCGGCACCATGGCCGCCAACGGCTCCGGTCTGCAATGGGCGACGATCCGCAACATCGCGATGGCCTGGGTGCTGACCCTGCCGGCCGCGATGATCATCTCGGGCTGTCTGTACTACGTGTTCTACCACGTGTTCTGATGCGACACGCTTTCGGCGCGGCATCGCACCGGACGAAGGCCCGCACGTCAGGTGCGGGCCTTTTGCTTTTTGACGGTCGCGGCGCGCTCAGGCGGCGTACACTTTCGCGACCTCCGCCAGCAGTCCGCGCGCCCATTTGTGCAGGCCGGATTTGGCCGTCCGGGCGCTCCAGTACATGTCGATCGAGATCGGCACGCGGAACGGCAGCGAAGCGACGTGCAGGCCGCCGCCCATCGCCCGCGCCAGGTGATGCGGGATCGTCGCGACCAGCCTTGTGCCGGCGACGATGCGCTCCAGACTGTCGTGGTTCGGAAGGCTGACCGCGGGCTCAATCTCGATCTCCCTCGCCTCGAGGGCCTCGAGATAGAGCGGCTGCCACTCGCCGCTATGGGTGATAAAGACGTGTTCGGCCTTGCCGTAGGCCGACAATGCGATCCGGCCGCGTGCCAGCGGATTGGCCGGATCCATCACGCAGACATAGTGATCGGTGAGGATATGGCGCCGAAAGAAGCTTTCGCCGACCACCCCGACCGGACCGAGCACGATGTCGCACTGGTTCTGCTTGAGATGGATGTCGCCATGGCCCGCGGCATCGAGCAGGACGAGACGGACCCGTGGTGCGCCGGAACGCAGCCGCGCAGTGAACTGCGGCATCAGGGTCTGGCGTTCGTGATAGTTGCAGGAGATCGTCACGCTGCCCTGCGCCGTCGCCGGATCGAATTCAGCCGGTGAGGCGAGCCCATCGATCTCGCCGATCATGTCCCGCGCCCAGGCGACCAGCGCCGCGCAGCGTTCGGTGGCGGTCACGCCATTGCCGTTGCGGACGAACAAGGGATCACCGAGCGCGCCGCGCAGCCGCTCGACCGCGTAGCTGATGGTGGACTGGTTGACGTCGAGCCGCTTGGCCGCCGCAGAGAACGACTGCAAATCGTAGACCAGTACAAGCGTCCGCAAGGTCCCGATGTCGATCGGATCGATCGAGGAATTGGCCGCCACGCTGCACCTCCCGCCTTGCTGGCGGCCCAACCTAGCACGATGTCATGGAATATTTCGATGGCCTATATCGATCCCATCGAATTGAACGATTGCTGGAGCTGGCGCTAGGCTTCGCGAAAAAGCGCTCCGGGAGGACCAATGACCAGCACCGTGCCCGTCGTCACCGACATCGCGTATCCGGATCTGCTCGACGACCCCTATCCGATCTTCCGCCGCCTGCGCGAGCTGGCGCCGGCGGTGTTCGTCGAGCCCGCGAGGCTGACACTGGTGACGCGCTTCGACGACATCGTACGGATCGAGCGCGACCCCGCGACCTACTCGGCCGATAATCCGACCTCGCTGGTCAACAAGGTGATGGGGCCGACCTTCATGCGCAAGGACGGCGCCGAGCACGCGATCGGCCGCAAGGCGATCGAGCCCTCGTTCCGCCCGGCCACGATCAAGGAGTATTGGGCGCCGAAATTCACCGCGATCGCGCAAGAGCTGATCGATGCCCTATCCGCGGCCGATGAGGCCGATCTGTTCTCAGCGCTGGCCGCGCCGATGGCTTCGCGCAGCCTGATGGCGATGATCGGCTTTCGCGCGATGCCGTGGCAGACCCTGGCCGACTGGTCACAGGCGCTGATCGACGGCGCGGGCAATTACGCTGCCGATGCCGGGATCGAGCGCAAGGCGATGCAGGCCAGCGCCGATGTCGACGCCGCGATCGACGCGGTGCTCGATGATCACCGCAGCCATCCCACCCCCTCGATCCTGTCCTCGATGGTCAACGCCGATCCGCCGATGCCGATCGAGGGAATCCGCGCCAACATCAAGGTGATCATCGGCGGCGGGCTGAACGAGCCGCGCGATGCGATCCTGACCCTCGTGCTCGGTCTTCTGCAAAACCCGGCGCAGAAGGACAGCGTGCTGGCGAAGCCGGAACTATGGCCCGCTGCGCTCGAGGAAGCGGTGCGCTGGATCTCGCCGATCGGCATGTATCCGCGCCGCGTCACGCGCGATGTCGATCTTTCCGGCACCACGCTGCCCGAGGGCCTTCAGATCGGGCTCTGCGTCGGCGCCGCGAACCGCGACGGCAATCGCTTCGCCGAGCCCGATCGTTTTGACGTGACGCGACCGAAGCAATCGCATCTGGCGTTCGGCGCCGGACCGCATTTCTGCGCCGGCACCTGGGTGTCGCGGCTCACCGTCGGCAAGATCGTGGTGCCGATGCTGTTCGCGCGCTTGCCCAACTTGCGCCTCCGCGCGGAGGCGCCGCCTGTCGTCCGCGGCTGGGCGTTCCGCGGACCGGTGACGCTGCCGGTGCGATGGGATGCGTGAGGTCGTCCGGGACGCGGACTCATTAGGCCGCAGCCAGACGCAACGCCCTCGGCCCGGCCCAGGCCTACGGCCAGAAGCGGACACCACCTGTCGGCGCTCAATCCGTCGAAAATGGCCCAAAGCGGACGTGTCTGAGCGTGCAGAAGTTGCCAATTCCAGGAGAACTCGCGTATGCACTATGTGCAGGGTCGTAATGAGAGCATGCAAATGGCGATAGAGCTGAGGGGCGCGAGCGGCGAGGGATTTGCGACGATTGCCGCTGACGGTCGCGTGTTGGATTCCTGGTTCCTTCAGCTGCGCCTGGTCGCGGAGGCCGACAAGGCGGCAACGGTACGGCTGACGAAGGACGAGCTCAACAGATCGTTGGGTGAGTCGGCAGACGGATATGCGCGACACGACGACGTCCGCAATGTCGACATCGTTCCAATCCGTACGGAAATTGGCTCCCTTGCATCTGCGCCAACTGATGTGCACGACGCATATCTTCGACTCCATCTACTGAGCCACCGGCTCGTTCAGCCGAATTGCCTGAACCTTGATGGAATTTTCAGTCAGTTACCTAACGTTGCCTGGACGACCCTCGGTCCCTGTGAATGCTCTCGTGTACCGGACGCACGACTGATAGCACGAAAGCGCGCCCTCGCGTTTGAGGTGACAGGCGTGGATAAGTTTCCGCGCATGACTGACTATGTGACGCCTGCGGACGTGAGAATTGCAGATGCGGATCGCGTAAGGCTCGGAGCGTATTTGGCGCCGGGCACGACCGTCATGCATGAAGGCTTTTGCAATTTTAATGCAGGTACGCTCGGTCCCTGCATGGTCGAAGGCCGGATAAGCGCCGGTGTGGTTGTGGGAAGCGGCAGCGACGTTGGTGGCGGAGCGTCGATCATGGGCACTCTGTCCGGGGGCGGGAAAGAGCGGATTACAGTTGGTGAGCGCTGCCTGATCGGCGCCAACGCCGGTATCGGCATTTCATTGGGTGACGATTGTATCGTCGAGGCGGGCTGTTATGTCACGGCAGGCGCGCGCATCCTTTTGGAAGATGGCCGAGTGCTGAAAGCCAAAGAACTCTCAGGCCAGAAGGGCCTTCTGTTTCGTCGCAACTCCCAGAGCGGCGCTCTCGAGGCAACCAGACGCACAGCAAATTGGGACGGCCTCAACTCGCAACTTCACGGCTAGGCAGCTCACTCGAAGACGTCGCCGGCGACATGTGGCGCGTCAGCGACGTCGCCTTCTGGCCCCTCGCGTCATTTACTGCTGCTGCACAAAGCGGCCGTTAGCGGAGCGAAGCGGACATCATGAGAACTCATGAGTACGCGCACTGGCTCGTCATTGCGAGCCAACGGGTCGCGCGAACGCGCGCCCGATGAGCGGCTCCGCGAAGCAATCCATCTCTTCGCTCGCTGAAGCATGGATTGCTTCGTCGCCACGCTCCCTTGCGCAAACGCTTCACGTTTGTCGCAGGCAATGCCGATTGAGAGGTAGCGCAGCGACCAACGGCAAGGATCACGCCGCCAGCGCGTCCTCCACGATCTTCACGAAATACGAGGTGCCGTAAACGATCGCCTCGTCGTTGAAATTATAGGCGGGGTGATGCAGGCCGGCGCTGTCGCCGTTGCCGCAGAAGATGAAGGCGCCGGGCCGCGCTTCCAGCATGTACGAAAAATCCTCGCCACCCATCAGCGGCGGCATCGGATGCACATTGCCGTCCCCGGCCACTTCCTTGGCGATGCGGGTCGCGAATTCGGTCTGCGAGGCGTGGTTGACGGTGACGGGATAGCCGCGCTTGTAGTCGAGATCAATCCGCGCGCCGGTCAATTGCGCCACGCCCTTGACCACTTCGCCGATGCGCTTCTCGATCAATTGCCGGACCTCCGGGGTCAGGGTGCGGACGGTGCCGCGCAAGACCGCGGTCTGCGGAATCACGTTGCGGGCATTGCCGGCGTGGAATTCGCAGATCGAGATCACGGCGGAATCGAGCGGATCGACGCTGCGCGACACGATCGACTGCAGCGCGGTGATCAGTTGCGCGCCGACCATCACCGAATCGATGCATTTGTGCGGCCGCGCGGCGTGGCCGCCGAGCCCCTCAATGTTGATATTGACCTCGTCGGTGGACGCCATGATCGGGCCGGAGCGGATCGCGAACGAGCCGATCGGAATCCCCGGACCGTTGTGCATGCCGTAAACCTGCTGGACGCCGAAGCGGTCCATCAAGCCGTCCTTGATCATGGCGGCCGCGCCGGCCCCACCCTCCTCGGCCGGCTGGAAGATCACGACCGCATCGCCGGCGAAATTGCGCGTCTCGGCGAGATAGCGTGCTGCGCCGAGCAGCATCGCGGTGTGGCCGTCATGGCCGCAGGCGTGCATCTTGCCCGGCGTCTTCGAAGCGTAAGGCAGGTTGGTTTCCTCGTGGATCGGCAGCGCGTCCATGTCGGCGCGCAGGCCGATCACCTTGACGTCGCCCTTGGCCGCCCCCTTCTTGCCCTTGATGACCCCGACCACGCCGGTCTTGCCGAGCCCGGTCACGACCTCGTCGCAGCCGAATTCACGCAGCCGGTCGGCCACGAATGATGCAGTGCGGTGCACGTCGTAGAGCAGTTCGGGGTTTTCATGGATGTTGCGGCGCCAGGCCTGGATATCGGGTTGCAGATCGGCGACGCGGTTCACGATGGGCATGAGAATTCTGGCCTCAGAGGTTGGACGTAAGTCCTGTCTAGCATGCAAGAGCCGGTCCACCCAACAGATGTGGCATGCCTCTGGCCTGGGCCCTGCATTCGCAAATGGGATGCCGAATGTGCCCAGGACATGGGGGCCGGGTGGCCTCGTCCATTCGCCAACGTCTGGCCGGACGGATCACATCCGACCAAAGCCCAATAGTGCCGCGGATTTCTCATGCGGATACTCCTTCAGGTTTCCGCACCGAAATCCCCTAGCCTTCAAAGAAGGGCGCGGCTGCATGACGCCGGATCAAGCGGTCTTGTTCTCCACCATCATCCTGCTGGTGCCGATGGGCTACTTCTTGCTCGCGGCCCCCGCGTTCCTGCTCGTGAAGCTCGACGTCCCGCCCGTCACCCGCCTGCTGCGCGGCATGTTCAATGCCTACTTCCTGGTGCTGACGGTCTCCGGTGTGATCGGAACGCTCGCCTTCGCCGCGGCGGGCCGGCCGGCTGTCGCGCTTGGCATCGCCTTGATCGCGGCCTTCGCGGTGCTGGCACGCCGATGGTTCCTGCGGCGGCTCGATGCCGAGGCGGACGCGAGAGACCTTGGCGATCCCACCGCGGTGCGGCGGCTGCGCCGGCTGCATTGGGGCGGCATGCTATGCAATGCGGTTCAGGTGTTCGTATTGGTCGGCAGCATTCCCTACATGGCGCCGCTGCCTTGACCAAGTGTTGCTCCGCCGATCCCATATCCGCTTGGGGCGCGCAAGATTGGAAGCCGCGTCCGCTTTGCCCTCGAAGCGCGGCGCAGAGCAATATCCGCTCTTGCCACGAGGAGCCCGCCCGCTATGCGTCGCGTTTCCGATGCGGATCGTATTTCGAAAGTACGTCTTTGAGGTAATCCCGGCTCTTCCATTCCGGTGCGGGCGGCTCGTAGCCGGGCCGAGGAACGAACGGATTCGCCGCCACATCCGCTGACGCGCCCATCATGTCCGGAATGTAGCGCGGGCAATTCGGAAAGATTTCGCATTTGACGCTGACGACAAGCTTCGCACCATGATGCCGGGCAAGCGTGTCCGCGCCGTCGTGGATCGTTGCCTTGCCTCGGATGCGCGCGCGAAACGTCTTGCCGTCGAGGCGCACAAACAGCAACCCGACGTTCGGGTTGCGGTGAATATTGCCGAGTGTGCGGTACATGTTGTTGCCGTCATACTCGGGGTATTCAAGCGTGTCGGGCCCCGTGATCTTCACGAAGCCGGGATCGCCACAACGCATCGAACAATCGACGTTATCCTGATAGCTCGTCGCGATGAAAAAGAATCGCGTCTCCTCGATGAGCTTGCGCTCCTGTTCCCAGAATTCGAAGTGGAGGCGATGCTTCTCGAGGCCGTCGGCGACGCGACGACCGTCGAAGCGGTCCTGCAACTCACGCATTCCGTCGTGGTAGAAAGGGGCGCGGATTGGGTCTGCCACAAGAATCCTCCAGCAAGTTGAGCAACCGGTCTGCAAGTTTTGGCACGGCGAGAACATGCGGCGCAGCGGCAGCAGAATCTCCTGGGCGCACCCGGCCGCAGACGGCTAATTTCCTCGCGCCTGCCGGTCGAACGCGCTCAACACGGCAAGCGTCATGGCCTCGACACCGGTCTTGATGGTCGGCTCCGGCACCGGCGCGAACAGCGGCGAGTGGTTGGTGGGCAATGGCGGGCCGCTGCCCGCCCGCGCCGCGGCGACGCGCTCCGGCTCGTAGACACCGATATTGAAGAACATCGACGGCACACCGGCGCTGACGAATTCCGAATAATCCTCGCTGGGCGTGCCGGGCGGCGAGGTTGCGAACTTGTCGCCAAACGCCGCCTTCAGCACCTTTTCCGCCGTGCCGACCACGTCGGGATCGTTGATCACGGCCTTGGTCCCTTCGGCCAGGTTGATCTCAGGCTCCGGCGCATTCGACATGGCGGCGACCGCCTTCGCCGTCCGCTCGATGCCTGCGAGCATCTTGGCGCGCACCTCGGGCTTGAAGGTGCGAATGGTGCCGAGCAGCACCACATCGTCAGGAATGATGTTTGACGCGGTGCCGCCGTGAATTGCGCCGATGCTGACCACGCCGAATTCGGTCGGGTCCTTTTCGCGGCTGATCACGCTCTGAACATCGACGACAAAGCGCGCGGCCATCATCACGGGATCGATGGTCGCCTGTGGCACGGCCCCGTGCCCGCCGCGGCCGCGGAATTTGATGTAGAGGCCATCGGCGGCGGATGAGCCGATCCCGACGCGATAGCGCACCGTTCCATAGGCGAACGGGCCATCGTGCAACGCGAAGCCGAAATTCGGCTTTGGAAACTTCGTGAACAGACCATCCGCCAGCATCGCCTTGGCGCCCGCCACGATTTCTTCAGCCGGCTGGGCGATGAACATCAGCGTGCCGTGCCATTGGTCTTTCAGGCCGACCAGAGTCTTGGCCGCGCCCACCCAGCTCGCCATGTGGATGTCGTGGCCGCAGCTGTGGGCCACGAAGGTTTCCCGTCCCTGCCATGTGGTCTTGTCGTGGCTGGCATAGGGAAGGCCGGTCTTCTCTTCCATCGGCAGCGCATCGAGTTCGGTGCGCACCATGATGGTGGGGCCCTCGCCGTTCCTGTAGATCGCGACCAGCCCGGTCTTGCCGACGTGCTCCGTCACGTCGAAGCCCAGCGCCCGCATCTCGGCAGCCAGTTTGGCCGCGGTCTTCTCCTCCTGAAACGCGATCTCGGGGTGGGCGTGAAGGTCCTTGTAGAGCGCGTCGAGTTTCGGATAGTCCGCCTCGACCGACTTCTCGATGGCGCCCTTCAGCGCGGCGACATCGAGTTCAGCATTGGCCCGCAGCGGCAATGACGCGCAGAGCGCGGCGGACACAAGCAGCGTGAGAACAATCTTGTTCATGGCAATCGCTCCAGCCGAAACCCGGATACTGCACCCCGAGCGCCAGGCCGGGCTCGGCTCCGCGATCTAAGCAGGCGAGGTGATCGGAAACAATGACTGATCCAGAGCGTGTGCGCACCTAGCCTGAGGTGAGCATCTGGCTGCGGATCTCCTGTGCGGTGCGGCGCAGCGGCAGCAGAAATTTCTTGCGCGCGCCGGCCTCGCTGACCGTGCCCGAAATCGTGTTGACGCTGAGCGCCGCGACCACCGCGCCGGCCGGGTCGCGCAGCGGCACGGCGATGCCGCAGATCGCGGGATCGAGCTCGCCATCGACCCAGGCGTAGCCGTCGCTCTCGGCCCGTGCGAGCAATTCGCCGAGACGCTCCGGATCGGTCACGGTGCGCGGCGTGACCTGCTTGAAGCCGCCGGTCGCAAGATAAGCCTCGCGGGTGCCTGGCGGGAGCGCCGCGAGCATGACGCGGCCGAGCGACACCAGATGCGCGGGCAGCCGGCTGCCGACGCCGAGATTGGCCGACAGAATCCGCCGCGCCGGCAGACGCAGCGCATAGACGATCTCATCCTCATCAAGCACCGCCATCGCGCAGGACTCGCCGATCTCGTTGCGCAAATTCTCCAGCGCGCGCTGCGCATGCGCCCAATAAGGCAATGCATTGAGATAGGACAGGCCGAGCCCGAGCGCGCGCGGCCGCAAGCTGAAATAGCGTCCATCCGAGGCGCAATATTTCAGCGCCACCAGGGTCGCGAGGATGCGGCGTGCGGTGGCGCGGTTGAGACCTGCGGTGTCGGCGGCCTCCGCCAGCGTGTGCCGGCCCGGCGGCTTGCCGAGCGCCTCGATGATCGAGAAGCCGCGCGCGATCGCACGCACGAAGCCGTCACTCTCCTTGCTCATGGCGTCATCTGGTTCGGGCTGTCGTTCTGCTCATCACATCGCAGCCCGCATGGCTGCCTGCACATGACGCGGCGCTGCCCGCTTGTCAGGGGCTCCCGACCGCGCTAGCGTCAATTCACACAGCGAATGAACTGTTCGCCTGGCGAACTGAATAGCAGGAGGATCCTCGATGGCGCAAGCAGAAAGTTCTGCGGCCACCCCGTTCGAAACCGATTTCTGGAAGGACGCGAAGCTGCGCAAGGTGTGGGACGACATCGTCCCCGGCGAGCCGCGCAAGACGCTGCCCTACCTGCTCACGCAGGAAGCGATCGCGCTGTACTGCCGTGCGGTCGGCGAGACCAATCCGCTCTATCTCGACGAAGCGGCCGCGAAGGCCGGGCCCCATGGCGGACTGATCGCCCCGCCTGCGATTCATATTCTGCTGATGTTCGCCTGCACGCCGGCCGACGACTGGATGCGCTCGCCGGGCACCGTCAATGCCGGGCAGTCGTGGAGCTACAACATCCCTGCCCGCCCCGGCGACACCATCACCCTGCAGGCCCGCGCGCTCGACAAGTTCATCAAGCGCGAGCGGCTATTCGTGGTGCACGACAACGTCTTCTTCAACCAGCATGGCGACGTGATCTGCTCGGGTCGCGGCCAGACCATCCGTCCGATCTAAGGAGGATCACGATGACCACAGCGAATTTCGATGCTCTCAAGGCCGGCGACACCATCGACGGCCCCGCCTTCGCGGTCTCGCGCGAATCGATCCGCCTGTTCTGCGATGCATCGCTCGACTACAACCCGCTGCATCTCGACGACAACTACATGAAGGGCGATTTCGGCAAGACCAATTTCGGCGGCATCATCATGCATGGCATGAACAATTTCGGCCTGATCTCGCGCATGCTGACCGACTGGGCCCTGCCCGCCGGCGCGATCCATCGCAGGCTCGAGACGCGTTGGCTGAAGCCGGTGAAACCCGGCGACACGATCCGCCCCGCCGGCACCATCAAGGCCAAGCAGACGACCGCCAAATCGCGCTGGGTGCTGATCGACGTCGCCGTGCAGAACCAGCGCGGCGAGACGGTCGCCGCCGGCGAAGCGATGCTGGAGTTTCCGAACGCGAAGGCGGGCTAACAGACCTTAGCCTCGCCCCGCGTGCGGGGAGAGACCGGAACGCATCGCAGATGCGTTCCGGGTGAGGGGGAGTCTCCGCGGGCTCAGCTGTCGCCGCGTTATGCGGAGACAGCCCCTCACCCCAACCCTCTCAGAGCGAGCTTCGCTCGTCTCGCTCCCGTAAGAACGGGGCGAGGGAGCGCACCGTCGTCGCCGCACCAACAAACAATCAAAATAATCACTGAGGAGACTTTCATGCAGGATGCGGCCCAATCGCGGCTCTATGGACGGATCGCCTGGCGCCTGATCCCGTTCCTGCTGGCGTGCTACACGGTGGCGATCATCGATCGCTTCAACATCGGCTTTGCCAAGCTGCAATTCCTGCACGACCTCAATATTGATGACGCGGTGTTCGGGCTTGCCGCCGGCATTTTCTCGGTCGGCTATGTCGCGCTCGAAGTGCCGAGCAATCTGCTGCTGGTCAGGATCGGCGTCCGCAAGACCCTGCTGCGCATCATGGTGCTGTGGGGCGCTGTGACCGTGCTGCTCGCGCTGGTGCAGAACCAGTATCACCTCTATCTGCTGCGCTTCCTGCTCGGCGCCGCCGAGGGCGGCTTCTTCCCCGGCATCCTGTACTACCTGACGCTTTGGTTTCCGGATCGCGTGCGCGGCCGCATGACCAGCCTGTTCGTGATGGCGGTGCCGCTCGGCGGCGTCATCGCGGGGCCGCTGTCGGGCCTGATCATGGATCACATGCAGGGCGTCCATGGCCTGCACGGCTGGCAGTGGCTGTTCATCCTCGAAGGCGTTCCAGCCCTGCTACTCGGCATCGCCGCGTATCTTTATCTCGCCGACGGGCCACATGCCGCGAACTGGCTCAGCGCCGACGAGCGACGGCAGGTGGCAAGCGATCTCGCCCGCGATCGCGCCGCCGCCCCGAACACGACAAGCAGCTTCGCGGCGGCGCTGCGCGAGCCGCGCGTCTATCTGTTGTCCTTCATCTATTTCGCGTTCTTCTGCTCGCTCAACACCATCCTGTTGTGGACGCCGACGCTGCTCAAGCGCGTCGGCGTGGCGACCACCACCGAGATCGGCTGGCTGAGCGGCGCAATCTCGGTTGCGTCGGCGCTCGGCATGGTCGCGATCGGCTACAGTTCCGATCGCACACGGGAACGGCGCTGGCACGTGGTCGCTTGTGGCCTCGTCGCGGCGGCGTGCTTCATCGCCTTGCAGGCCGCGCAGGGCAGCATCCTCTTGACCGTGACGCTGCTCGCCATCGCATCGGTCGGCATCTTCGCGATTCTCTCCCTGTTCTGGACCATTCCCAACGCGATGCTGGAAGGCAGCGCCGCGGCGGGCGGTATCGCGCTGATCAGCGCGATCGGCTCGTTCGGCGGCGCGGTCTGCCCTGCCCTGATCGGCTGGATGAATGTCGCAACCGGGAGCATCTACGCACCGCTCGCCCTCGTCGGCGCGCTGCTCGCGATCGGTATGCTGACGCTGATCCTCTGTGTGCCGCGGCCCGGACCCGAGGTCACACTCGCCGAACCCAGCCGTCCCTGATCATCCAGCGCACGCCCGGTACCGTCGCGCGGGCTTGTCTCGACCGGCTGCGTCTGGATAGAACTCGATTCTGACTCTGTCAGAACCGAGTTCTATTTTCTTGTATTGACGCGTTTTCTTCACGCGAACCGGGCTCCACTTCGCTCGAAAACGCTATAGAAGGACGTCAACAAAAGACGCTTGCCGGGAACGAGGACATGCCGCGAAGGCTCGAGGGTGATTACGACTACATTATCGTCGGCGCAGGCACGGCGGGCTGCATCATGGCCAACCGCCTGTCGGCCGATCCGAAGAAGCGCGTGTTGCTGCTCGAAGCCGGCGGCAAGGACAACTGGATCTGGTTTCACATCCCGGTCGGCTACCTCTTCGCGATCGGCAATCCGCGCTCGGACTGGATGTTCAAGACGGAGGCCGAGCCCGGCCTGAACGGCCGCGCGCTCGCCTATCCGCGCGGCAAGGTGATCGGGGGCTCGTCGGCGATCAACGCCATGATCTCGATGCGCGGCCAGGCCGCGGACTACGATCACTGGCGCCAGCTCGGCCTCACCGGGTGGAGCTACAGCGACGTGCTGCCGGCGTTCAAGCGGCTGGAAGATCACTTTCTCGGCGAAAGCGAGCATCACGGCGTCGGCGGCGGCTGGCGCATCGAGGCGCCGCGGCTGTCGTGGCAGGTCCTCGATGCAGTCGGCGATGCCGCCGAGGAGATGGGCATCAAGCGCATCCCCGACTTCAACACCGGCGATAATGAGGGCACCAGCTACTTCCACGTCAACCAGAAGCGCGGGCGGCGCTGGTCATCGGCGCGCGGCTTCCTGAAGCCGGTGCTGAACCGCAGCAACTTGCGGCTCGAGACCGACGTGCTGGTCGACCGCCTGATCATCGAGAGCGGCCGCGCCGCCGGCGTTGAGTTCCGTCAGGGCAGTGAGACCGTGGAGGCCCGCGCCAAGGGCGAGGTGATTCTCTGCGCCGGCTCGATCGGCACCACGCAGGTACTGCATCGTTCCGGCATCGGCCCGTCCGAATGGCTGTCGCCGCTCGGCATCGACATCGTGGCTGACGTGCAGGGCATCGGCCACAATCTGCAGGACCATTTGCAGCAGCGCGCGATCTACAAGGTATCGGGCGTCCGCACGCTGAACGAGACCTACCACAACCTGGTGCGCCGCGGCCTGATGGGCCTCGACTACGCGTTCCGCCGCCGCGGGCCGCTGACCATGGCGCCGTCGCAGCTCGGCATCTTCACGCGCTCGGATGCGACGCGCTCGCGCGCCAACATCCAGTTCCATGTGCAGCCGCTGTCGCTCGACAAGTTCGGCGACCCCTTGCATCGCTTCCCCGCGATCACGGTGAGCGCCTGCAATCTGCAGCCGACCTCGCGTGGCACGGTGCGGATCCGCTCGACCGCGCCCGACGACAAGCCGTCGATCGCGCCGAATTACCTGTCGACCGAGGACGACCGCCAGGTCGCAGCCGACGCGATCCGCACCACGCGCAGACTGATGAAGCAGAAGCCGCTGGAGAAATATCATCCCGAGGAATTCCTGCCCGGTCCTTCCGTCGGCGATGACGACGCCGCGCTCGCCAAGGCCGCCGGCGACATCGGCACCACGATCTTCCACCCCGTCGGCACCGCGAAGATGGGAACGGCCAATGATCCGATGGCCGTGGTCGACGAGCGCCTGCGCTTCTACGGCCTCAACGGCCTGCGCATCGCGGATGCCTCCGTGATGCCGACCATCACCTCCGGCAACACCAACACGCCGACCGCGATGATCGCCGAGAAGGCGGCTGCGATGATCCTGCAGGATGCACGATAGAGCGACGATGAACTCCGGGAAGCGCATTCTCGTTGGCGATGCCGGCGCGCAGATCGCGCTGGCGCGATGGGGCGAGCCGGCCTCCGGCAAGCCGCCGGCGCTGCTGCTGCACGGCACCGGCTTTGTCGCCGAAGTGTGGACCGAGGTCGCCGAAGCGCTGGCCGCCGACTACACCCTCTATGCGCTCGACCGCCGCGGTCACGGCCAGAGCCACAAGCCGGCGGCCGAGCGCTATCAGTTCCAGGATTTCGCCGATGATCTCTGCATGGTGGTCGAACGCCTCGATCTCCATGATATCTACGGCATCGGTCACAGCGCCGGCGCGACCGACCTGATGCTCGCAACGAAGCTGATGCCGGACCGCTTCGCGCGGCTGTTCGTGACGGAGCCGACGGCGATGGATCCGCGCACGCCGCGCACCGGCGGCCTGAGCGACATCGCGCGCGCGTCGGTGCAGGGCGTGCTGCGCCGCCGGGCCGAATTCGACAATGCCGACGATCTGTTCCGGCGATTGCGCGCCGCGCCGGCGTTCGCGCCGTGGACCGAGCCGTCGCTGTGGGCCTATGTCCATCACGGTTTTGCGCGCCTCGACGACGGCCGCATGCAGCTGCGCTGCACGCCTGAAATCGAGTCGGCGCTGCTTGGGCCGATCTTCCAGGCCACGGAGCAGATCTACACCGGCGATACGCGCGGCAATCCGTTCCCGTGGTTCTCCGATATCGCCTGTCCGGTCTGCATCGCCACGGCTGAGCAGTCATGGCCGATCTACAAGGAGATGGCCGATCGCGCCGCCGCCCTGATCCCGCACGCCAGCCGCTGGACGTTCGACAATGTCGGGCACTGCGTCGCGCAGGAGGCGCCGGAGTTGATGGTCGCGGCGCTCCGAACGTTCGCCAAGCGCGCGGCTTAGAACGCCTGCTCATCGGCAAGTTTGGGTCCGCTTTGCCTCGAGCGCGCCGATGGCAACCGATCGTCACGTCATCGTCGGTCGTCGAATTGCCTCACCGAGTAAACCGGTGCGCGCACCGGCTGGATCGTCAGCCGATAGACGATCAGGTTGGTGCCATCAAATGCTTCAAGCAAATAGTCGCAGACCGGACAGTGATACTCACCCTTGGCGCCGGGTTCGGACCATAGCTCCAACCGCCGGAAACCCGCGCCACAGCACGCGCACGTTACATCCGCTTTCCGCACGTCTTTCTCTCCCTGACGCGATGCCAACTGTGCATGAACACGGCCAAGGCGATGGAGATTGGAGAGAGCCCGGCAGAATGTCGCCTGCAAGGCTGATGTCTCCGAATCCGTCCTCATCATCGCCGCTGCCAATTGCAGGGTTCTGCCGCTGCAG